>JABMQZ010000116.1 GCA_013202965.1 Bacteroidota bacterium | reverse complement strand
ATCCAGTACACCTACGCTAAAGCTTGTGCCTCCCATCGGCCGCCAAAGGCTTGCCGACGGCGCAGCGCTAAAGCTATGGCGACACGCGGACGGCGTACGAAGCATCCAGCATCTTTTCCTAAACATTTCATATCTTTACCCGCAAATAACTACATTAAACAATATATTATGAAAAAAATCCTACTTATTCTCATTATTGCAACTTTCTCTCTGAGCGGATTAAGGTCTCAGACGCCATTAACAGAAGCCGTTGATTTCACTTGTACTGACGTACACGGGCATACATGGAATTTATTTGAATTACTCGATTCTGGTCAGTATGTATGTATTGACTTTTTCTTTTGTTCATGCGGCCCCTGCCAGATAGCAGCACCCAAGATCAATGAGTCATATGAATACTTCGGTTGCAACTCCGGCGATGTAAACTATTTTGCCATGGACACAGGAGATGATAATGCTGCCTGTATTCTTTTCGATGAAACATATGGTGTAACATATCCAACCATCAGCGGTGTTGAAGGAGGGGGGACACAGGTTTGTAATGCATACAGTATTGGCGCATATCCTACTGTCATTTTAATAGCACCCGACAGGACCATCCTCGAACAGGATATCTGGCCGATTCCCACAGCCCAGACGATCATCGATGCTCTTGAAAGCCATGGACTGGAACAACATGACTGTCCGCCACCTATCGCGATTGAAGAACCAGCCGCTAGTATCGCCAGGATATCTTCTGTTTATCCAAACCCGGTAAACGAACTTGCACACATTGAAATTTATTCCGAAGAAGTGGTGAATGCAAGTCTTGAAGTTTATAATTCCCTGGGCATAGAAGTTATGGAAAGCATGAATATCAATCTGAAAGAAGGGATAAATACGATAGAGTTCAGTGTAGCCGACCTGTCTACAGGCACATATTTTATACGTATCAGGAATGATGCACAGCTTCAGGATATTTCAAGACTGAGTGTGATTAAATAAATCTCTTCTGACTACTGACTACTTTTATAATTAATTAACAGTCACATAAGAAAAAATTACAGACCTTTGCCGCTCGTTTTAAATGGCAAAGAGAACAATATATCTATTGGGGACACTGTCACTGGCAATGACCATTGGCGGTTATTTCATTATTGCTGCTTCCTATCCGAAGGAGTTGAGCCGCTTTCCTTTTTTTGTGCTCATTCTTTTACTTGATCTTTATCTGTGGCTTTCTGTCAGGAGAAGAGTTTTTTCGTGGAATAAGTTCCTGAAATACATAACAATACTAAGCTATTGGTTTCCCCTTCTCCTTGTCATTAGCATGGGAGTAGGTTCCCTGTTTGTGAACATATACCTGTGGAAGCCTTTCCTTGCAACTTTCCTGGGTGGGATCATTTTTATGATCTATTCTGCCAAACTCTTTGCCATAATCTTCCTGCTGTTTGCCGATCTGCTAAAGATCATCCATCATGTATTACGTTTTTCCTGGCATAAGAAGAAGAAAACGCCCTGCCCTGAGAAAACAAAGCAGATCACACGTGCAAAGTTTCTTGGGAACATCGGACTTATTGGTGGAGGTTTTGTTTTAAGTGGATTGATTATCGGAGCTGTCCGCTGGGCTTATGATTTCAGGATACGCCGGGAATATATCAGCTTGCCGATGATCCCCGCTCAGCTTGAAGGCATGAAAATGGTTCAGATCTCCGACCTTCATCTTGGTAGCTGGACAAACAAAGGAGCCCTGCAGGATGCGGTAGATGTGATCAATGAAGAAGAGGCAGATTTTATATTTTTTACCGGCGACCTTGTTAATTTTGTGACCACCGAAGCCTACCGCTATAAGTACATCCTGAAACAATTGAAGGCAAAATTCGACGTTTTTGCTGTTCTTGGCAATCACGATTATGGCGACTATGTGAAATGGGCCACCCTGGCTGAGAAGGAACAAAACCTGCGCGATCTCGAAACATTCTATGATGAACTGGGCTGGCATCTGCTCAGAAATGAAAGCAAGCTGGCTAAAGTGCGGAATATACCGGTAGCTATTGTTGGCGTAGATAACTGGAGTGCCTACGAGCGTTTCCCCAGGTATGGAAATCTCGAAAAGGCCCTTGAAGGAACTGATACAGCACTGTTCAAAATATTGCTTTCCCATGATCCCACGCACTGGGACAAAGAGGTGAGCCTGAAATATCCCAATATTCCCCTCACACTTTCCGGACATACGCATGGTTTTCAGTTTGGGGTTGAATTAAAAAACTTTCGCTGGAGCCCCGCCCAGTATATGTACAAGCGTTGGGCCGGATTGTATGCGAATCCTGCTACAGATACCCCTCAATATCTTTACGTTAACCGTGGACTGGGCATGATCGGTTATCCGGGCCGCATCGGCATACTGCCGGAGATCACCGTCCTGGAACTTGTTTCTTAAGGAACAAAGAACGAATAAACCCTGATATGACTGGAAGACTTTATGACGATAAGATGGTGTTAAGAGATGGGTTTTGAAATTTGAAATCAGATATATAAATCAGAAATTAATCCATAATCCATAATTAATCCAACACCCAACACGCTCCCCAATCGCTTCCTCACCTGACCAGCATCCAGTATCATCTGGTTTCTAGAATCATTTAGCCTTCGTGAATTATAATTTATCAAATGTATTTCTGTATTTTTGGTTTAGATAATAGTTTAAATAGTATACAATGTTGAATACTCCGAGGATCAAACTTGCTGAAGATCTGGAATTGTCCAGGATTGTTCAAGGGCACTGGCGACTGGCTGACTGGCAAATATCAGTAGAAGAAATTCTACAACATACGGAGCAATTGATAGAATTGGGTATCACATCTTTTGATCATGCAGATATATATGGGAATTACAGCTGTGAAAAGCTTTTCGGAGATGCGCTGCAATTAGTAAGATCCATCAGGGATGAAATAAAAATCATCACAAAGTGCGGAATTAAACTGAGATCGGATAGATTTCCTTCGCAGAAGATCAAGACATATGATTACAGTTATGATCATATTGTTTCATCTGTTGAGTATTCCCTGAAAAATTTCCGGACGGACCGTATCGACCTGCTTCTGCTTCACAGGCCCGCACCATTTTTCAATCCGGAAGAAGTTGCAAGGGCAATCAATGATTTAAAAAAGCAGGGAAAAGTATTATATTTTGGGGTGTCGAATTTTAATCCTCAGCAGTTTGGAATACTAGACGCTTATTGTGATGAGAAACTCGTGACCAACCAGGTGGAAATATCCCCTTACTGCCTGGAACATTTTAATAATGGGAATATCGACTTCTTCCTGAAAGAAAAAATTAAACCCATGGCCTGGTCACCGCTCGCTGGTGGAAAGATCTTTACCCCGGAGGGTGAAAAAGGAAGAAAGCTGTTAACTGTTTTGACAGAAATTTCCGAAGAATTGCAAGTCAATGTACTTGAAAAAGTAATTTATGCCTGGCTATTGAATCATCCCGCTCAAATCCTCCCGCTTATCGGCACGGGCAAACTTGACCGGGTTAAGTTTGCGGTGGAATCTTTGAATATTACGATGAGCCTCGAACAATGGTACCGTATATATACTGCTTCCACAGGAAATGAGTTGCCTTAGGTTTTATCCAATAGTATTAAGTATCCGGAATCCACTGAAAAAAGTGACTAATCCCTACGCCATCCATCTGCCGCCAAAGGCTTGCCGCCAGCGCTGTGCTGAAGTTATGGCGACACGCGGTCAGGCTTTGCCTTCAGCCAGTGTCACTGATTTAATGATGTGATGAAACGAATTTTTGACAGGCAAAAGGTACTGCCTTATAATTATCCTTGCTTTTAATGGCATTCTATATTAATTTTAACAAGATATTAATGCCTGTTGATGAAAATGTTAAAATCCTCCCAAACCATGAAACAGTTCTTATTAATTTTAGTTTTCAGCTTCATATCCTTCTCATCTAACTCCCAGGAAATTAGTATAATGAATGACGATAATGGCCAGCCTGCGGCAATACTTATGCGATTGCCTGATACTACTTATGTTCATCATATTAAGGATGGGCAGATTCCCGAACATCTTATTCTGGGAGATAAATATATGCTGTCTCCGAAAGAATTATTCGAACATGGTGATGACGGGAATCATAGCAATTACATAGGGAATATGGATAGCATTGAGCCGGGAGTACTGCCGGAAGCCGACTTGCCATATAAAGTGAAATATTCTCCGGATGGAACGAAGTTAATAGCAATGTACCATCATACGAATAACCTTTATGTTTATGATACTGAAACTCTGGAACCCCTTGCCATTATTAATGTTGGCGATGGTCCCATAGATATGGAAGTTAATGAACAGCATATTTACGTTTGCTGTTATTATTCCGATGATATTTACATCATAAACCTGGATGATTATTCTGTAGAAAACAGCTTCCCGGTAGAACATCAGCCCTGTGTTATAGAAGTGAATGCTGACGAATCTATCATCTATGTGGGATTTGATAATGGTGAACACCTGGATGCCGGAGGTTTCCTGGCAGCATATGGTCTTAGTGCTTTTAATCAACTGTTTTTGACTTACTGGCCATATATTGGCGAAATGTGGAGTGGGGGTGGTGGGGTTGGCCGTCAAATATACTCTTATTCTGATTTTCTTCTGATTGGCAACGATAATTATATTGCTTCACTTCAAACAGCAGGTAACCAGCCTATTATCCTGAATGCAATCACCGGAGAAATAGAAAAATCCTTTGATATCTATTATACCAGCAGTTTGGCAGCAACAGCGAGTAAAGACTCTTTATACATCTTTGCCCATAGAAATGATTCACTTTACTTTTATTGTGTTGATTCCTATACACATAATGTTGTGGATTCCATGTTCATTCCTCAAATTGTTAGTATGGTTTTTTGGACATGGCAGGATAATATGGCTGTAAATAATGACGGATCAAAATTATTTATAGAAGTTCATGGTCTTGGGTGGGATGATTATGCTTATCTGGTTGATTTCGGAAGTCATGATTATATAGTGTTTGATTTAGATGAAGATGCAGAATTTTTTAAACTTATTTCGCATGATGGCAGATATGTTATACTGACAGGTGAATATATAAGGGTGTTTGATTTTGAGACGGAGGATTATACTTTCGGTCAGTTTCAGTCACCCCATGCATTGAATAAGGTAATTGCCATCTCACCAGATTCTTATGAATTTGTGATAAGTGACAACCCTGGTAACTATTATTGCACCAGATGGAAACGAGACGAATATATAGATGTTTATAATTTTTCTGATCCGGCTAATGTTGTTAAGACCGACAGTATCTTCTGCGGGCAGGAACCCGAAGCAGATTTAATACATAGTGCAGTTCTTAATAATCATCATAGTAAGATCATAACCGGAAATCCCCTTTCCGGCAATATAAGTATCATTGATGCAATTACTTATGAAGTTGATGCCATTCTGGATATTGAACATATCAGTTCAGTAGTAAATGTCGGTGATGATCTTATTGCCCTTTCAGGATGGGATAGTCCATATTTATTATTGTTTGATTTGTCGACTTTAAGCATAGTCAAAGAATTTCACCATGAACGTTACTTTATACTTATTCCATCACCCGATAAGCAATACTTATACGCATACTGCCGCTGGGAGGGGAACCTTATAAAAATATCTATTGATGGCAGTAATAGCTTCATCGTTAGCAGTTTGGATATTGTAGATTACGTAGCAATATTTACTAATGTCGATTACAGATATTCACCGGAAATATCTCCCGATGGTAAATACATTTTGTTCCATGGTAATGGGACCATGAAAATTGTGGATACAGAAACAATGAGCCTGGTAAGTGAAGTAAGTGTAAGTGGATCTGGCATCCATGATATGGCGTTTACTGATGATAGTAAAAGGGTTTGTATTGCGTACTGGTGGTTATGTACTAATTATTTTGATATTATATACTTAGATGGAGAAAATTCATATCTTGAGAATACTGTTTTTTCACCTGTTGGTGAAGGTGGAATGTCTGTCGCCTTTAATTCTATCGATAAAAAGTTCTATATAGCAAAAGAATTCGATATTTGGGTAGTCGACCCTGAAACAGCTATTGTAGAAGACACTATTAATTTAAATGTGAAGGATTCCCAGATACAGATTGGAATTTCTCCACAGGGTGAACCTTTTGTTAATACGATGAAGTATTTTTATTTTGATGATCAGGAGATCTATCTGAAAGAACCCACCCGGAAGTTCTATGTTGATTATGCAAGCCAAAAATGCATTATCCCCAGTCCCGGCCCCGACCGTGTTTATATCCTGGATTTTTTAACAACGGAAATACATGAAATTCCTGTTTCAAAAGTTGATCCCGATGTTCACATCTATCCAAATCCTACCCATGATAAACTCACAATCAAATCGGGTAAGCTCATCAGGAGGATTGAGATCTTTAATTCCAGTGGTGAGAAATTATTCGACAAAAAATTCAGAAATGCAATAACAACACTGAATATGGCGGCTTATCCGGAGGGAATTTATATCGTAAAAATACACCGCGAAGAAGACATTTCTGTTCAAAAGGTATTGGTGGTACACTAAATTATCCCAAAGGGGATAATAAGTGCCTAGTTCCGAGTGGCTAGTTCCAAGTGCCTAATGACAGTGCATAGTTCCGAGTGAAGAATATGGCAATTCGCAAACCTTCTGCCCAACCTAACTCCCGCTAACCGTTAACCATTTGCCGGTAGCCGTTAACCGGTAACCGAATCGAACAGCGAATCAAGCCAAAATAATTTATTACAATAATATTTTGTTAATAAATAAAAACCCCGTATTTTTGCAGCCCGAAATTAAAGGAGAAAACAATGAAAAAAGATATTCACCCAAAAGAGTACAGGTTTGTGGTTTTTAAGGATATGTCGAATGATTATGCCTTCCTTTCAAAATCAACTATTAAAACCAAAGAAACTGTCAAGTGGGAAGATGGCAATGAATATCCGCTGGTGAAGCTGGAAATATCACATACCTCACACCCATTCTATACAGGTAAAATGCAACTTGTGGATACCGCAGGCCGCGTGGATAAATTCCGTAGTAAATATAAAAAACACCTGGAAAAGAAAGAAGGAGAGTAAGCTCTTCTGAAAAGATTTATAGAAGGCTGTCCACCTGTGGTGGATGGCTTTTTTTTTGCCAGCCACCAGCATCCAGCATCCAGTAACATCCACAATTTTTCCTACCTTTGCTTCTGATCTCTTATTCAGGAAAAATAGTACGAAATGAACTACATCATATTTGATAATTTTAGAAGAAATCACCTTCTCCCATTAACTTTTATCAGGCCTGTAGCTGATATCAGGGTGGGAATACTTACCATCAGGGAGAAATGGGAATATTATCTTAAGGCGAAAACATCTTCTCTTACAGAAGATTACCTCAGCGTGAAATTTCCCATCATCAAAAGTGAAGACAATATCCTGATCAATGGCTCCATCCTTCCCAATATAAAACTTGTGGAAGAAATTAATAATCTCGGGATCAACCAGGCCCTGGTGCAAGATGCTGTGATCATTGCAATGAGAGTTACAGCTGATGACCTGGATGGCCTGGATGGGGATGCCGGCGGGATGGATGAAATTGAAACCACTTCCGAATTCTTGAAGATCAATACTTCATGGGAAATCTTTGCCAAAAATAATGAGGCTCTGCGGGCTGATTATGAGTTAATTACAAAAGGACGTGAATCTCAGTCCCTGAGTAAAACCAATACCCTGATAGGAAACGATATTTTTATTGAAAAGGGAGCCAGGGTAGAGTGTGCGACGATCAATACCAGCACCGGACCGGTATATATCGGAAAAGATGCTGAGATCATGGAGGGCGCTGTGATCCGTGGGCCATTTGCCCTCTGCGAGCAATCAGTTGTAAAAATGAGTGCTAAAATATACGGGCCCACCACCATAGGTCCGTATTCAAAAGTGGGCGGCGAACTTAATAATGTGGTTATTTTTGGGTATTCCAATAAAGCACACGATGGCTTTCTTGGGAATTCCGTGATCGGTGAATGGTGCAATCTTGGTGCAGATACCAATAATTCAAATCTTAAAAATAATTATGATATCGTAAAGCTCTGGAGTTATAATGACCAGACATTCGTGGATACAGGCATGCAATTCTGCGGACTTATTATGGGAGACCATAGCAAGTGTGCGATCAATACCATGTTCAATACCGGGACTGTTATTGGAATCAACTCCAATATTTTCGGGGCAGGCTTTCAGCGTAACTTCATACCTTCCTTTGCCTGGGGTGGCACAAAAGGTTTTACAGATTTTTCTGTTAAAAAGGCCATAGATATCGCCAGCAGGGTATATAGCCGCAGAAACCTTGACTTTGATGAAACAGAGCAAAACATCCTGCGTGCAGTGAAAGAACTTACTGCGATGAATACAAGCTATTAGTTTTGAATTTTGAGTTTTAAGTTTTGAGTGGATTTGCAATTTGCAGATGCATGTCACTCATTCCCTCAGTCTCAAAGTCTCATAGTCTCAAAGTCACCCAGTCACAAAGTCACCCAGTCTCACATTGGCATGATGATTGACCTACAACTTATATAATGAAACACCATGAGCAGCAGGAAATGAATGCCCTTTGTATGTAACTATTAAAAAGGAATATAAGTATAAATTTATGCTAAGTCAGCTCGCCATGACAACTGACATACTGACAATTTGACCATATATGGACCATAATACTGACAACAGCTTTCTGGATTTTTCAGATTTACTCAATGAGGATACTGAATTTATACCTCTTCTTTCTGATGAGGATGAAGAGCAGATGCATACTGAGGAGATCCCCGAACAATTGCCCATTCTTCCACTTCGGAACAATGTCCTGTTTCCGGGTATCGTGATTCCTATCACGGTGGGCAGGGACAAATCCATCAAACTCATTAAGGAGGCTTATGCCGGTGATAAGATCATTGGGGTAGCCTCACAGAGGGATGTGGAAATAGAAGATCCCGGCAAGGATGACCTGTATAGTGTTGGAACTGTTGCACAGATCATCAAGATATTACAGATGCCTGATGGTAGTACGACTGCCATTATCCAGGGAAAAAAGCGTTTCAGGTTTGTTGAATTTTTTCAAACCGATCCCTATTTCAAGGCGAAGGTGGTGTCTTTCGAAACACAGGAACATCAGGTAGATAAAGAAGACGAAGGCTTTAAGGCTCTGATATCTTCATTGAAGGATTTGTCGATGCAGATCATCAAAATGTCTCCAAACATTCCTTCCGATGCTGTATTTGCCATTAAGAATATCAAGAGCCCCGTATTTTTGGTGAACTTTGCGTCTTCAAACCTGAATATTGAGATCAGGGAAAAGCAGGAACTTCTGGAGGTTTCAGATATTACCGAGCGAGCAAACAAGGTGCTGGCAGCCCTTAGCCGGGAAATGCAGGTCCTGGAATTAAAAAACCAGATTCAGGACAAGGTAAAAACGGATCTTGACAAACAGCAAAGGGATTTTCTTCTGAACCAGCAGCTCAAGACCATACAGGAAGAGCTTGGCGGTAGCCCTTATGAGCAGGAGATCAATGAGATGAAAGAGGAGGCCAGCCATAAGAAATGGTCAAAGGAGGTAAAGGAAGTTTTTGAGAGCGAGCTTAAAAAACTCCAACGGATGAATCCGCAGGCTGCGGAGTATTCCATACAGGTGAATTACCTGGAAATGCTTGTAGAGCTTCCATGGAATGAGTTCACAGAAGATAATTTAGACTTGAACAATGCTCAGAAAATTCTTGACGAAGATCATTACGGTCTGGATAAAGTCAAGGAAAGGATCATTGAGCACCTTGCTGTGATCAAACTTAAAAAAGATCATAAATCCCCGATCATTTGTCTTGTTGGCCCTCCCGGTGTTGGTAAGACCTCCCTTGGTAAATCCATTGCACGAGCCTTGGGACGCAAGTATATCAGAATGTCACTCGGCGGTGTTCGCGATGAAGCAGAACTCCGCGGGCACAGGAAAACCTATATCGGCGCTATGCCGGGCCGAATCCTGCAAAATCTGAAAAAAGCAAAATCTTCCAATCCTGTGTTTGTGCTTGATGAGATCGATAAAGTGAGCGGTAATACTATTCAGGGAGATCCACAGGCGGCTTTGCTTGAAATTCTTGACCCGGAACAGAATATCGAATTCCATGATAATTACCTGGAGATAAATTTTGATTTATCGAAGGTCATGTTCATTGCTACGGCCAATACCCTGAATACCATACATCCTGCACTTCGCGACAGGATGGAGGTCATCGAACTCAGCGGATATCTGCTGGAAGAAAAAATTCAGATTGCAAAACGCCATCTGCTCCCAAAGCAACTGCTCGAACATGGTGTAACAACGAAGCAACTGCGTTTCTCCAAAGACATCATCCAGAAGATCATTGCTGATTATACCCGGGAAGCCGGGGTGCGCTCATTGGAAAAGGCAATTGCCAAAGTCATCAGGAGCAACGCCAGGTTCATTGCCATGAAAGAAGCCTACAATGTAAAAGTTGATAATGATGACCTGAGAAAATTCCTGGGGACGGTCAAATTCCAGCGTGAACGAATACTGAATGACCAGATTGCGGGTGTGGTCACCGGACTGGCCTGGACAGCCGTGGGTGGAGAGATACTCTTTGTTGAGGTAAGCCTGAGCAGGGGGAAAGGCAATCTAACCCTAACCGGAAATCTCGGGGATGTGATGAAAGAATCGGCCACACTGGCTTATGAGTACCTGAAATCTCATTCAGGTATCCTTGGAATCGACCCGGATATTTTCAGAAAATGGAATGTTCATATCCATGTTCCTGAAGGTGCAACCCCGAAAGACGGTCCCTCAGCCGGGATCACGATGTTTACGGCCCTGGCATCGGCATTCACGCAGCGGAAAGTACGCTCAAAAATTGCCATGACTGGTGAGATCACCCTGAGGGGAAAGGTGCTGCCGGTAGGAGGGATCAAAGAAAAGATACTCGCAGCAAAAAGAGCGAAGATCCGCGAAATCATCCTTTCAAAGGAAAACTTAAAGGACATAGAAGATATCCCTGTAGATTACATTTCAGGATTGAAATTTCATTATATCGACAAGATGATTGAAGTGGTAGACATTGTCCTTCTGAAAGAAAAAGTTAAAGATCCTCTGGATTTGAATATCCCTGAAGTGCCTGTTGTACAATCATGATAGATTTATATTGCTGTTGGGCATTGGCATGAAAACTTCTTCTATCCTTTGTACACCAAAGCTTTAGCGAAGGTGTATTCTATCCCAATCTACTTCCCCTTTGAGATTATATGACTTACCGCGGGCTTAAGCCCGCGGTAAATAACAAAGCAAATCAGGGTTTTAACCCATTGTCTTCAATGCTTTACCGGAAACCAGTGATTCAAAATTCAACACCCAACACCCATAATCCACAGCGTCCTCTGTAGCTTTAGCGAAAGAGGATAATCTATAATCCATGAGATAATGCTTACTTTTGCCACTGCCGTATACTAAAGCGGCTCACAAGACGTATTTCATATATGGAATTCATTCATCCATACTGGCTTTTCGGACTTCTGGCGATTGCCATTCCCATTATCATCCACCTGTTTAATTTCAGGAGGTACAGGAAATATTATTTTACCAACCTGAAATTCCTTAAATCCATAAAGAAGGAAACCAAAAAGCAATCCCGTCTCAGACATCTGCTGATTCTCCTTGCGAGAATACTTGCCATTGTATCGCTTGTTCTCGCCTTTGCCAGGCCATATTTCCCTGGTCCGCAGGGTTTACAAAAGACAGATGTTGCCATGATAAGTATCTATTTGGATAATTCCATGAGCATGCAGGCATCCATAAGCGGCCATATGTTGCTTAATGATGCAATAGCAAAAGCGGAAGGGGTGGTGGATGCATATGGGCCTTCTGATAGATTCCAGCTGATCACAAACGATTTCGAAGGGAAACATCAGCAATTTTATAATAAAGATGAATTCCTGAAGTTGCTAAATGAAATACAGATCTCAGCCAGCATGAAAATGCTGTCGGATGTGTTTCAACGTCAGCAGGCATTGGCTCCGGAGGGTATAGAAGATAAATTGCATTTCTATATCATCTCTGATTTTCAGAGATCCTCAATGGATT
>JABMQZ010000115.1 GCA_013202965.1 Bacteroidota bacterium | reverse complement strand
GTGTAATCTACATTTTCAATTAATACATCCCCGGCATCAATAATAGAGAAAGGCCCGAAGCTGGTTATACAGTTATTGCTATCGGTAACTTCAAGGGTGTAATTCCCAACAGGCAAATGATAGATATCCAGGGAATTTGAAATCGGGTTGCCAAGATCATCTAACCACTTATAGCTAATTGGAGGCAGCCCATTTATGATTAGTCCCTTGATCACACCAGTGCTGCCCCCGCAAGTGGTAGGGATGATCTCAAGATTAGTAGTATCGGCAATTGCTTGTGGAAAAAGACCAATATGGATGGAATCAATCTCAAAGCAACCGTTATCATTTTCTACTCTTACCCAATACCAGCCGGTATCGGATACGGTGATCTGGCTGCTGCCAATGGCTCCGGTACTCCATGAATAAAAATGTGGGCCACATTCAGCATCCAATAATATATCAGCATTCGTACACATGGTAGTATCCGGCCCCAGGTCCGGTTCGGGTGCATACTCAACTTCAACAACTCTACTTGTATGTTCATATCTTCCTGTCGGATACCACACATCAACTTCCACTTCAAATATTCCTCCATCAGAAAATAAATGAATTGGGTTTAGCTCATATGAAATATTATTTTCACCTGATAGAAAATCATTAAAGTACCACCGAATTGAATCAGGAACCGGATTGAAATTAGACTGGAATGCAAATACGTCATTCTCACACACACCATCGAAGTCAAACCTATATAGAAAGTCCATGAAGATATTGGGTATAGACTTGCTTGTTTCACCAGGAAATAGGTTGATTGCCTCAAATTCAAATAAACAATTGCTTCCAAGCTCCCAGGGGTTATGAATAACACCAATGGTATGATCGGGACCCGTCGAGTAGCGTTTGCCAAAACAATATATTTTGCCATCTGTTGCCAGTTGGAGCCCAAGGCCATATCCTGCACCAATTATTTGGGAACTTTGTAGGAAAAGCCATGGAGTTGAGATATTTCCCATATTGAATTGCCTTATTTCATATGGTAGGGAAGGAGTGTTGGGACGATATGCTATATATACGAATTTTGAATCTGGAGAAAATTCAAACCCTAATGGATTATTACCATTGTTTAATTCAAATAAGAATTCTATTTCCCCATTATTATGATTGAAACTACAAACTTCAATGATGTCTGAATCCTCATAAGCTGCAAACAAGTATTTTTTATCATATGAAAACTTCATATAACCACGTTTTCCATCTAACCCAGCAATATTTGTAGCATTATAAAAATTTGGACTATTAACGATCCCGTCTGGAGTAATAAGAAAAACGGCATACTTGTTTTCATTGAACTTACGAGTAATCAATCAGACATCTTTTTTGTTTTTATGTAATGATGCAGTTATTTTATCTGCGGCATCCCATGTACCATCCATTTGAATGTTCTTTTCAATCACGGACCCTAAGCCATTATTCAAGCTTATGTCAACTACACTATAACACAACCCCCAACCATCTCCAAGATTTGATGTTTTAAATATAAAATACAAGTTTTGTGATTCCGGCCAAGGAATAATTAAACTGCTTTGCGTGCCTGAGGAATGTGGAAAGTCTGTTCCGTTCTCCATTATTGTATGCTGATAAGTGTAGACAGTGTCGGTAGCTGTATAGAATAAAAAGTCACCTGTAGAATCACAGATCGATCCAACACCGCTAAATGCTAAATATGTTCGACCATCATGTAATACAATCGGAGTTCCGCTGTTAACATCAATTCCGCAATGGCAGGCAAAGTACATTCGATCTGCTTGTCTCTGGCTGTATATGGGCTTTGAAATAAATATCAATAGAAATAAACAAGATACAATAAAAGTTATTTTTTGACTATTATGCATAACTTAGAAAATAAATACAAGCTAGGATTTCTCCAACGGCATTGAGCCTACTAAGTTACGAAAAAATACAGGTAAATTCAATATTTTGAATTACTGGTGTCCGGTTAAAAATTAATAGAATCGCTAAAATGCTTGGGAGCGTTCACATT
>JABMQZ010000114.1 GCA_013202965.1 Bacteroidota bacterium | reverse complement strand
TAGAATTGCACGATGGCATCGATTGCACGATGTATGAGATTGCGCGAAGTTGGCAGGCCTTCGGAATTCGAATATCGCGCAATCTTCTAAATCGGGCAATAAAAAATGCTTTGCCATCGAGGCAAAGCATTTTTTTGTGGGCCCACCTGCTTTCTACTTTCTTCCACCGCCGCCACCAGGCCTTCTGCCCTGTCCGCCACCCATTTTTTTCATTAGATCAGGATTATCCTGTATGAACTTCATCCTTTCTTCCTGGCTCATGTTCATGAGTTTTTCGCGCATTTCTTCCGGCGTTAATTCGGGCTCTTCCTGTTTTACATCGTTTTTATCTGCATCCAGACGTGCAAAATGATTTATAATGGCTGTATCCAGCGGAACGATGCTGTATTCCTCAGCAAATTCAGATGGAACAATGTAAATTTCCTGACCTTCTTCAAGGCCGGCACGGATGATGATCTCATTTTCATTGCTCTTACCAAGGATAATCTGTTGCTTTGTCCTGTTAAAGTATACATATGTCATGCTGTCGTTGCTGTGCAGACATTCAATGGGCACAAACAAAACACTATCAATGACATCAGTGATAATCATATTTTTACTTGTCATCGCCGGCCGCAGGATTGAATCAAACTCATTCACCTCAATAATAACCTCAAAGACTTTGGCATTGGAGTTTCTCATTTGTTCACCAATGTTGGCTACCTCGCTTACCTTGCCGGTATACTCCTTATCAGGGAAAGCATCTATGCCTATGATCACTGACTGTCCGACTTTTACCTTACTGATATCAATCTCATTTACGTAGGTGCGTGATTTCATTTCAGTAAGATTGGGCAGTTCCGCAACAACGGGATCCCAGATATTTATGGTAGCTCCGATTCCCTGTTTCTGGCCATCCCAGCTTCTGCGATAGATTACCATACCGGCTTTCGGGGCGTAAACAGTAAATTCATTCAGGAGGTCGACCATTTCCTGATATTCCCTATTGGCTTTTCTTAGCTTGGTATTTACCTCATCCATGTTGGCCCTGGCTTTTTCCAGCTTAAGCTGGTAGTTTACAACAGCCTGGTCATGGGCCCTTTGTGCTTTGTCGAGATCTATCTTTGCCTGGCGCTGTGTTGCAGGTGGTTCATAAATCGACTGGTCAACAGTGATTTGTCTTTCTTCAAGGTTATATTCAAGGTTTACCAGTTCGTCACGCGCATTTCGCAGATCCATGGTTGTGTCAAGTTGCATTTTGGTAAACTGTGTTTGGAGGGATTCGAGGTCCAACTCATTATCCTGCAGGCGATTGGTTAATTCTGAACGATCGAGTGTTGCCACATATTCACCGGAGTCTACTACTGTGCCGTCAGGAATAATATCATCGATCTTGATACTCCATATCCTGAAATTCCTGAGCCCTGAGGGCCCCAGGATCTTTTCAGAGTTTTTGGCTTCCAGTTCACCGGTAGTGGAAACCTGGATTTCAAAAGTGCCCATCTTTACAGGTACCTGTATGGTTTCCGTTGTCGTTTCGGGAGAACCCATAAATGTATACAGCAGAATGATCACCAATATTACAATGCTTAACCCGATATATATCCTGTATTTTTTCATGTGAAGAAATTTATGGTTTTTTATTCATCATTTCCTGAACAATCTTTTCTACCGTGAAGCCTTCTGCCTCCGCCTTGTAATTTCTTACTATCCGGTGTCTCAACACTGACACTGCTACGGCCTTCACGTTTTCGATATCCGGTGAGTATTTTCCATGCAGGGCAGCATGGCATTTGGCACCGAGGATCATGTATTGCGACGCCCTCGGTCCGGCTCCCCAATTTATGTATTCATTGGCCAGTGAATGGGCCTTATCTGTTCCTGGCCTGGTCATAGAAGCCAGTTCTACAGCGTATTCATATACATTGTCAGGTACCGGGATCTTCCTTACCAGATCCTGGAAATAGAGGATCTCTTCCGCAGTCAGCACCATTTCCGGTTCTGCCATTTCCTTATAGGTCGTAGCCTTAACAATATTTATTTCTTCCCCGAAGGAGGGATAGTCAAGCCAGATGTTAAACATAAACCTGTCGAGCTGGGCTTCGGGGAGTGGATATGTCCCTTCCTGCTCAATTGGATTTTGTGTAGCAAGAACAAAGAATGGTTCGCTGAGCTTGTAGTTTTTTCCTGCAACCGTGATCGCTTTCTCCTGCATGGCTTCTAAAAGCGCTGCCTGAGTTTTGGGAGGTGTACGGTTGATCTCATCTGCCAGAATGATATTGGCAAAAACAGGGCCCTTTACAAATCTGAAAGCGCGGCTTTCATCCAGGATCTCTGTCCCGATGATATCAGATGGCATCAGATCAGGAGTAAACTGTATCCTGTTATAACTCAGGCCCAGTACTTTGGATATCGTATTCACAAGAAGCGTTTTTGCAAGCCCAGGTACACCAACCAATAAGGCATGCCCCCGGCTAAAGATAGAGATGATCACATACTCAACTACCTCTTCCTGGCCAATGATCACCTTGGCAATCTCATCCTTGAGTTTTCCGTATTTTTCTACAAAGGCATCGATGGCCTCAACATCAGATTTATATTGTTCTTTCATCTTGTCAAATTAATCATCCTGAAGATCATTCTTCATTCTGGAACCAGTCATAATCAAATTCACACTCCCTGAATTTCTCATTGATCCTGATATAGGTCTTTTTAGCCTTTTTATTTACCCACTCTTGGAAAGATTGCGATTGCTTATCTGTTAATGCCCACTCCTGGATCTTATGATAATCTTCCCGCAGGTTGGCCCGGTGTGGGAGGGTTCTTTTTTTCAGGTACAATAAGCGGTATGCTTCCTTGCCGTCTTCTGTCTCCATCAGTACCGGATTGGAAATTTCGCCAACCTGGAGTTTGTCGATCACAAATGACACTTGCGGATCAAGGTCGGCAAGCTCAAAGCCATTGGTTCCTGTCATTGGGTTGATCAGTAGCCCGCCACTGTTCTTGTTTTCTCCATCGGAATATTTGAGCACAGCTTCATCAAAAGTGAGAGAATCTGTGCGGATAAGGCCTGTTACGGTGTCAAGGTATGCTTTTGCCATTGCAAGGTCTACCTGGGATACTTTAGTTTTCAGGAGGATATGCCTGACATTCACATATTCCCCTTTTCTCTCAATGAGTTGTATAATATGAAACCCGGCTTCTGTTTCCACAATTGCAGAGACTTCTCCTTTTTTAAGTTTAAAAGCCACGGCTTCGAATTCCAGATAAAGTTCTCCCCTGCCATAGAAACCCAGCTCTCCTCCTTTTTTTGCGGAGCCGGGATCCTCCGAATACAATATGGCCAGCGTAGAAAAATTCTCCCCTGACAAAACACGTTCACGCAGGCCACGAAGCCTGTCTTTGATCAGGAGTTTTTGCTCCAGGCTTACCGGTGGAGTCCTGATGATCTCTCCAATCTCAACCTCCGAGTTAACAAGTGGAATGCTATCGGTAGGAATATCCCTGAAAAATGTCTTCACCTCCGATGGCGTAACACTAACATGTTCAACAATGGCCTGTTGGGAAACTTCCACTTTCAGCTGGTTCTCAAT
Organism: Bacteroidota bacterium; assembly: GCA_013202965.1. GTDB lineage: Bacteria > Bacteroidota > Bacteroidia > Bacteroidales > B18-G4 > B18-G4. The sequence goes on along the minus strand of JABMQZ010000114.1, from coordinate 466 downwards.
CTCATCCCTGAACTCTTCCTTGAATTCCTCTACCGACTTTCCGTAATATTCCTCAAAACGTTCGCGGGAGCCCATTTGTGCGATAAAATAGCGTAGCCGCTGATCCATGGTCTGCTGAATCTGCATATCCGTAACTACCACAGAATCAATTTCTGCCTGGTTCAGCAGTAGCTTCTGAAACAAGACGTTTTCCAGCATCTGGCATCGGACAGATGTGCCTCCTCCTATGATTCCGCTTTGCATACGATATTGATAGTATTGGTTCTCAATATCGGATTCAAGTACGATATTTTGCCCTACAATAGCTACTACCTGGTCAATGATTTTTTCTTCCTGTGCATTGATGTTTGCAGAAAACAACAGGATGAGAAGGGTGATTACCAGGGTACGGACTTTCATGTTTTTAGCTTCAATCAAATGATTCCTCGTGGCTTGCCGCGAGGTTTCCTAATAAGCTCCCCTGATT
>JABMQZ010000113.1 GCA_013202965.1 Bacteroidota bacterium | reverse complement strand
TCAGGTGAGCTTATTATGAAAGCTCGCGGCAAGCCACGAGGAATCATTTGATCCAAAAAACAAAATTCAAATTCCAAATTCCAAAAAAAATCCAAAACTCAAAACCCAAAACTTAAAACTTAAAACTCCGATATAATCCCCCCTGTCAACCTCAGCAATTCCGTTTGTATATCAATAAGGTTATAGATGGCTCCAAATTTAGCAGCGGCAGCACGCAGGTAAATGATCTGCACGTCTCTGAAATTAAATGAGTTGATGGCTCCTGAACGGAATTTTTCTGTTGAGATCTCCATGTTCAGCCTGGCACTTTCCAGGTTGGCCATCGACACCATATACAATTCCTTGCGAATGCTGTATAGTTCATAATAGTTCTGCAGCAGGTTAGACAGGCTGATCTCCATTTCTGCAATTTCCAGCTGTCCTATCTGTTCACTGATATTTGCATTCCTGATCCCACGCCTTACATTTCCCCCGTTAAAGAGGTTGAAGCTAAGCGTAAAATTAGCATAGTAATCCAGGCTGTTGGTATAGAGTGGATTCGTGTCCACATACTTCAGCCGGGTATTATTATGGTCGAAACCTCCATTCAGGGAGAGCACAGGGTACATGCTGCTTTTGGCCAGTTTTACATCTTTTTTAAGGATCTCCTGGTTGATGTACTGATTGCGCAGGGTGTTGTTATCAGCCCGCATCTGCAGGAGTAGCGAATCAAGGGAAAAGTCCAGCATCTGCACACTAAATTCGTCTGTAAGATTAAAACGGATATCTTCTTCCTCGCCCAGGAGCAGTCGCAGGTTGAGGTATGCATTCTTTACATTCAATTGCTGCAGAAGGTAGGTGGTAGAATCATCCAGGTAAGCATTATTGGCCTGTAGCACATCATAGGTTACGGCACCGCCCAGCTCTTTTTTGAACATCATATAATGATAGCGGTCGCGGGAAAGCGTTTTCACCTCCTCCGTGACTCCGAGAAGTTCTTCCTGTAGAAGTGCATTGTAATATGACAGGACAATTCCCTGTATTGTATTTTCCACCACGATTGTAGCATAACCCTCGGAATATTCCTGTAAGGCAACGAATTTGTCTTTCGTAATGTGAACAGCAAATCCATTAAATAAATTCCATTTAAGGTTAATATAGGGGGTAATAAAATTGGTATAATACGTATCCCTTGTTCCGGGCACGGTCCTGCTATCAGCATCATCATAACGATTATACTGATAAGCACCGAGGGAGATGAATGGGAACATGCCCGCTGCTCCCCAGCTGTTATTGTTTTCAGCGATCCTGACACTCTGGCCGGAAATCCTGATCTGGTAATTATTTTCCATCCCGATGGCGAGGGCATCTGCAAGGGAAAGGCTTATTACCGGCTGCTGTGCATTTGAATACTGCACAAGGAACAAGATGCAAAATGCTATAAAAGCTGATTGTATTTTCATATGCTTCATTCTACTCATTTTTTGATGGTTTTCTCTATTAGTCAATAGCTCTTTTGCCATGAATATTGGCCGGTTCCAGCACCTCTGCCGGCTTAGTATTTCCAGTCCATAGTTTGTACATGGCCCTTCTGATATCATTGAGCACAAGGATCAATACCGGGAAAAGAATAAGGATAAATGCAGTTCCTATCATCACCCCATAAGCCAGGGAAATGGCCATAGGTATGAGAAACTGGGCCTGGAAACTTCCTTCCAGGATGATGGGATACAAGCCCACTGTGGTGGTGATGGTGGTAAGAATGATGGCCCTGAATCTGGCTATCCCTGCTTCAAAAACAGCATCTTTTACTTTCATGCCTTCCTTTAAAAGTGAATTATACTTAGACAGGAATACCACTGCGTCATTGATGATCACCCCTGAAAGAGCAACCATTCCCCAAGCGGTGAGCATAGATACCGGGTAACCTTCAATACCATGTCCCCAGATCGCACCCAGCCATCCAAGCGGGATCATCATTAAGACGATCGTCCCCTGGGTAAAGGATTTGAAATGGAACATGATCAGGAAGATGATGATCATAAAGGCTATCCCAAAGTATTTGGAAAGGTCGGCCATGGCCTCATCGCTGCTGCGCTGTTGGCCCTGGTATTCTACGCTCACTCCCGGATAAAGCTCCTGCATGCGTGGAACAATGTTTGTCCTTATTTCTTCAATAATCGGAGGAACGGGTGCAAGGGCGTCGATCAGGTTGGCATCAATTCTCACCTCTCTCGACATATTGAAATGCTGAATATTGACCGGCCCACGCCTGATCTCATAGTTTGCAAGTGTCGATAGCGGGTATTCTCCTTTCGCCGTTTTTATCTTCATGGACTCCATCTGGCCAATATTCAGGCGATCCTTTTTCGGATACCTTACCCATACCCTGACCTCATCCTTTCCGATCTGCAGACGTTGTGCCTGTCCTCCGAAAAAGCCCTGCCTCACCTGATTACTGATATCATTATGTGTGAGGCCAAGAAAATAAGCTTTGGGTTTAAGCTCAAGCTGGACTTCACGTTTTCCGATGGCGTTGTTATCATTAATATCTTTCAGGATCTTAATTTTGCTCATCTCCCGCATCATAAAATCCTTAGCCTTTTGTAATTCATCCAGGTCCTTACCCAGTATGCTGACTGAAACGGGAATGCCAAAGGTAGCCCTTCCTTCTATTGTAAACTTTTCAGCTTCCGGCACAGGGCCGATTTTTTCCCGCAAAAGTTCCACGATCTCAAAACTCGTTAAGGGAGCATCTTCAAGATTTCTGAGCAGAACAAAAATATTACCAGTATGTGCGCCATTCTCCATTCCATTGAAGGCATTGCCCATTGAAACAAATGTATAGTTCAACACCCCGGTGGTATCATCGAATTCCACTTTCAACTCTTCATTTAACTCCCACATGGCATCTTCGAAACGCAGCAGATAGTCATAAGTTTGCTTTTCTCCGGATCCAGGCGTGAAAGCAACATTGACATTAAAAAAGTCGAAGGGAATGGCAGGGAAGAAGGTTGATTTGATCAGGCCACCCTGAAAAAGCCCAATGGTGATCATTATCATGGCTATTGGAGTAATTATCATGATGTATTTCCATCTCAACACCAAACGCAAAGTAGGTGCATACATTGAATATTTCATGAAGTCCATGAGCTTGTCAAGAATACGCCTTACACGTATCCAGCGGGTTTTCTTTTCGCTCGTTTTAAGCACCCAACTGGAGCCGACATGCGCCGGTAATACAAAGAATGCCTCGGCAAGGGAAAACAGCAGGCTGAAGATCACCACGAAGGCCATTTCAAACATCATCTCCATCCGTCCCTGCAAGAAGAACAAAGGCGTAAAGGCAATGATGGTAGTAAGAACTGAAGTAGTCACTGCAGGCAAGACTTCCATTGTCCCTTCAATCGCTGCTCTTTTGGGGCTTTTACCCTTTTGATAATGTGTGAAAATATTCTCCGCAATCACAATGCCGTCATCAACCAGTATCCCGACGACCAGGATCATCCCAAACAGTGAGATCATATTAATGGTGATGCCGTATAAAGCAGCAACGATAAACATTCCGAGAAAAGAGGCCGGAATACCGAAGGCAACCCAAAATGACAATCTCAGATTCAGGAACAATCCAAGCGAAATAAGTATGAGCAAGAGTCCCAAACCGCCATTTCTATACAGCAGGTTCAGACGATCACCCAACATATCCAGGTAGTCGTAGGTAATTTTAAGATAAACCCCGTCATTCTTCTCATTAAATTCCCTGATGTAATCTTTCAGAAATACAGAGATCTCATCAAGGTCTTCATCCCTGAATTTATGAATCTGGAAAGAGATGCTCTGCTTTCCATTCATGTAGCTTCTATTGGCAACATCTGCAAATTTCATCTTCACCTGCGCTACATCACGGATATACAAATACCTGCCATCGGCATCGGCCCTGATAATGATCTCCCCTATCTCATCGGGATTATAGGTTTTCGCTCTTGAGCGGATCATAATTTCCTCTTCATCCGAGCGGATCATTCCTGCTGAAATATCACTGTTGTTAAGGGCAATAGCCCTGGATATATCACTAAAGGTCAGCTTATGCCGAAGCAGGTCTTCTTCCGATGCCTCCACTGATATTTCCAGGGCCGGATAGCCTGTGATCACCATTTGCGACATCACCCCGGAATTATACAAGTCTATTTCTATTTCATCGGCATACTTTTTTAATGTAAGCAAGTCTACATCACCCGAAAGCCCCATAAACAAGGCCGGGCTTCTTGTCCGTTGTTTAAATACAATAGGTTTTTCTGCATCTACAGGAAAAGAGGTGATCCCGTCGACGGCATTTTTTACCTCCATCAGGCTTTCATCAATATCATAATCGCCGGTTGTGGTTATACGAACATTGGCAAAATTTTCTGAAGACGTTGAGCTCACCTCTTTGATCCCAACAATGCCGCGAATGGCTTCTTCTATGCGCATGGTAACACCTTCCTCCATCTCCTGTGGTGAGGCTCCGGGATATATGACACTCACCACGATATCCTTGGTAGAGCGCTCGGGAAAGAAAGATTTCTTCATGCTTAACAGGCCATATCCTCCGCCGAGCAGCAGGATTGCAATGATCAGGTTAGCATAAAAAGGGTATTTAACAAATGCGGTTATAATATTCTTCATGGTGTTCTATTTCATCTAAGGTATTAATGTATGATGGAGGAAAATGAGGGAATTAATAAATTTCCACCATCGTCCCTTCTGAAGCATTTACGAGTGGTTCAACAACAACATACACACCCTCATCCAAGCCATTGAAGATCATGCTTTTCTGATTGATTTTCAAGATATTGATCTCCGCCTTTTTCAGCGTACTGTCGATTACAATAAATACTTCATTACTGTTGAACACCGCGCGCCGCGGGATCTCCATTGCCTGTCCGGTAAGCTCCCCCCTGAACCATGCTTTCAGGTACTGGCCTTCGTACAGCGGATGATCAGCATTGTTTTGCACGCTGATAAATACGCTTACCGACTGTGATTGGCTATCTACATAATCAGCTTTTCGCACCACAGTACCGGTCCATTCTTCAGCTTCGTCGCCGGAAGTGACTTTTACTTTATCGCCTTTGGTGATCCACTTCACATCGGAAACCGCCACAGGAATTTCCAATTCAAGCATACTCGTGTTGATGATCCTTGCCAGGCGGCTACCCGGGCTGGCAATGGAGCCTACTTCCAGGTTCACAATGGTAAAAGTCCCATTAAAAGGAGCAAATATTCGATGCTTGCTCAGCTGTATCTCGCTACTTTTTATGGAGAAATAATCATTCAAGATATTTCTGCTGGCGAGGAATATCCTTTGCTGATCAGAATTGATCACCGGCAACTCCGGCAGTGGTTCATTGATTTTCAGCAGATCGAAAAAGTCCTTTATCTTCTGGTAATCTTCCGGAAAATCGATTTTAAAATCAGGCAGTATGTTTGCAATGCTATTCTGGAAGCGGCTCTTGGCGGCCTTCAGGTTATAATCTGTGATCTCATCATAAATGCGGATGAGCAGCTCACCTTTCCTGAAACGCTGGCCTTTTTTCAAGGGCACATTTCCCGGCAGGATCTCTCCCTGAACTTCCGAGATGATATCAACATAGCTTTGTGAGCCAAGCCGGCCCGTGGAAGAAATGGTATAACTGACCCGGTCATAATCAACAGGCAGTGCCTGAACCTTTCGTGCAATCTCTTCAGGCGTCTCTGTTTCAGGGGTTTTCTTCAAAGCGGTGAAATAAGACATGGCCAAAAATGATATTACCAATATGGCAATAATTGAAATAACTACAATAAATTTCCTTCGCATGACTATTAAAATCTTGAATTATTATTAATTATAACAGCAAATATTTATAATGATCGTTTAATCGCTTTTGGCTAATAGCTTATGAATGGTGCAGATGAGGAAATCCTCAGGCTGTGATGCATCATTTTCCGCGATACTTCTTATTGTTTCGGTTATCAATGCCTGTACATACCTGATGGTCATATTATGATCAAAATCTGCAAATTCCCCATCTTTTACCCCTTCTTCAATGATCTCGCTTACCAAACTGTAAAACGCCTGCCTGAATGCCCCTGAAGCAATTTCATATTGAAAGCTGTCTGCAAGGGCGTGGCCTTTCTTTTTGTGGATCTTCCTGAACTCCGATATATTGATCCTGATCATGGTTTCTATCTTCGCTCTGGCTGCCGTAATTTGCTTCAATTCTTTTTCGATCATTACCCTCCTTGCCTCTGCCTTACTGTTGACAATGAAATAAAAGATGTCTTCTTTCGAATTGAAGTATTTGTATATGGTTTTTTTGCTGATCCCCAGTTCGGAAGCAACATCATCGACCGTTGTTTTTTTAAAGCCAAAATGCAGGAAGTGCTTTGTAAAGGCTCCTGCGATTTTGATTTTTTGTTTTAAATCGTTTTCCATTTAACTAATATATTTTCTGTCAATTCTTCAGGTATATCCGGGTCAATGCATTAGATTTTCGGATATAGGCATTGGAATTCCAAAAACAGAAAGCAAAGAAACTAAAAACTAAATTGGTTTCCAAGAAAATTTATCAACAAAAGTAAGAAAAGGAAAATATGATACTTGTTCTACTCCTTCCATTCCGGTATTCTACCCGGTGTCCAGGGAGCGCCAATGGCATCCAGTTCATTTTCAAGATCTTTCAGTTCCACTGTGGCGATATTCCTGAGTTGTTCAAGAATCGGCGGAAACTCCTCAGCAAGAATATCATACATCTGTATCTGGGTTTCAGAAACAGCAGATGTTGATCCCCAGTGTGAATAGACCAGTGCGCCAACACGCTCCCTGACAGAGGGAGCTGCAGGCCAGTTTTCTTCCCTGCTGGCTTTCGGACTTTGCCCGTTGAATTTCCACAGGATGTCATCCAGCTGAATCTCGATGGCAGTAGCTTTTGCCATCAGTTCTTCAGGGGCATCAGCTGTGTTGCTGATGGCCTGTTTAACATAGTGCAGCCTTTCCATCAGGTTATCGGCAAGCTGTTGAGTCGCACTGATGGCACGGGTCAATTTTGCTGTCTTCTCCTGGAATGCGAGTAATTCAGCACGGTCGGATGCCGGCAATGTCACATTATTCAGGACATGGGCATTAAATTCCACCGGCCCGGCCAGATCGGTGATCTCGCCCCTTACACACTGTGAAAGGCTGACAAAATATTTGCCCGGCATCACGGCCATCCCATCACGATCATTGCTCAGGGGATCATATTTATCATTTCTCAGTCTTACATTGCTGCGGGCAGGATATCTCAGGTTCCAGCTCATCCTGCTCAGTCCTTTCGAGAATGACTTATTGATCTTTCTGACTATATTCCCATCCCCATCGGTAATGCTAAAGATAAGGTAAGGTTTGATCTCATTTTTCTCCGCCCTGAGTTCTTCCATTGTGGGAATGGGGATAGGCGCTTTATCCTTCACGAGCTTTTTCTCTTCTTCCTTTCGCATCTGTTTCAGGGTCTTGGGAGCTTCCTTAAGATAGTAGGTAAAGACGGCGCCAAAGTCAGGGTTTTTTGCAAAATAAGGTGTCGAACCCTGCCCGTATTTTCCCCTCTTTGTGGTATACATAAGGGCATCCTTTATGGGAAAAATATAAGCAGTGGAATCGAGCAGTTCTTTATTAAGCAGACGAAGGGGGGAATAATCGTCCAGGATGTAAAAACCACGGCCGAAGCTTGCCAGCACAAGGTCGGTTTCTCTTTCCTGTATTACCATATCCTTCACTGCAATGGATGGCAGGCCGGATTTCAACTGTGTCCATATCCTGCCAGCGTCAATGCTGAAAAATACTCCGAATTCAGTTCCGACAAAGAGCAATTCCGGACGGACAATGTCCTGCTCAATGGTATGTACTGTCCCATTTTCAGGCAGGTTGCCGCTGATGGAAACCCATGTTTTTCCTTTATCTGTACTTTTCAACAGATAAGGTTTAAAATCGTCTCGCTTGTGATTATCGAAAGATGCATAAACCACATTCTCATCATACTTATCGGGAAGGATATCGCTTACATAGGTATATTCCGGCACCCCGGGAAACTTATCTGTCCTGGACCAGTTTTCGCCGGCATCTTCTGTAACAGAGATCACCCCGTCATCGGTCCCGACATACAGCAGGTCTTCCGAGAGCTTTGATTCAGCGAGGGAAACAGCCATCCCGAACAAGGAGGTGGATACGTCTTTCTGTACGGCATCAATGCCCCAGTACCTGTCCATCACAGGCCAGGTGTTCCTGTCAATCTGTGCAGTAATATCATCACTGATCACTTCCCATTTGTCGCCCCTGTTATCGCTTCTGAAAACTTTATTGGCAGCCATATAAAGGCGTGTATTGGAATGCGGGCTGATGATGAATGGCGTATTCCAGTTCCATTTATAGGTGTCTTCCCCTTTGCGTGGCTGGGGTTTTATCCCCGTGTTCTGCCCGCTTTGTTTATCGTGGCGGGAGATATTCCCATACTGGTATTCTGAGTAGACAATGTCAGGATTTTCAGGATCGATGGCCTGCCAGAATCCATCACCACCCAAGGTCACTACCCAATCACTGCTGCCAACTCCCTGGCGGCTCAGGTTCCTTGAGGGACCACCCATACTGGCGTTATCCTGCGTGCCACCATATACCCAGTAGAAAGGCAGGGTATTATCTACATTTACCCGGTAGAACTGGGTCACGGGCAGGTTTGATTTAAAGAGGTAATTTTTCCCTTCATTAAAAGTTTCATACACTCCCCCGTCACCACCGATCAGAAAATGTTTGGTGTCTGAGGGGTCGATCCACAGGGCATGGTCATCCACATGACGGCTGTTGTTGCCAATGCTTTTCCAGGTCTTCCCTCCGTCGAGGGTGACATGTGAAATAGTTTCCACAGAATAGACCTTATCGACATCTAGCGGGTCGCAATAGATCTCGTTATAGTATTGTCCGCTGGCATGGTGGCTGCTCATCTTTTTCCATGATTCACCACGATTTGTTGTGCGAAAAAAACCTCCGCTTTCCCCGGCAGCTTCGATGATGGCATAAACGACATCCGGGTTCACCGGTGAAATAGCCAGTCCTATACCTCCAACATCACCTCCCGGCAATCCTGATTTTAATTTTTTCCATGTTTTCCCGGCATCCGTGGTCTTATGGATCCCTGATTCCGGGCCCCCACCGATCTTGCTGAACACATGTCTTCTTCTTTGTTCGGATGATGCATAGATCACATCCGGATCGCGAGGATCCATTACCATATCGTTGATCCCGGTGTGCTCACTGATCTCCAGCACCAGCTCCCAGCTTTTTCCACCATCAGTGGATTTATAGAGGCCTCTTTCCCCGCCGGGGCCCCAGACAGAACCTTCGGCAGCAACATAAACCACATTCGAATTGCGTGGGTCAATGAGTATCTTTCCTATCTGTCGTGACTCTTTCAGTCCCATGTTCTTCCACTTTTTTCCACCGTCAACAGATTTATATACACCATTTCCATATCCCAGGGCACGCTGATGATTATTTTCTCCTGTACCGGTCCAGATCACATTGTGGTTGTTGGGATCCATGGCCAGGCAGCCAATGGAATAGCTTCCATAATTATCGAAAACCGGGCTGAATGTGGTTCCATTGTTCTCGGTTTTCCAGATATGTCCGGAAGCAACCGCCACATAATATTCACTGGGATTGCAAGGGTTTACAGCAAAATCGGCAATGCGCCCGGAGGCAAAGGCCGGGCCGATGCTCCTCCATTTCAGGCCACTGACCTGTCCGGAAGTGATGGTGTCATTTTTAGCATCCCCTTTTTTCTTTTTCTGTGTAAAGGCCGGGTTTGCGGCAAACACAAACATTAGCAATGCTACAGTAAATATTACAGTGCCGCGTTGGGATAACAGAGATTTCACAGTTTTTGATTTTTAGTTAGAATTATTGGCAGAAGATGTCAAAGATAGGAAAAATGAATTGATGATGTATGAAGGGATTGAGGTATGTTATTTATTGAAATATGAAAAAACAATCCCTGCCTTTGATTTCCCTGCTACTTCATTTAACTGCTCTAAGGATGCTTCTTTGATCTTTTTCACCGACTTAAATTTCCATAACAGCTTCTGTGCTGTATTGTACCCTATGCCTTCGATGTCGGTAAGCTCGGAGCGTATGGTTCCTTTTTCCATCCGCTTGCGGTGATGCGCGATTCCGAAGCGATGTGCTTCATCGCGCAGGTGGCGTATCACACGCAGCGTCTCTGAAGTCTTGTCGAGGTACATAGGCAGTGAGTCACCGGGATAATAGATCTCTTCCAGCTTCTTGGCGATGCCGATGATGGTGATCTTTCCACGCAATCCCAGTTTCTCAAGACTTTTCAGGGATGCACTCAGCTGCCCCTTCCCGCCATCGATCACGATGAGCTGCGGCAGAGGTTTCTTTTCTTCCAGCAAGCGTTTATACCGCCGGTAGATGATCTCCTTCATAGAAGCAAAATCATCCGGGCCCTGTACGGTTTTTATATTATAGTGCCTGTACTCCTTCTTTGTGGGCCGGGTATTTTTAAAGCAAACCATGGCAGCCACCGGGTAATCGCCCTGCAAATTTGAATTGTCGAAACACTCAATATGCTTTGGGAGTTCTTTCATGCGGAGGTCATTTTTCATGGTCTCCAGTATACGGTGCGAATGTCTTTCAGGATCTGCAAGCTCAATCTTCTTTCGTTTCTCCAGCTTATAAAATTTGGCATTGCGTTCAGAAAGTTCCAGGAGTTGTTTTTTATCTCCGCGGCGCGGAATAATCAGCTTAAGATCAGGATTTTTAAGCTCAATGGCAAAGGGCAGGATCAGCTCTCTGCTGCTATCCCCGAAGCGCTGTCTGAGGTCGGTCACGGCCAGGCTCAGCAACTCTGCCGGCGATTCGTCAAGTTTCTTTTTCAACTCCACAGTGTGTGCCTGCACAATGGCACCATTTACCACCCTGAGAAAGTTCACATAAGCGGATTTCTCATCCGTGATGATGGAAAACACATCTACATTGTCGATCTTTGGATTTACAACCGTAGACTTGCTTTTATAGTTTTCAAGCAAGGTCAGTTTTTCTTTGATAATCTGTGCCTTTTCAAATTCAAAAACCTTCGCATGCTTCATCATAAGCTTTTTCAACTCCCTGATGATGGTACTGATATTCCCCTTGATGATCTCTTTGATCTCCTTTACCGATTGCGCATAATCTTTCTCTGCCTGCAAGCCAACACAGGGCCCAAGGCAATTTCCGACATGATATTCCAGGCAAAGCTTAAATTTCCTGCTTTCTATATTCTTCGAGCTGAGCTTGTGTTTGCAGTTCCTGAGCGGATACAGTGACCTGATGAGTTCAAGTATGGTGTTCATCATCTTCACCGAAGCATAAGGGCCAAAATACTCCGAGCCGTCATGCACAATATTCCTGGTGGAGAAGATGCGCGGAAAGCTTTCATTCCTGATGCATATCCAGGGAAAGGTTTTATCGTCCTTCATCATCACATTATAGCGGGGCTGATATTTTTTGATCAGGTTATTTTCGAGCAGGAGGGCATCCAGTTCCGTGTCCACCACCATATGATGAATATCAGCGATTTTTTTTACCATCACCGACACCTTTCCGCTGAGCCTGCGGTCCTTGTTGAAGTAAGAAGCCACCCTTTTCTTCAGGCTTTTGGCTTTCCCCACATAAATGATCCTTGCGTCCTCATCCAAAAACTGATAAATGCCGGGCTTATCCGGAAGGACTTTCACCAGGCCGGAAAGATCTTTATGGAGTGTTTTTGTCATTCAGCTAATTAGAATTGCCACTGTTCTTGAGGCTATCCCAGCCCTGGGCCTTGAGTGCAACCGACATGCCATCTTTCGTAAGAAGGTTCATCCCTGATGATTCGTCAGTCATATGCCCAATGATGGAAATACCAATGATCTCTTTGATCTTATCATAATCTCCCTGTGTAATTGTAAAAAGGAGTTCATAGTCTTCCCCCCCATTCATGACTACGGTATAAGGATCGATTTGAAACTCTTCAGCAAGCCTGATCGTAACCGCATCGACAGGAAGCTTTTCCGTAAAGATCTGGCATCCCAGTTTAGAGCCCTGGCAAATATGCCTGATATCGGATGCCAGCCCGTCGGAAATATCGATCATGGCCGTAGGCTTCACCCCTATCCCTTTCAAGATTTTCCCGATGTCCTGCCTTGCTTCGGGTTTCAACTGCCTTTCGAGGATATAATCCATTCCTTCAAGGTCGGGCTGCATATCAGGATTGACCTTGAACACCTGTTTTTCCCGCTCCAGTACCATCAGCCCCATATATGCGGCACCAAGATCTCCGCTCACACAGATCAGGTCGTTTTCTTTTGCAGTGTTTCTGTATATTATTTCACCCTCAACAGCTGAGCCGATCACAGTTATAGAAATAAAAAGGCCACTCAGGCTGGAGCTGGTATCCCCTCCGACAAGATCAACATGATAAGTTTCACAAGCCAGGTAAATGCCCTCGTAGATCTCCTCTATTGCCTCAAGGGAAAAACGGTTGGATATTGCAAGGCTTACCGTGATCTGTTCCGGTATGCCGTTCATGGCATAGATATCCGAAAAGTTGACAATGGCCGCTTTATAGCCCAGATGCCTGAGGGGTGTATAGCTTATATCAAAATGGATCCCTTCCACCAGCAGGTCTGTTGAAACAAGTGTCAATCTTTCCCTATTGTCAATCACCGCAGCATCGTCCCCGACACCAACAAGGCTGCCCTTGTTTTTTAGTTTAATGTTTTTTGTCAGCCTGTCGATCAGGCCGAATTCCCCGAGTTCAGATATCTCAGATCGTTTTGGATCATTCATAATTCATTACCTTAGATGAAATAATAAACAAAATTATCAATTTTATCAGATTCCGGCACATAGTGTTAAGTTAAGCTGAACAAAGAAATGCTTTTGTTGTTGTATTTATACAGTCAACAGCAAGTGGAAGGAACAAAATTTTGTAACTTCGCAGACCACTTAAGCCAGCATTAAAAGTCTACAGACGTCTCATTATCATGGAAGAAGAAAAGAACCAGATCATTGATGAAGTTACCCGGTCGGAATACAAATACGGCTTTGTAAGCGATATTGAGATGGAAACCGCCCCTAAAGGCCTCACCGAAGACACCATTCGCTATATCTCCGCGAAAAAGAACGAACCGGAATATTTTTTAGAGGCACGCCTTAAAGCATTTCGTCACTGGCAAAGCCTGGAAGAGCCTGATTGGGCACATGTAGACTATCCACCCATCGACTACCAGGACATCATCTATTACGCAGCACCAAAGAAAAAGCCTGAGTTGGAAAGCCTTGATGAGGTGGATCCGGAATTGATCGAGACCTTCAACAAGCTGGGCATCTCCCTGGAGGAACAAAAACGCCTTTCGGGAGTGGCTGTTGACGCTGTGATCGACAGTGTGTCGGTAAAAACTACCTTCAGTGAAACGCTGGAGAAATACGGGATCATTTTCTGTTCATTCAGCGAAGCGGTGCAAAAGCATCCGGAACTGGTAAAAAAATACATGGGTTCGGCAGTACCCTATTCTGACAACTATTTTGCAGCCTTGAACTCTGCAGTTTACAGTGATGGTTCTTTCTGCTATATCCCCAAAGGGGTTCGTTGTCCGGTGGAGCTATCCACCTATTTCCGCATTAATGCTGCAAATACAGGGCAGTTTGAAAGAACCCTTATCATCGCCGATGAAGGCAGCTATGTGAGTTACATGGAAGGATGTACTGCTCCCATGCGTGATGAGAATCAACTGCATGCTGCCATCGTGGAGATCATCGCCTTTGACAATGCAGAAGTTAAATATTCAACCGTACAGAATTGGTATCCGGGAAATAAAGAGGGTAAAGGCGGCATCTATAATTTTGTCACCAAAAGAGGAATATGTAGGGGTGTGAGCTCAAAGATCTCCTGGACACAAGTTGAAACCGGTTCGGCCATAACCTGGAAATATCCTTCATGCATCCTTTTAGGTGATCATTCCGTAGGTGAATTTTATTCGGTAGCAGTGACCAATAACTACCAGCAGGCAGATACCGGATCAAAAATGATCCATATAGGAAAAAACACCCGGAGCACCATCATCTCCAAGGGAATCTCAGCGGGTTTCAGCAATAATAGTTACAGGGGGCTGGTGAAAATAATGAAGAATGCAAGTAATGCACGTAATTTCTCACAATGTGATTCCCTCTTGCTGGGTGATCAATGCGGAGCGCATACTTTCCCCTATATACAGGCAGAAAACCACACATCCATTGTGGAGCATGAGGCCACCACCTCAAAGATCTCCGAGGACCAGATGTTTTACTGTAACCAGAGAGGAATTGATACCGAAAGCGCCATTGGCCTGATCGTAAATGGCTATGCCAAAGAAGTATTGAGTAAGCTCCCGATGGAATTTGCTGTGGAAGCGCAGAAATTGTTGGCTATTAGCCTTGAGGGGAGCGTGGGGTGAGATTAACGATTAACGGATTAACGAAGAACAAGCTTCCCGGCATCCGGCACCCGGTATCTGGAAGCTGTTCAAAAAACAAACAAACAAGATGCTGCTAGAAATTAAAGATTTACATGTATCGATTGACGGAAAGGAGATCGTGAAAGGCTTAAACCTGCAGGTTAATGCAGGTGAAACGCATGCCATCATGGGCCCGAATGGTACAGGGAAAAGCACTTTAGCACTGGCTATTGCCGGCAGGGAAGGCTATGAAGTCACCAGTGGAAAAATCATCTACAAGGGACAAGACATTGTAGGGATGGCGCCGGAAGAGCGGGCGCGTGCAGGGATATTCCTTGGGTTTCAATACCCTGTGGAGATACCGGGAGTGAGCATTACCAACTTTATGCGTACCGCACTCAATGAGATCAGGGAATATCGTAAGTTGCCGGTATTGTCAGCTTCCGAATTTCTTGGCAGGATGGAGGAGAAAAAGAAGCTGTTGGAAATTCAGAATAAGCTCACCAACCGTTCGGTGAATGAAGGATTTTCCGGAGGAGAGAAAAAAAGAAATGAGATCTTCCAGATGGCTATGCTGGAACCTACATTATCCGTATTGGACGAAACGGATTCAGGACTGGATATAGATTCCCTTAAGGTAGTAGCCAAAGGAGTAAATACCCTGAAGACAAAAGAGAATGCTTTCGTAGTGATCACGCATTACCAGCGACTGCTCGAATATATCGTTCCAGACATTGTTCATGTACTTTATGACGGGCGAATTGTGAGATCGGGCGGCAAAGAATTGGCCATTGAACTGGAAAACAAAGGATACGATTGGATAAAAAAAGAACTTTCACGGGCATAGGACCATGAGTAAGATACAGGACAGTACGGCATTGAAAAAACAACTGGAACAGATGTTCAGGGAGAACAGTAAGCTGATCTCAAGTCATGATCAACCTTTCATTTCCAAAGCGCGGGAGGAAGCCATCATAAGCTTTAGTGATATTGGATTTCCACACGGCCAAATGGAAGACTGGCGAAACACAGATCTGAATAAAGCCTTGTCAGGGAAATATACAAGCCTCTTTAAACCGGGTCATGGCGACCAAAGCATCGACCAGATCTTCAAATGCAATATCCATGAGCTGGAAACCGACCAGATATCCCTGCTGAACGGCTGGTATATTGATACTAAAAAGCCCCTTGTAAAACAAGAAAACGGAGTGATCTCCGGCAGCCTGGCTAAGGCTATGGAAGAATACCCGGAGATATTTGAGAAACATTACGGGAAATATGCCGACAAGGACAAAGACGGTTTTCAGGCACTGAACCTTGCTTTCGCACAGGACGGGTTTTTTATCTATGTTCCCGACAATGTAGTGGTTGAAAAGCCCATGCAAATGATCAGCATCATCAACTGGAGTGAAGGCCTGTTCATACAAACGCGCAACCTGGTGATCCTTGGCAAAAACAGTAAAATTACAATGGTCCACTGTGATGACTCCACCAACGAGGAGGCCATGTTTAATAATTCCGTAACCGAAGTTTTTATTGACGAAAATGCCCAGCTCGAACATTACAAACTCCAGAACCTGAACAATCAGTCGACACTCATGAATGCCATATGGTTCAGGCAGATGAAAAACAGCAGCCTCAAATCAAATGCCATCACCCTTAATGGCGGGCTGATCAGGAACTATACACATACTGTTCTTGATGGCGAAGGTGCTTCTGCAGAAGTGTACGGTGTTTACCTTATGGATAAATCCCAACATGTCAATAACCAGGTGTTTATCGACCATGCGAAACCGAACTGTTACAGCAACGAACTGTTTAAGGGCATCCTTGATGAGGAAGCAAGTGCCGTGTTTAACGGGCACGTTCTGGTAAGAAAAGATGCCCAGCAAACCAATGCCTTCCAGAGCAACAAGAACATATTGATGACAGATACGGCTAAAGCCAATGCCAAGCCATTTCTGGAGATCTATGCCGATGATGTAAAATGCTCGCACGGAGCCACTATTGGACAACTTGATCCTGAGGCTATGTTCTACCTCCGCTCAAGAGGAATATGTGCAGCCAACGCCAGGCTGTTGTTACTCTATGCTTTTGCGAGGGAAGTTGTGGATAAGATCAGCATTGAAGCCCTGAAGATGCGGGTGTATGATATGATCAGGAAACGCCTGAAAGGCGAACTTAATATCTGCGACACCTGTGCGCTGCATTGTGATGGCCCGAATAAGGAGATTTTGTTTGAGATTGATATGACGAAAGTTTAATAAAATAGTGTTGAGCGTGAATTCTAATTTTAAATTTCCGGTAACCAGTAACCAGCAACCAGTAACCAGCAACCACAATTTATAGTATCTTTACAAAATCAATATAACACAAGTGACATTCGATATAAACAAGATCCGTTCCGACTTTCCCATACTGCAAAGGAAAATTTACGACAAGCCCCTGATATACCTGGATAATGCGGCTACCACTCAAAAACCGCAGATAGTCATCGACCGGATCACGGATTATTACACATACGAGAACGCGAATATCCATCGCGGGGTACACTACCTCAGCCAGATCGATACCACGGCATTTGAAAATGCCCGTGAGCATATTGCCCGATTCATAAACGCTCCAAAGAAAGAGGAAGTCATCTTCACCAAGGGAACCACGGAGTCCATTAACCTTGTTGCTGCATCATTTGGCCGCAAGATACTGAACAAGGGCGACGAGGTACTTGTAACAGCCATGGAACATCACAGCAACCTTGTTCCCTGGCAGATGTTATGTTATGAAAAGGAAGCCAGGCTGAAAGTTATTCCATTCAATGATAAGGGTGAAATTGACCTTTCAACATATCAGATGATGCTTGGTGGTAAAACGAAGATCGTTGCACTTCCACATATTTCCAATGCCCTGGGAACCATCAACCCCGTGAAGGAAATGATCCGTATGGCTCATGAAAAGGACATCCCTGTTTTGATTGATGGTGCCCAGGCCCTGTCACACCTAATAGTGGACATTGACGATCTGGATTGCGACTTCTACTGCTTTTCCGGGCATAAAGCATATGGTCCGATGGGTGTAGGTGTGTTATACGGTAAGACAGATCACTTGAATTTTATGGACCCTTACCAGAGTGGAGGGGAAATGGTCGAGTATGTCTCACTCTACGAAACAAGCTTCAATGAAATCCCATTAAAATTTGAGGCAGGTACGCCCAATGTGGAGGCCGTTCTGGGGATGGACGCCGCACTGCACTACCTGGAAGAAACCGGCCTGGATGCAATTGCTGCACATGAAAAGGATCTGCTGGCATATGGAACAAAGAAGCTTCAAAAGATCAAGGGGGTACATATTTACGGAACAGCATCCGAGAAGACCGCTATATTGTCATTTCTGATCGATGATATACACCCTTTTGATGCAGGTACGATCATTGACAAGTTTGGCATCGCTATACGGACAGGGCATCATTGTGCACAGCCTGTTATGAATAAGTTTGGCATACCCGGTACTATCAGGGCATCCTTTGCTATGTACAATACCCGGGAAGAGATCGATAAACTGGCGGAGGCTATCCTCCAGGTAAAAAAAATGTTTGCATAAATACAGAGCAAAAGATGAGCATAGAAGAAATACAGGAGCAGATCATCACGGAATTCAGTTATTTTGATGACTGGTTGGACCGCTATAACCATCTTATAGAAATGGGAAAATCAGTTCCGCTGATCAACGAAAAATACAAGACAAAAAACTATCTGATTGGTGGCTGCCAGTCGAGAGTATGGCTACATGCGGCCATGAAAGACGGGTTGATCATCTTTTCGGCAGAAAGCGATGCTGTAATCACCAAGGGCATCGTAAACCTGCTGATCAGGGTCTTTAGCGGACAAACACCTGATACCATTATCGATGCGGATATTTCATTCATTGATAAGATAGGCCTTAAGGAGCATCTGTCTCCCACACGTTCCAATGGGCTGATGTCGATGATCAAACAGATGAAGCTTTATGCACTGGCCTTTAAGACCAAGTCAGCGAATCAATAATGAAAATGAAAGATGAGCCACAGCAAGACTGAGAAAAAGATCATCGAAAAACTGAAAACAGTTTTTGATCCGGAAATACCTGTTAACATATATGATCTTGGCCTGATCTATGAAATCAATATCCGGGAGGAAGGATTTGTGCACATTCTGATGACCCTCACCAGCCCTAACTGCCCGGTTGCAGAAAGCCTGCCACTGGAGGTTAAACATAAGGCAGAAGAAGTTGAGGAGGTCACCTATGCTGACATTGACCTTAGCTTTGAACCACCCTGGACGGAAGATATGCTTACGGATGAAGCGAAGCTTGAACTGGGACTTCTATAAAGTTTTGGGTGTTGAGGGTTGGGCCCTTCGACAGGCTCAGGACAGGTTGTTGGGTTATTCCATGATCAATTCAGGATATTCATTATAAATTTTACCATTTAACTCTCTTCCATTTAATTTTTTATTTCTTTTAATTCCATCTGACCCCCAGGAACCCCATTGTTTGAAAAAGAAAACTACATATTGCTGCTCACACTGTTTCTTTATATTCAATGCCCAATTGCTTTTCATTGGTCTTGCTTTTAATCCGCTTTCTCCACCAACAATTACCCAATGGATATTATCTAAATTAAGGTTTCCAACATCTTCAAGAAGTGGCTCTATAGAAATAAATCTTATGCTTGCATTAATATTTCTCAAATAATCAATTCTATTTTTTGTCTTGCTGTTCTCAACTGTAACACCAAGCCATACATTTTTTGGTAACCCTTTATCCTGAAAATATTCTGCCATAATTTTCTCTCTTTTTGTTAAAATCTGATA
>JABMQZ010000112.1 GCA_013202965.1 Bacteroidota bacterium | reverse complement strand
GCAACCATCAGGAAAGATGTAAAGGCTTGGTAACAGCACAGAAATAATAAAAAAGCTAAAATTAATTGGAAATTTAAAACAGATGACGCTCGGATTAAACTAAAACGACTCTATCCGACAATATCGTCTTGACATGACACTAGGTATGCTGTTGCTTGTAAATAGGTGGATGATGAACCCACTACCTCTCGCACTCTCCAGGGAGCAGTCAGTGTTAAATCATTTGTCCCGTCAGAATTATGTATATATGCATTAGTACCATAGGCTGATGTATCAGTCTTAATAGTACCCACCACTTCAAGTTCCTCTGATGGGTCAGTAATTCCAATGCCTACATATTTATCAGTAGATGTAGTATCGGTATCAAGTGTCCATCCTGTTGAACCACTCAAACTATCCTTTGGAATAAGATATACCTGACCTCCTGTACTATCCACACCTAACACAAAATCAAGGACAGACCCTAAAGTATCGGCATTAATAAATAGACTATCAAGGTATGCCGTATCAGCCCACAACATTCCATTAATATTAAAATCATAAATGCCATCTCCTACTTTATTAGAATATAATACATCGGTATAAGTAGTGTCTGCTTTGATATTTCCATTAACTTCAAGTTTTTCTGTTGGTGTTGTTGTGCCGATGCCAATATTGCCGTTATTGGCAATTAATAACCTTGTTGCATTATTAGTTTTTAAGCCCAATGCAAAATTATCAGTATTCCCAAGCGTACGGTCTGCGCCTGTTGCTTCTCCACCATCGGCAAAATACCCTGCTGCCGAATGGTCACCCCAGGCGAAAGCTGTATTCCAGTTCGTAGTATCTGTTGCTGTAATTCCTGCTGCTATGCTTGCTCCAAAAACAGGGTCGGTTTCAACATCCAGTTTATTGTTCCAGTATGTGGTATCTGTACCAGTAATCCCTGCGGCCACCGATGCACCAAATATGGGGTCGGTTTCCGTGTAGCTGTCCAGTTTGTTATTCCAATAGGCTGTGTCGCCTGATGTAATCCCACTTGCCACTGATGCTCCGAATATGGGGTCGGTTTCCTCAGGAAGAACCACAAGTCCTCCATCTGACAGAAAAATAATCGAATCGTTATAAAGGGACAAAGTTTGGAGCTCATTGGTCGAATCCCCATCAATTTCAATATCCAGTTTATTGTTCCAGTAAGTAGTATCAGTTTGTGTAATACCTGCCGCTACGCTTGCTCCGAATATGGGGTCGGTTTCTACAATTGTACCGCTGATGCTATCGGCTGTTTTTGCATATAAAGCATAGGGTACACTCAGCAACTGGCTTATGCCGATAATGGTATAGTTTGTGCCGCTTGCCGGGTCGATTTCTGTTTTGAGGTAATACGGCCCGTTTGCCCAGTCGATGGTATAAAAACCAATACCACTTCCTATTTCGATACTAACCAAACCATTGATATTAGTAGTTGGTGTTTGTATTTCGCTGTAAACAACAGTACCCGTTGGTGAACCTTGTAAAATGCTTATCTGCATGCCAACTTTCTGCCCCGTTAGGAGTGTTTGGTTTACGTCTCTTAGCACTGCCTGGTAGGTCATTTTTTCAGGACTTTGAGAAAACACACTCGCAGTTAATAATACTGCCGCTAAAATTGTAAATAATTGTCTCATAATTATTAGTTTTTAATAATTTTAAATACTTTAATTCTATAATGATTGTCAATAATTTTTAGAAAATATGTTGCCCGTACGAAGCCAGCCATTGAAATGGCTGTTTTATCTCCTGTTAGTTTTTTGCTTTCCAGGAGTTCTCCACTCATGTTAAAAAGTTGATATATCAATTTTTTGTTGTCGTAGTTTTTAACACTTAACATTAATATATCTCTTGTAGGATTTGGGTAAACCGTGCATTCAAGCTCAATGCCTGAAGCATCGTCAATTCCTGTTACAATAGAGATCTCATAGGGTTGCTGCACACCTTCGGCCAGTGAATATTCGTTTGTTCCTGTGTTGGTGTTGTAAAACACCTGTCCAACGGAATAGCTTGCCGAGCCTCCGCTGCCCGATGCATCACCGCCTGTTGCTGGTATGGCTTCCTGTGCATGGGTTGTTGAAAAGGAGAACGATAAAGGCAGAATCAGGGCAAATGCTATTTGGGCGAATTGCTTACTCCTAACTTTCCACTTTCTGCTTTTCAATGCGCTTTCGTGTTTCATGAATGACCTCCTTTTTGTATTGCTTAATAT
Organism: Bacteroidota bacterium; assembly: GCA_013202965.1. Taxonomy (GTDB): domain Bacteria; phylum Bacteroidota; class Bacteroidia; order Bacteroidales; family B18-G4; genus B18-G4. The sequence goes on along the minus strand of JABMQZ010000112.1, from coordinate 7,434 downwards.
TTTTGTTACTTATTTAATTTTGCTTCATTTTATCATGGCTAAGACCTGGGTGAATAATAAATGAGCATATGCAGACTTATCCAAAAGCTGTATGCCTTTTTTTTAATAGTGTTAAACTCTTAAAAGATTTGATTTGAATTGCCCGTCATATTAGGGTTTATTTGTTTAGTTGATGGTGTGGGGCATGGGGTGTGGGGTAGGATACTTCTTCAATCATCTATCCCCTTCAAAAATCCCCTTCGAAAATCAACCATAAGGATTACCACTGCCTACTTGCCTCAGACGGGAAATCAGAAATCAGAAATTAATCCATAATCCAAAATTCATAATTTAAAATTTACCCACCGCCCACAGCCCCATGCCCCTATAAACATGACAAAAGTCATTTTCCAGTCTGATAATGGTCATTGCCATTTTTTTATACCAATATTATTATTATACCCGGATAAACTGAGAGCTTGACAGCTTGATTCAACAGAAAATTAATATTTAGGATTATGGGGGAAATAAAGCCAACCGGAGTTTTCCTGACTATATGTAAGGAATCTGTCAATGGTTTTGATAATCAGATTCTTGCTGAATATGTCAGAAAAATCCCGGGAGTAAGCAAGGTATGGATCACGGAGGATGAACTCGATCCAAGGCCTGAAATTATTTTAAAGGAGATCAGTCAAAATAATCTAAAACGTTTTGTGCTCGCTGGTTATGAGCCGGGATTATACAAAACGGCATTTTCAAAAGCCATGGCCGAGGCCGGCCTGGATCCGGAAGATGTAAAATTGGCGTCTTTCAGTGAATCCGGGATTACTGATAATGAACAAGCAAAGGCTGTTTTGTTTTGTTCTGTTCATGATATCCCTTTTGTTGAGGCAAAAAGAAATGGTTCAGCAAAAGTATTGCCGGAAACCCTTGTGATCGGTGCAGGCATAGCCGGGATCCAGGCTGCACTTGAGATTGCAGACAGTGGCAACAAGGTTTATCTTGTTGAGCGGAGTGGAACAATTGGCGGACATATGGCTATGTTCGATAAAACATTTCCAACCCTTGACTGTGCTGCCTGTATTCTTACTCCCAAGATGGTGGAAGTTGCTCAGCATACTAATATCGAACTGATCACACTGGGAGAGGTGGCAGCATTGGGTGGCAGTGCCGGAAACTATGAAGTGACCATCCACCAGAAGGCTCGTTATGTGGACGTTATTGCCTGTATTGGATGTGGGGTGTGCAGCGAGAAATGCCCTCAAAATGTATATAGTGAATTTGATGCCAATACCAGTATGCGAAAGGCCATTTATATACCTTTCCCTCAGGCTGTTCCTAATAAATACCTCATCGATCCTGACCATTGCAGATATCTGCAGGAAGAAAAATGTGGTGTTTGCCAGAAAGTGTGCCTGACCAATTGCATTGATTTCAAAGAGCAGGACAAGGATGTAAAAATTAAGGTCGGAAATATCATTGTTGCCACCGGTTTCAAAACCTTCGACGCCGGAAGGATCAGTGAATTTGGATATGGACGTTTCCCCAATGTGCTCACTTCTCTTGAATTTGAACGACTGGTCAATGCAGCCGGCCCTACCGGGGGCGATATACGCTTCAGGACCAGGGATAAAAAAGGAAACTGGGTGTTTCAACCCGCAGGAGATGAGCCGAAAAGTTTTGCCCTGATCCACTGTATAGGCAGCCGCGACAGGAATTACAATGATTACTGCTCGAGGGTGTGCTGCATGTATTCTCTCAAACTTGCCCATCTGGTAAAAGAAAAACTTCCGGATGCTGAAGTTTATGAGTACTTCATCGACATGCGTGCTTTCGGGAAAGGCTATGAGGAGTTTTACAAACGCATACAGGATGAGGGCGTACATATTGTTAGGGGAAGGACGGCTAAAATTGAGCAAATAAATGGGCATCTCAGCCTGAGAACTGAAGATATCCTGAACAAAAGGCTGCTTGAGCAAAAGGTGGATATGGTAATCCTTGCAGTGGGCCTGGAACCAAGGGATGATGCCGGAAAACTTGCCGGATTGCTAAACATCAAGCAGGGAAGCTCAGGCTGGTTTCTGGAGGCTAACAGCAGTTGTGACCATAGTGGCAGCTCGAAAGAGGGAATTGCGCTGGCAGGTGTATGTCAGGGTCCCAAAGATATTCCTGATTCAGTTGCCCACGGATCTGCAGCCGCCTCAAAGGTGTTGCAAAACATAATGAAAGGCAAGGTCAACATACCTCATGAAGGTCTTCATGATATTGAACTCAGGGCAAAAGAGCTCTCAACATTAAGGGAGGAATAAATATGAACTACAGAGTTGATCCTACATTTAAAACTGATTTGAAAAAGTTCGGATTGCAATCATGGAACGATTGCTTTCATTGCGGAAACTGTACAGCTATGTGTCCCCTGTCAGAGGATTCGTTTATGTTTCCCCGGCAGGCGATCAGGACCATGCAAATGGGATTAAAACAAAAACTTGTTTCAAGTATTGATCCGTGGCTGTGCTATTATTGTGGCGAATGCTCAGATACCTGTCCCAGGGATGCCAATCCGGGGGAAGTCATGATGAGCCTGCGGCGATACCTTACCTCTCTGTACGACTGGACAGGTCTTTCGAGAAAATTTTATACTTCGAAAGTATGGGAGATTGGTGCAATTCTGCTGCTGGGTGGGCTTATTGTGCTTGCATTTGCTATTTTCTGGCCCTCCATCAGTCCTGAATTAACCTCTGAAGGGGGTGTCAGGATAAATTCTATCATACCACTGAAGTGGGTGGAATACGGCGACTGGACCATGGCCATTATCGTAGCGCTGCTCCTGATGTCAAATTTATTCAGGATGTACCTCAAGATCGTGCATGGCGCAGAAGCTGTAAAAATACCGTTCTTCCTGTATTTTAAGGAAGCCTGGAGGCTGATCTTTCATTTTTCCACCCAATGGAGCTTCTCCAAATGTGATGGTAAGAAGTATTGGTTATGGCATTGGCTGCTGATGTCGGGCTATACCATCATGTTTATCATTATTGTAGTATTTTTGCCATGGTTTCAGACGGAAGAAATTTACGATCCCTGGCATCCGCAACGATTGCTGGGTTATTATGCAACATTTGGCCTGCTTTTCGGCCTGATCGCAGTGATCATTGGAAGGCTCAGGAAAATCAATGCCAAATTTAAATTTACCCATGTCAGTGACTGGTTGTTTATCATCATGCTTTTACTGACCGTGATAACCGGGATACTTGTACATGTATTCAGGCTTGCCGGTATGCCACTGGCGACATATTATCTCTATGTTGCACACCTGGCTATCCTCGTGCCAATGATCATGATCGAAGTGCCATTTTCAAAATGGTCACACCTGGCATACAGGCCTTTTGCAATTTATTTTGCAAATCTTAAAAAAGAAGCACAGAAGCTGCAGGAAAAATCCGGAACCAATTTCGCAACAACATAAAGCACTTCTTATGAAAGATTCACGAATAGGAGTATATATCTGCTGGTGCGGAAACAACATTGCCAAAATGGTGGATGTAGAACAGCTTGCCGAAGAAATTGGTAAACTGGAAAATGTTATCATTTCCAGGGATTATAAATACATGTGTTCTGATCCCGGCCAGGAACTTGTGATTAAAGATATTAAGGAACATCAGCTTGACAGGATTGTGGTTGCTGCCTGTTCTCCTCGCATTCATGAACTAACTTTCAGGAAGGCGCTTGAGAATGCCGGGCTAAACCAATATCTTCTTGAAATGGCAAATATTCGCGAACATGTTTCCTGGGTTCATACCGACAGGGAGATTGCAACAGTGAAAGCCGCTGATCTGATCAGGGCTGCTATTGAAAAGGTGAGCTATCACGAACCCCTGGAAAAACTATCGGTTGATATAGACCCGGCGACCCTGATCATTGGCGGCGGTGTTGCAGGTATGAGTGCAGCACTCAGTATCGCAGAAGCCGGTAAGCAGGTATACCTGCTTGAAAGAGATGAAAAACTGGGTGGACATGCTGCCGACATTGACCTGAGTTTCCCTTATCTGAATTCAGTGGCATCATTTCTGGGACCTATGATAAAAAGAGTAAGTGAACATAAGCATATCAAGGTCTATAAAGGCACAACCATAGAAGATATTTTCGGTTATATTGGAAATTTTGAAACCAGTATCAAGCCGAACGGAGGAGGAAAGGAGGAATTAAAATTCGGGCATATCATTGTTGCAACAGGCCTTAAGGCTTATGACCCGACTCCCATCGAAAATTATGCATATGGGCGAATAAAGGATGTCATTACGTCTTCTGAATTTGAACAAATGCTGCTGTCAGGTAAGATTCTCACCAAGCAAGGGAAAGTGCCTGAACATGTGGCGATCATCCATTGTGTGGGAAGCAGGAATAATGATACCCATGAGTATTGTTCCAGGACTTGCTGTACCACTGCATTAAAATATGCAAACCAGCTGAGGTCTGCCTTGCCTGATGCCGGCATTTACGATCTCTATGCTGATATGCGTGCCTTCGGTAAGGGATGCGAAGAATTATATACTTCAACTTCAGGGCGGAATATTATGTTCCTGATGTTTGATCCTGAAAAAAACCTTCCGGTGGTTTCAGAGGCTAAGCAGGATGAAGAATGTGAGATGATCATCAGAATGGAGGAAAAGATGTCGGGAGAAAATATTGAAGTTCCTGCAGACCTTGTGATCCTGATGACTGCGATGGAAGCCAGGGATGATGCCAAGGATATTTCCCATATAGCAGGGATCAGCATGTGCGGCAATAATTTCTACATTGAAAAGCATCCCAAGCTTGACCCTGTAGCCACAACTACCGACGGGGTTTACATTGTGGGTACATGCCAGGGCCCTAAAGATATACCCGAATCTATCTCCCAGGCCCGGGCTGCAGCTGCCAGGGTGCTGGCCGGTATCCTGAGGGGAACTGTAGCAGTGGAAGTTACCACGGCAGTGGTCAACGAGGATATCTGCTGTGGCTGCCAGACTTGCATCAGCGTATGCCCGTATTCAGCCATCACATTTGATGAAGAGAAAAATGTTTCGGAAGTAAATGAGGTCATTTGCAAAGGATGTGGTAGCTGTGGCTCGGCATGTCCTACCGGTGCGATCAGGAGCAGGCATTATACCGACAGGCAGATACTGTCGCAGATTAAAGGAATGCTCAACCGTGGAAAACTAAAAATAACACAAACTATTATTGAGGAGGCTTAACATGGAAAAATTTGAACCTAAGATCATATCATTCCTCTGTAATTGGTGCTCCTATACCGGTGCCGACCTCGCAGGAACATCCCGCATGAAGTATGCCCATAACATCAGGATCATCCGGGTGATGTGCTCGGGAAGGGTAGACCCTACTTTTGTGTTGAAATCTTTCCGTGAAGGTGCCGACGGAGTGCTCATCTGTGGATGCCATCCGGGCGATTGCCATTACCATGAAGGAAACTACAAATGCATGCGGAGGGTTGAATTTTTAAAGAGGTATATTAAACAGATGGGAATTGATGAAAGGCGTATCCGGCTTGAATGGATCAGCGCCAGTGAGGGAAAACAGTTTGCAGCTCTTGCCGATGAGATGAGAGAACAAATAGCCAGCCTTGGCCCGTGCAGGGTAAGAAAGGTGATTGAAAATGTTTCATAAACCATAAACATCATGGAAAAGGGAAAAAAAGCAAAAAAAGAAAAACTGAAGCTGGCTATATACTGGGGCGCTGCCTGTGGCGGTTGCTGTGTTTCAGTGCTTGACGTGCATGAGAGATTGCTGGAAATTGTTGCATCAGCCGATCTTGTATTCTGGCCCCTTGCACTGGATATAAAATACAAAGATGTAGAAGAAATGCCCGATGGCTTTATTGATGTGTGCCTGTTCAATGGTGCCATCAGGAACAGTGAGAATGAACTCATGGCTGTGCTTCTTCGGCAAAAATCAAAGATCCTTGTTGCATACGGATCCTGTGCCCATATGGGTGGAATTCCGGGATTGGCCAATTTCCATGATCGTGATTCAATTTTTGAGCGGGTTTATATGGATACTGAATCGACAATAAATCCTGAAAAAATTACGCCCCGGCCCAGGTTTGAAATACCGGAAGGTGAATTGGAATTACCCGCTTTTTACAACGATGTTCTGACTTTAGGCAGTATTGCTTGTGTGGATTATTATATACCGGGTTGTCCTCCCGAAAGCGAGAGGCTGATGGAGGTGTTCAGGGCCATTGTTTCAGGAGCTGAGCTTCCATATAAAGAAAGTGTGATCGGTGCACTGGATAAAAGCCAGTGTGATGAATGCAAACGCACAAAAACAGATAACAAATCAGTGAAGAAATTCTACCGGCCATGGGAAATAGAAGATGACGGGGAAACATGCTTCCTGGAACAGGGAGTACTATGCATGGGGCCGGCAACAAGGGGAGGGTGCGGTGTCCGCTGTATTGAGGGGAATGCCCCCTGTCGTGGGTGCTATGGGCCCCCTCCGGATGTGACTGATCCCGGAGCCAAGATGATGTCCGCCATTGCTACTATGGTCGACTCAAATGATCCGGAAGAAATTAATATGATCCTTAATTCAATTGAAGATATTGCCGGGACATTCTACAGGTTCAGTCTGCCGGCTTCAATATTGCGAAGAAAGGTGATGGAGGAAACAAATGTGGATTAACAGCTTGTGAATAAAAAAATATTAAATACATGAAACATCAGATAACCATTGATCCCATTACCCGCCTTGAGGGACACGGAAAAATTGAGATATTCCTCGATAGGGAAGGTGCCGTAAAAAATGTATACTTCCAGGTTCCTGAATTACGCGGTTTTGAAAAATTCTGCGAAGGAAGGCCGGTGGAGGAATTATCGCAAATTGTTACCAAAATATGCGGTGTTTGCCCGGGCTGTCATCATATGGCTTCCGGCAAAGCTGCCGATGAGGTTTTTGGTGTCACCCCACCGCCTACTGCCTTAAAACTTAGGGAGTTATTTTATATGGCACATTTTGTACATAGCCATATTGCTCATTTCTATGCCCTTGCCGCACCTGATTTCGTTGTTGGACCGGATGCTCCTCCCGGAGAACGAAACATTCTCGGAGTCATTGCCAAAGTGGGGCTGGAGATAGGGGGTGAAGTGATCAAACAAAGAAGGATCGCACAAGAGATACAGGCACTTATTGGCGGACACCAGACACATGTGGTCATGAATATTCCCGGTGGGGTAAGGAAAGGATTAACTATCGATCAGCGGGATGATATCATTACAAAGGCCGAAGGCTTCGTGGAGTTTGCAAAATTCTCGCTGAAGATCTTTGATGATGTGGTGCTGGCCAATGAAAAATATGTAGATCTTATCCTGAATGGGCCTTATTCACTGGATCTATATTCCATGGGCCTGGTAGATAAAAATAATCATGTGAATTTCTATGATGGCAAGGTCAGGGTGGTTG
>JABMQZ010000111.1 GCA_013202965.1 Bacteroidota bacterium | reverse complement strand
TTTAATCCTTGACTTGCACTTGGTTGTTGAATGTACCATTAGATAAAATGAATATTTATCTTGATCTTTAAATTCGTCAATTAATCTAATCAATTAATACATAAAATCCAAATATTTTGTAATAAAAATGGCCTTAATATTTAAGTGCAATTAGTCAAGTGCTAATTTCTTCTCATTTTCGTACTTTTGAAAAAAATTTAGTTGATTTTATTTATTGGTTCTTTGATAAATGGCCTTCTTGTTTTTAGAGTATATTTTTGTAACCCCTTGAATACAATAGACTTGAATAATACCTTAAATTTTGATGCATGATCTATAACGAAGAAACAGCAGTTACCATATCCGATTTCCTCTTACAAATTAAAGCAATAAAACTGGATAATGCGAATCCCTTCACCTGGGCTTCAGGATTGAAATCGCCTATTTATTGTGATAACAGGATCACGCTTTCATACCCCAAAGTGAGAACCTATATGCGGCAGGAGTTTGTAAAGGCCATACAGGAGGAATTCGGCAATGTCGACGTGATCGCAGGTGTTGCAACCGGAGCAATAGCGCTGGGGGCCCTGGTTGCACAGGAATTGGGCTTACCATTTGTTTATATACGCTCTTCCAGTAAAAAGCATGGGCTCGAGAACAAAATTGAAGGCGTCGTTGAACAGGGGCAGTCGGTCGTTGTTGTAGAGGACCTCGTGTCAACCGGAAAAAGCAGCCTCACTGCAGTTTCTGCATTACGCGAGGCAGGATGTAATGTAAAAGGAATGGTGGCCATCTTTACTTATGATTTAAAAGCCGCTGTCGATAACTTTATGAAGGAAGACTGCAAGCTTATTACCCTTACCGACTATGATCACCTGATCAAGAGGGCTGTGGAAAGCAATTATATCAAGGATTCTGATCTGCAGTCGCTTATCGAATGGAGGCAAAACCCGAAGAAATGGGGCGAATAATTTATTATTTTCATTATGAACATCACAAGTGACCTTATCATCGTCAATAAACCTGTAGGCCAGGTTTTTGATTTTCTGACCGACTTTAACAATTTTGAAAAACTCATGCCTGAACAAGTTGTTAAGTGGGAGTCAACTAAAGTTTCAGGAAGGTTTACCATTAAAGACCTTGCCGAGATCGGAATGAAGATAGAATCAGTTGAGCATCATAAATCGATACTGCTGAGTTCTGACGGAAAAGTGCCTTTCGATTTTAAATTCAAGATCAATCTCGAGAAAAAAGAAGAAGAGCAGACTGCCGTCCATATCGAATTCGATGGAAAAATGTCAGCAATGATTGCCATGATGGCCAAACGGCCGCTTACGAACCTTGTCAATCATATGATTGACAAAATCAGGCATCATTAGGAGTGCCTAATGCCTAGTGCCCAGTGCCTGGTGAAGAATTGAAGTTAAGAGTGAATAATTAAAAATCCAAAATCCAAAATCCAACCCAACACTCACTGTGTCCGCCGTAGCGAAGCGAAGGAGGAAAACTCAAAACTTGTAAGCTATCTCCTTCAAATCACATTCGATCAGATCGCCATCCGTTTCCAGCATCAATCTCCCGAACTCATTAACACCTGTGACCTTCGCCCTGATCTTCTTGTTAAGATAGATGTACTCCTTCCATTCTCCCATACCAAGTAAGAGGGAATGATAATCCTGAATGATAATGTGCTCTCCCTCCGTTCTTAACTGTTCATATCTTGTGAGGAGATTTTCTGAAAGCAGCAATACCAGCTTATCAATATCGTTTGTATGCCCGGTGAGCAGTTTCAAAGAAACCGGGTTTGGTATTTCCTCGCTGAAAACAGTCTGGTTAACATTGATCCCCATCCCTGCAATGACATGCTTAAATTGCGTACCCATTACTTCATTATTGATCAGTATGCCAGCAATTTTTTTATCCCCAATGTAAATATCATTGGGCCATTTGATCCTGATCACATGAGCAGGAAGTAAACTTTTCAGGAAATCGCTGATGCCCAGCGCTATCGTCATGCTGAGATTGAATTGCCGGGAAATTTCCAGGAAATCGGGATACAGGATCATCGTCATCAGGACATTTTCTCCCGGATCACTGTCCCAGGAATTGCTTTCCTGTCCTTTGCCTGCTGTCTGATAAGCAGCCTGGATGACCGTGCCTTCCACAGGCTGTTCATGCTTCAAGAGCTCCTTTGCAAATGCATTTGTAGAGCTGGTTTCTTTTAGCTTTATAATTTTTACAGCTGATGTCATAAAATACAATTCTGTATGGAGAAGCTATATTAATAAAAATTATCTATTCTAAATGCAAATTCTCAACATCCAACATCATCTATCTGATTATGTAAATGCATATTTGATTATCTTTGCAGCAAAGCACTTTCTATGACAGATGCTAAGGATTTAACATCACGGCAAGTCGTTGATGCAGTTGTAAAAGGCCTGGAAGATAAAAAAGGCCTTGAAATCCTGTTTATTGATTTCGCTAAATTACCCAATACAGTGGCAGAATATTTTGTCATTGCACATGGAAGCAGCAATGTACATGCGGTTGCGCTGGCCGACAGTGTTACGGATACGGTAAGGAAAGAAACCGAAAGAAAACCATGGAATAAAGAAGGTTTTGAAAATGCGGAATGGATTTTGTTGGATTATGCTGATGTCGTTGTCCATATTTTCCAGGATAACACCCGTAAATTTTACAAGCTTGAAGAGCTGTGGGCAGATACGGAGATCACAAAAGTTGAGAACGTGCAATAATTATCAGAAATTGATTAATTTTTAAGACAGAATGGCAGATACAAATCATAAGGATAAAGAGAAAAAAACAGGAGGCTTTCCCAAATTAAAAAACAAGGGAAAATTCAATTTCTATTGGATCTATGCCATCATGTTCTTTATCATTTTTATCGTATACTGGACCGGATTTGGTGACAGCACCAAGAAAACAAACTGGCAGCATTTAACAGAAATGCTGCAGGATGAGGATGTCGAAAAGATCATTGTCATAAATAAAGATAAGGCTGAGATTTTCATTAAAGAGGACAGGCTAAATAATGACCCCAATTATGAAGATGTCAAGCCTTCCGGCTTAAGTTCGGATGGCCCGCAATATTACCTGAATATCGGTGACGTCAAAGATTTTAAAGACGATCTTGCAGAAACGCAGAAGAATCTTTCAAAACCTGTGTATCCTGAATTTGATACCCGCACCAGTTGGACAGATAGCCTGGGCTGGCTGTTGCCGATAGTGATCCTGGTTGTGGTCTGGATCGTGATCATGCGTATGATGGGCCGGGGTGCCGGCGGTGGCGGAAGCCAGATATTTAACATTGGGAAATCCAAAGCACAGCTCTTCGATAAAGGCAGCAGTGTTTCTATTAATTTCCAGGATGTTGCAGGCCTGGAGGAAGCGAAAGTGGAGATCAAAGAGATTGTCGACTTCCTTAAAAGCCCGGATAAATATACCAAGCTCGGAGGCAAAATCCCCAAAGGAGCCTTGCTTGTCGGCCCTCCCGGAACAGGGAAAACCCTGCTCGCCAAAGCTGTGGCCGGTGAAGCCAAAGTGCCTTTTTTCAGCATCTCGGGATCTGATTTCGTGGAGATGTTCGTAGGAGTGGGTGCCTCAAGGGTTCGCGACCTCTTTAAACAGGCAAAGGAAAAAGCACCCTGTATCATCTTTATTGATGAAATCGACGCCATTGGCCGAGCAAGGGGGAAAAACCCCATGACCGGTGCCAACGACGAAAGAGAGAACACCCTCAACCAGTTGCTTACCGAGATGGATGGATTTTCCAGCAATACTGGCGTTATCATCCTCGCTGCCACTAACCGTGCCGACATCCTCGACCGTGCGCTTATGCGTGCCGGACGCTTCGACAGGCAGATCCATGTGGAACTTCCCGACCTGGAAGAAAGAAAAGCCATCTTTAAAGTCCATATGCGCCCGCTGAAAACAGATGGCACAATAAATATTAACTTCCTTGCGAAACAAACACCCGGGTTTTCCGGGGCAGATATTGCCAACGTATGTAATGAATCGGCATTGATCGCAGCCAGGAATGAGCACAAAAGTGTTACCAAACAGGATTTCATGGATGCCATCGACAGGATCATAGGCGGGTTGGAGAAAAGGAACAAGATCATCTCTCCCAAAGAGAAAAAAGTGATCGCTTTCCATGAAGCAGGCCATGCTGCCATCAGCTGGCTGCTGGAACATGCCCACCCCCTGGTAAAGGTAACCATCGTCCCGCGTGGAAAGGCGCTTGGCGCTGCCTGGTACCTGCCCGAAGAAAGACAGATCACCACCTGGGAGCAGATGTTTGATGAGATGACCGCCACCCTTGGTGGCAGAGCATCTGAAAAAGTTATTTTCGGTAAAGTTTCAACCGGTGCCCTCAATGACCTGGAGAAAGTCACCAAACAGGCCTTTAACATGGTGGTGTATTTCGGACTGAATGATAAAATTGGAAATATCAGCTATTATGACTCCAGCGGACAACAGGAATACTCCTTTCATAAACCATACAGTGAAAAAACTGCAGAACTGATTGATATAGAGATCAGGGATATGGTGGAAAAAGCCTATGAAAGAGCTGTGGACCTTTTAAAAAATAACCGGAAAAAGCTGGAAAAACTCGCCGGCAGACTGCTTAAGAAAGAAGTGATCTTCAGCGAGGACCTGGAAGAGATCTTTGGCAAACGCCCCTGGGATGAGGAGAAGAGAATTGGAGAGAATGATGAGGAGAACGAGAAGAAATCAGAAATCAGAAATCAGAAGTCAGAAGTCAGCGATAAGAAGCCGAAAACCAGCACCAAGAAGAAGCCGAAAACCAGCGATAAGAAGCCAGAAGATTTGAAAGAAAATGCAGATCCGGACAAACCACTGGATCAGGAAGAGAAATAGCATAGCATGGACGAAACAACCTCACGTGAGAAGGTACTGAAGAGTGTCAGGAATGCCTTGATCTCCAAGCTTGACAATCCATACCAGGATGTTGACTTTGAGTCATCCGTATTCACAGAAGCCGGCGATTCGCCTGAGATTGTTTTTGCGCAGGAATTTATCAAAGTATCAGGAAAGTTTGTTTATTGCAGCGATGATGCCGAATTTGCTGTTATGCTTCACTCTGTGATGAAAGAGAAAGGATGGGACAGCATCCATTGTATAGACGATAAGCTGAAAATCTTCCTGAAGCAGGCCGGCATAAATATCACCAGCGATGAAGTTGATTTTGAGCATATGCAGGCCGGCTTAACCCGCTGTGAATATCTTATCGCACGACTTGGCAGCATAATGGTTTCATCGGCACATGCATCAGGGCGGCGCATGAATGCTTTTCCTGAAACCCACCTTGTTTATGCACGGGTTTCACAGCTGGTCCCTGATCTGAAGGATGCCCTGAAGGGCATGAAATCAAAATACGACAGGAAGCTGCCCACTATGATATCAGTGATTACCGGGCCAAGCCGGACAGCTGACATAGAAAAAACGCTGGTTATGGGTGCCCACGGGCCAAAAGAACTCTATGTTTTCCTTGTAGATGACCAAACCCCACACTAAGCTGCCTGATGTGAAAAATCTCATAATTAGAACGATAACGGGTGCGGTCTTTGTTGCCGCTATCATGACAAGCGCCATCTGGTCACCAACAGCTTTTTCGCTGCTGTTCCTGCTAATGACGATGCTGGGTTTAGCAGAGTTTCAGCGCCTGGCAATTCCTGATGCAAAATTTATTGATGCGCTGCCGGGCTGGCTCGCCGGATTTATCGTCTATACGCTTATTGGCTTGTATGCAACATCGAATGCATATAAGGCAGACGCAAGATTCTTATGGTTGATCCTGCCGGTCATTATGATCTATGCTTCAGTGAGCGTATTCTACGGCAAAGAAAAAGCCATTCGCAGGATTGCTGTCGATCTCAGCGGACTTGCATTTGTCGTAATCCCCCTCGGCCTACTTAACCTTTTCCTGAACCCATTGCTAATCCCGGGCTATCACACACCCTGGCTTGTACTTGGGATGTTCATTATCCTCTGGACCCACGACACCTTTGCATATTTAAGCGGCAGCCTATTCGGCAAACACACCTTATATAAAGCCATATCCCCAAAAAAATCATGGGAAGGCAGCATCGGAGGTTTCGGATTTGCCATTATTGCCGCCTATATTATTTCCATATTTTCTCCTGAACTGGATGTATGGCAATGGATGGTGATCGCGCTGATCATAACTGTTTTCGGTACCATTGGCGATCTGGCCGAATCCCTGCTTAAAAGAAAAGCAGGAGTGAAAGACTCGGGAAGATTACTTCCAGGGCATGGAGGCATACTGGATCGGGTCGACAGCATCCTCTTTGTATCACCAATTGTATTTGTTTTTATACTTTTGTGTAGCTCATGAAATTACATACAGCCGGCATAATCCCTATCCTCGTACTGCTTGCAGGTGTATCTGCTTTGCTGATACTTCTTAACTGGATTTTTCCTGCCCAGAGCCCTGTACATTACTTCCTCTATGTTTCCGCTTTTGTATTCATCTTTTTTGTGGTGAGATTTTTTCGCTTTCCCGACAGAAAAGTCCTTCCTGATGAAGATGCTGTTTACAGCGGTGCTGATGGCAGGGTGGTTGCTCTTGAGAAAGTATATGAAAAAGAGTATTTTAATAGCGAGCGCATCCAGGTATCAGTTTTTATGTCGACGATGAATGTGCATATTAACTGGAGCCCCGTCGGCGGGAAATTGGTTTATAAAAAGCATCATCCGGGTAAGCATATTGTTGCATTCAATCCCAAATCTTCATTAATTAATGAGCATACCACCCTTGTTTTCAGGGATGAAAAAGGACGGGAAGTGATGATGCGCCAGATCGCAGGGGCTGTAGCCCGCAGGATCATATGCAAGCCGGAACCAGGAAATAATGTTTTCCAGGGAGAGATGATCGGAATGATCAAATTTGGGTCAAGGGTAGATCTCCTGCTTCCGGTGAATGCAAAAATTCATGTTGAGATGGGAGACCTGCCAAAAGGATGTGAAACAATCATCGCAAGCTTGAATGAATTGGTCTAAAACAGATCAATCAGTTCCTTCAGGCATGTGATTTCATAGGTTACCTCTTCATCATAAGGATCATGTGAGGGGTTGAAGAAAACCTGATCCATACCCACATTGCGGGCACCCACGATATCCACTGCAAGATCATCGCCGATAATGATACTCTCCTCCGCAGAACTGTCTGCTTTTTCAAATGCAAAATGAAATATCTCCGGCTCAGGCTTTTTGAAACCTGCTTCCTCTGAGGTCGTAACTGTTTTAAAAAACCTGTCGAAGCGGGCAATGTTGAATTTCTGCTCCTGTACCTCCTGGAAGCCATTGGTGATGAGATGGAGAGGATATTTCGGAGCAAGGTATTCGAGTGTTTCAATCGCACCGGGAAACAAAAATACTTTTTCAGGATTAACCAGAACATAATCCTCCGACATGCCGATGGCGATAGATTGATCAGTGATACCAAAATCAGCCAGGCTCATCTCAAAGCGCAGGAGGTTCAATTTCTCTTTCAGTATCTCTCCCTTGCGATACCAGCTCCACAGCATGTTATTATGAACTTCATATCTTTCCCTGAAAGCCATTAGGGTAGGAATGCCCTTATCTGAAAGTGCATATTTCCGGTACATATAATTGAAAGTATCATCTGCGCTCGCATTGAAATCCCAGAGCGTCCGGTCCAGATCGAAGAAGATGTGCTTGTAATTTTTCATGCGCTGCAAAGCTATTCAATTTTATCAGAAGTCGGTAGTCAGAAGACAGAAGTCAGTAGTCAGAATAGTGTTGAGTTGCCGTTGACCATTAACCGTTAGCCGTTGACCATTAGCCGTTAGCCTTATCAATAAACATCCTTCTATTAACTTTGTTGGAATCAATTTTTCCCGTAATTTTGCCATTCCTTAAAAATCAACATCATCTGAAAATAATAATCTAAACAATCCCACCCATGGAAAGAGACAAGGCAGTATTCGACATCATGAAGAAAGAACAAGACCGGCAACGTTACGGCATAGAGCTTATCGCTTCGGAAAACTTTGTAAGTGACCAGGTTCTGGAAGCAATGGGTTCCTGCATGACCAACAAATATGCTGAAGGTTATCCCGGAAAAAGATATTATGGCGGATGCCAGTTCGTGGATGAAACCGAGCAGCTCGCCATCGACAGGGCCAAAGAGCTTTATGGCGCCGAATATGCCAATGTTCAGCCACATTCAGGTGCACAGGCAAACATGGCCGTATTCCTGGCTTGCCTGAAACCAGGTGATACCTTCCTTGGCCTCGACCTTTCGCATGGCGGACACCTCTCACACGGCTCTGCGGTGAACAGCTCAGGCATCCTTTACAATCCAGTTGCCTATGGGGTGGATGAAGATAGCGGCACCGTCAATTATGACAAGATGGAAGAGATCGCCTTAAAAGAAAAACCAAAACTCATCCTTGCAGGGGCTTCGGCCTACTCACGCGACTGGGATTTTGAGCGTATGCGCGACATTGCCGACCAGGTAGGTGCCCTCCTCATGGCCGACATTGCACATCCGGCCGGACTCATTGCCAAAGGCATCCTGAATGATCCCATCCCGCATTGCCATATCATCACCACCACCACACATAAAACCCTTCGCGGACCCCGGGGCGGGATGATCCTGATGGGTGAAGACTTTGAAAATCCATGGGGGCTCACCACACCTAAGGGCGTGGTTAAAATGATGTCGACGGTGCTCAACTCAGCGGTATTCCCTGGCATACAGGGCGGGCCACTGGAGCATGTGATCGCCTCCAAGGCAGTGGCCTTCGGTGAAGCACTGACCGATGGCTATTTTGAGTATATCCTGCAGGTGAAGAAAAATGCCGATGTCATGGGTAAAGCTTTTATTGATCGTGGATACCATGTGATCTCAGACGGCACCGACAACCACCTCCTGCTGATCGACCTGCGGAGCAAATTCCCTGATATCACCGGAAAGATCGTTGAAAACACATTGGTACAGGCCGATATCACCGTGAACAAGAACATGGTTCCCTTCGACAGCCGTTCTCCGTTCCAGACCTCCGGCCTGCGCGTTGGCACCCCGGCCATCACCACCAGGGGGCTGAAAGAAGAGCACATGGAACCCATCGTTGAGATGATCGATGATGTGATCAACAATGTAGAAGATGAAAAGCTGATCCTCAGCACCCGCGAACGTGTCAACAAGATGATGGGTGATTTTCCGATGTTTGATTGGTAGGATTCGGGCAATGGGCAGTAGGCGGTGGGCGGTGGGCACAGTTCAATATTGTTTCGGATTTAATAAAAGATTTCTCAGAAATTAATTTAAATTTTCTAGCACCAAAGGTGCGAAAATCATTAGCCCCGTGCATAGCACGGGGTTTATAATATGTCCTACCCACATAGCCCCATCGGGGCGCAATCAGTTGTATACTTTTTCCCGTCTGCAGCTATCATTTTAAGCGGGGTACAAATTGTACCCCAGTTGTAATTTAATTCATTATCACAGCTTCTTACTCATTTAATGTATTGCTTTACATCCTTACTATCTGTCAAAATCTGAACAACATCTTGTACAGAAAAGTACCACTTTTCTTGTTTGTCATCCCAATGAGTACGAACTGTTTGTTCTTGGAATATTTTTATTGCATTCTCTTTTTTCATTTGTCTGAACTTTGATTCAATTTATATGCCCCACAATAGCAAGCATAATGAACTCCAGCTCCCGCAAATTTACATTTTCAAAATAATGCAATTTGACTTTCATGCTTTGGGTGAAATGTCCCAATTATCATAAATGGATTATGAGAAACAAAATGGTAGAGCTGTGAAGTCCCTAAAAATAGGTGAAGATCCTTTGTTTTGGCAAAATCGTCAAAATACTTTTTTCTTACATCTTCAATAGTTTTTGCTTCATCCCCACTATATTTCTCAAGTAGTCTCCAAAACAAAGCTCCGATTTCCCAGTCCTCAATCATCATTTTACTCTCTTTCCCATTAACATCCTCAATCACATACCTAAACTCATAGGGCAGCTTCCTTACAACTTTAAAGGGATCTTCCGGATGTTCAAAGAGACTGGTTTGGTCCCTATTTGCTTTAAGCTTTTTAAGTTTATCAGCATCCCACTCTCTTTCAACTTCTTTTACCAAAAAGTCCTTTATTTTAGTTGGCTTGAATACTGCAAGAGAGGTACATATTTCTTTGTTCTTTGCTTCAGCAATTAAAGGATTCAAGTCAGTATAGACATTCTGTAATACTATTCTCTTGCGCTTTGCCCAATTATTGGATGTATCAACATATTCAAGCCGGTTTATCTTTGAGTCAAAAGAATATGGCCTGTAACTTGCCGGTCTAAAGTCACTTTTATTCTTTACAATATCTAACTCAATCCATTCATACTTTTTATACTGCTGTTCATAGGACTTTTTTCTAAACGGAATGGGATATAATCTAACCCAACTACCATCTTCCCGGAAACCAGCCGTACAAACTAATTCATCATATTTACCTGATAAGGTTGGGTATGTCTTAACTGTAATGAGAATCTTTTCTTTAGCCATTATTTATATGTGTCTAACACTCCACGAAAAGTTTGGAAATTTGGAAATGGCTTCAGCAAGTGGCTTTCGATGACATTGATTTATGTTCGCCTCAAAACAAGTCAAAGCTATCCGATCGTATTTATCGATTAAGTCAATAACTTTTTTTTGAAATTCGATTGTAGCAGGTAGGTTGTTTTTTTTGTAATCATCAAAAAGCAAATTGTAATCAGACTGATTATTTAACTCCCTCCTTTTGTCTGATTCTATTCCTAACTCAGGAATGTGAACATATTTGATGTTTATTCCAGAACAAGCATTATCAAGCTGGTTTTTACTAAAACCATACTTCCTGCTTAACGGGTTCATCCTAACATCGACAAGGGCCTTCACTCCATATTTTATAAGTTTATTTAAATAGGATTCCAGAGAAATACCTTCATACCCTATTGTAAAAAGTCCTTTGCCTTTCAACGGTGTTCTAATTCTTTTTACTTCATTTAAACCTTCACCTTCTAATACTTGATCAAGGATAGTGCTATTCATTGCATAAAAGGGATATCTTTTATAAGTAATTTCAATTAACTCTTCTGAAGATTTATTTTGATAAAGTTTAATAATATCACTAAGTGCTTTTTTATCATCATTACAGAGTTCGTTTATGTAACTCTTATTGTCAATTTTCTTCCAACAATTTTGATCCTCATCAACTTGTTGATACTTCATCATAGTGTATAAATCGGCATTTGCCTGAAAAGAAAAACATCCAAATTTATAAGGAACAAAATCAAATGATGGTTTGTTTTGAAGCTTACTCAATAACATTAGCAGCTTTTGCAATCTGATTTTCCCCAACTCCCCATTGAACACTTCTAAAAGAGACAATATTATCTTTCTTCTATAATACATATTGCAAAGATACGATAATGAGTCCAGCAAAATATCAGACTTCATCAGGAAAAAGGCTCTGATATCACCAAAGGCTAATCCTTTTCATCCAAAAAATCTTATTGAAAACCCACAGGGCACTGCCCCGAAGGCAGCGTTATACACACCAGAAGCGCACAGGAGCAAGCATAATGAACTCTCGCTTGCGCCTGTGGAGGGGGATGACTGGATTAGTGCTTAATTATTGGATTTAATTAATTATTAGACAGATAATCTATTTAATAGATTATAATTATTATTAACCCAATCTTTCAATTTCTCAATTTGTTTATCTGGTTTTAAACAAAAGTAATGTTCATCCTCAAAGATAAAGTACTTACAAAACAATTTATTATCTACTTGTCTTTGAAATTGGCCTTCAATTTCCTCGTTAGAAATTTTATTCTTTGCCTTTTCATTACTAAACAAAAAAGTCAATTTGTCAGTTTCCCAATAAATTCCAATAAATCCATAGTTCTTATCGCTTTTTTTATCATCTCTAAATATATAGTATCCAGTCCATTTAGAACCGAAAGATGTGCTATAAGGGATTTTTAAATCTTTTAATACTATTTCAATTTGGTCGTAAAGATTTAATAGTGACTGCATACCATTAACTAGTTCATAAGATACTTTAGGGTTGCCCATTCTATTGTCCTCCATAAATTTTAAAAATTCATTATGAAAATAAGCTTCTATTTGGTTATCAGTTTGATATTTTTGAATTAATGAATAAATCTCATGCCATAGAATTTCGCCACAAAAGTCCTTACAGCTCTTTTTAAAATCAATATTAGCAGATGAGCGTGTAAGAGTATGCAAATACATCTTTTCAGATTTTTGCAATAAAATACCTTGATACTTTTCAATTTGATTTATTATTATTTGTGGATTTCGAGGTAATTGATATTCATTTATTTTAGAATCAATTTTAACCTCAACGAGTATAATAAAATTATTTATTTGAATTGAAATATCTGGAATAGCCTTCAGGTTATATGTAGTTTTAAATTGTCGTTGTATAATACTCCCCAATAATAAGGCCACTGGTTAAGGATAAAAAAAAGTAATAATTTTAACCAGTGAAAATGAAAACAAAACGAAGAAAATTCAGTGCTATTTTCAAGGCTAAAGTAGCAATTG
>JABMQZ010000110.1 GCA_013202965.1 Bacteroidota bacterium | reverse complement strand
GGTAAAGGATGATTGAAGAAGGAGATAGAGAAGGCGATAGAAGATAGAAGAAGTAAACAGAAGAAATTATAGTATCTTTGTAGGAGACTCCAATGGGGGTGCCCCAAACAATCGGGCTGAGATCATACCCATTGCACCTGATCCGGGTAGTGCCGGCGAAGGGAAATTGATATAACGAAAATGACTTCTGTCAAACACACGGCGCCGGATGGAAGTCCGGCTAGCTCTGATTGAAATAACAATCAGCCGCTCATGTTATTTTCGCCATCTTTTTCATCAGGAGAAAAAACGAAGATTAAAAACCTGAATGATGAAAAGACTTACGTTACTATTGCTTCTTGCAATGCTTCTGCATGCAAGCATGACGGCACAGTTCAATATTTATGGAACAGTTAGCGATCAAGATACAAAAGAAGCGCTTCCCGGAGCTCACATTATCCTGGAAAATACATTTCTGACTGCCATCACCGATCAGGATGGTCAGTTTAAATTCACTAAGTTGAAAGAAGGCATCTATCAGCTGAAAGTTACTTACATCGGGTATGAATCCATAACGAAAGAAATCACCCTGGACAAGGACACTGAAATAAACTTTCGTCTGGGAATCACTGCTTTTCTACAGGATGAAGTTGTCATCCGGGGAATCAGGACCTTTAAGCAGGAACCTCCATCATTCACCAACATCTCAGACAAGGAAATTTCCACAGAAAACCTTGGTCAGGATCTGCCTTACATCATGGCCCTCTCCCCTTCCACAGTGGTCTCGTCGGATGCCGGAAACGGGATCGGATACACTAGTATTCGCATACGCGGGACGGATGTTACAGGCATCAACATCACACTTAACGGTATTCCATTGAATGACCCTGAATCGCATGGCGTATGGTGGGTCAACATGCCCGACCTTGCCTCATCTGCAAACACCCTCCAGATACAACGGGGTGTCGGGACTTCGACCAATGGAGCTGCTGCTTTCGGAGCGAGCATTAACATTCAAACCAATCAATTCAATGCAGACCCCTACGCTCAGATCAATAGTTCAGCCGGATCTTACAATAGCTTTAAAAACACTTTGAAATTCGGAACCGGTCTTATCAAAGGCCGCTGGGCGGTAGACGGAAGAGTTTCGCTGATATCTTCGGATGGCTACATTGACAGGGCCTCAACAAATTTGAAATCTTTTTTCCTGAGTGGTGCATATGCCGGTAAAAAAAGCATTTACCGTATCAACATTTCCTCCGGCAAAGAAAAAACCTACCAGGCATGGGAAGGTGTACCCAAAGATTCACTCCATACCAACCGCACTTACAATCCATATACCTACGAAAATGAAACCGACAACTACCAGCAGGATCATTATCAGTTCTTCTATGCCAGGGAGATCAGCAAACAATGGCGCCTGAATACAGCATTTTTCTATGTGAGGGGAAGAGGGTATTATGAACAATATAAAGAAGACCGAAAATTCTTTGATTATGGACTGCCGGATATCACCATCGGGGGTGACACTATCATTTACACCGACCTGGTGCAACAAAAATGGCTCGATAACCATTTCTATGGGTTCACCTGGTCAGTAAACTACAAAAAGAATAAGATAGATTTGATCATAGGAGGTGGATGGAACCGGTATGATGGAGATCATTACGGAAAGATCATATGGGCTAAATATGCAGCTAATATGGACAAAGACCATGAGTGGTACAGGAACAGCGGGATCAAAAATGACCTGAATGTTTACGCCAAAGTCAACTTCCAGCTAAATTCAAAACTGAATGTTTATGGTGACCTGCAATACAGGATCATCAACTACCGTATCAATGGCATTCATGACGACCTGAGGGATATCAGTCAAAAGCATGATTTTTACTTCTTCAATCCCAAGCTGGGGCTGGTGTACGACATCAGTGAAAAACACCGGGCCTACTTCTCTTTCGGGATAGCCAATCGCGAACCCAACAGGAGTGCTTACCGGGATGCCTTAGCCGGTGAGGAACCAAGCTTTGAAACACTTTACGATTACGAATTGGGATATAAATATTCCTCTTCACGACTTGCATTATCGGGCAACCTCTTCTATATGGATTATAGCAATCAACTGGTCATGACGGGCAAGATCAACAATGTAGGAGCGCCGATTATGACCAATGTGAAGGAATCATACCGGGCCGGGATCGAACTGCAAACAGGGATTCGCCTTGCCAAACGTTTAAAATGGGATTTGAATGCAAGCTTCAGCACCAACAAGATCAAGGACTTCATTACTTATGTCGACAACTGGAATTACTGGGATGATCCTGAGAATGAACCATATCAATACGTGGACACCATCGGAAAGACCAACATCTCATTTTCACCCGACATCACTGCAAGCAGCATCATTGATTATGAAGCCATCGACGACTTGCATATATCCCTCGTATCCAATTATGTAGGCAAGCAGTACATCGACAACACTTCCAGTGATGAACGGCAGCTAAATCCATATTTCCTTAATGATATCCGTGTGATGTATACCTTACGCACTGAATTTATTAAAGAGATCTCTTTCCACTTCCAGCTCAACAATATCTTCAGTGTTGAATATGAAAGCAATGCCTGGGTATACCGCTATATATATAGCGGACAGGAAAGCGTGGAGGATGGTTACTTCCCGCAGGCGCCCGTAAATTATTTTGTGGGGATTGGGTTGAAATTTTAAATCATAATTCAAGTATCCGTTCCTTTTTTATTAACGCGTACAATATTGTCGCGCCCTTACGGGACTTCGAACTTATTCTGACTACTGAATTCTGACTACTAACTTCTTTTATATCTTTGCATCCAGATTGAATGGCTAATAACATTAAAATAAAGAACAAGCGGGTCTCTTTTGAGTATTTCATCCTTGAAAGGCTGGTTGCAGGCATACAGCTCAGCGGAACGGAAATAAAATCCATCCGGCAGGGGAAAGTGAGCCTGGCAGATTCTTATTGCCAATTTGTTGAAGGAGAACTATTTGTGAAGCAGATGCACATAGCCGAATATTCGATGGGTACAGTATATAACCACGAACCAAAAAGGGACAGAAAACTTCTCCTGACAAAACGGGAACTGCGAAAACTTGAAAATAAGACAAAGGAAAAAGGATTTACCATTATCCCAACCTTACTGTTTATCAATGAGAAAGGCCTGGCCAAACTGGAGATCGGCCTGGCTCGCGGAAAACATTTTTATGACAAAAGAGACAGCCTGAAAAAGAAAGATATACAACGGGAGATAGACAGGGATGCTAAATTCTGATAGCCACACACAACAATTCAAGAATTATTTTGTTTTTATATGCAGATATCTACACATAAATCGATAAGCATATAATGAATAAGCAAACAATAAATTACAAGCAGATCCTGCCTGGAATAATCCTGGCAATATCTTTTGTATTTATAACAAATCCTGTGATGTCGCAGGAAGAGATCAAGTGGTATTCTTTTGAGGAAGCCCTTGAACGCAGCAAAGAAGATCCCAAACATATATTTATTGACGTGTATACTGATTGGTGCGGATGGTGCAAAAAAATGGACGCCTCCACCTTCGCTGATCCGGTTATCGTTGAACTCATGAATAAATATTTCTATGCTGTCAAGCTTGATGCTGAACAGAAAGACACCATTTATTTCATGGAGAAAGCCTTCGTAAATCCCGAGCCTGAAAAACGCCGCTTCTCCCACCAGATGGCACAGGCTCTACTCAAAGGAAAGATGTCATATCCTTCTTTTGTTTTTCTCAACGATAAGAATGAATGGCTTACCGTGGTAAACGGTTATGTGAAGTCTGTTGATATGGAGCCCGTACTCACCTACTTTGGAGAATATTTGTATGCAAGCAAAACCTGGGAACAATTTAAGGCCACCTTCGTAAGCAAGCTGACAGGCGCAGGGAATTAATACGATAACATGGAATCATAAGAACCCGGAAAAGAAGAATAATCAGGAAAAAAGAATGGAGAAAAGATATGTATAAAAAACTTAGTATTGGCATATTACTGATCGCACTGCTCGTGCTTGCAGGTATTTTTGTAATAAATAAGTATACGGGAAGTGAAGACCTCACATTCAGGGATAAAGTGCTCTCCTATAATTCCGAATTGGTCAACTCCCTCATCATTACCGATTATCAAAGCGGAGAAAAGATTAAGATCGTTCAGGAAGAAGGTGTTTGGAATATCTACAGTGAAGGCAAAGTATATGGTGCGGATCCCGATGCCATCAAGAATGCTATTGCCATGCTCAATCAGCTTAAGATAGATAGCATTGCATCAACAAAAGCCGGCAAATGGGCAGACTACAAAGTAGATGAAAAAGAAGCCATTCACATCTTTCTGTACCAGGATGACAATCTGGTAGGCGACTTGTTTATCGGTAAGTTTGACTTTAAGCAGCTCCCTCCTGCAGCACCCGGGCGACAACCGGAAACTAAAATAACTTCTTATGTACGCCTTGCCGGTGAAAATAAGGTTTATGCTGTGAATGGCCTTCTTCGCAGTAACTTCCAGGGTGGAAAAAACCCATTCCGGAACAGGCTGCTTTTCCAACAACGCAATCATCTGGATATTAATAAAGTGACCATTAAGGGTTCGGAGAAAAAACTTGTACTCAACATGAGCACCCCTGTATGGACAGTGAACGGTATACCGTTGGATTCTACCAAAACCGACCGCTATCTACGCAGCCTGTCCCGTTTGTGGAGTTCAAACTTTATCGATGAGGTGGATGTGAGCAAGATGGCCCCGGCCTACACTCTGATGATTGAAGGCAACACCTTCGCAGCAGTTACTTTAACTGCCTTTCCCGCAGATAGCGTGATTGGATATTATGTAAGCTCCTCCGCCAATGAAGGCGCTGTCTTCAATGGTTCCAAAGCCAGGTTATTTGAAAAAACCTTTGTGGGCAGTGAAGCTTTCCTGCCTGAAGAATAGCAGATATAACCACAGATCAGCGAGCAGAAAGAAGCTGTCTAATTATTATCGCTGATGGGAACTACTGGATACGGCGCCATGATCTTAGCAATAGTCTTCGGGAGATTTTTCTCCCTTGTTTGCGGATTATCATCAACTGTTCCGGTGGCAATGCTTTCCCAGATCAGCTTTTCATCATTTTTATCAAAAATATCTATAACCAGGGTTCCAACAGTATAATTATACTCGTTAACCGTGGTGCTTGTCATGCCCATGCCCATACCGGGACCCCAGCCCCAGCCTGGTCCGTAACCGTAATAGCCGCCATATCCCATGCCGGTGGTGGTGGCATTGTACTGTGTTTTCTCCTGGGTCATGACATGCAGGGCCACGACCATGTCGCCATCGGATTCGACATACTTGATCCCCCTCTTTTCGAACTCATCGCCAAAAGCAGCTTCTATGCGCCGCTTTGCAAGATCATTGAGGATCTTATCACTCTCAGCCGTCCAACCGTAATATTCGAATGTTTTAAGTTGGGTGAAATCAACCGATTTATCATAGTCGGTGGTGATCTTAACACTTGAACATGCAGCCATGATGATCATGACCATCATAATGGGTAATAATTTAATTACTGATTTCATAATATGTATTTATTTTAATTCCTGATTATCTATTCAAAGATAATGCAGCCTTGTATTTAAAACAAGCGAATCCGTGATTTGTTTGCAATTGTGGAAGTGAAATTAGCGATTGGAGTAGGCGAAGGAGGTAAAAGATTGCACGATTGCGCGATTGAGCGATTTAAGAAGTAAAAAATCCCGCCAAAAAGCGGGATTTTTTTGGGTGGAAGACCGGATTTGAACCGGCGACCTCTAGAACCACAATCTAGCGCTCTAACCAACTGAGCTACATCCACCGTAATTAAATGGACTGCAAAGATAAAACAATTTTTGCTTGAATTTTGCAAAGGATATTTAAAAACTTATTTCTTATTGGGACGAAATGAACTGCTTGCTGGTTGCTGGTTGCTGGTTGCTGG
>JABMQZ010000011.1 GCA_013202965.1 Bacteroidota bacterium | reverse complement strand
TGTCCTGAGCTTGTCGAAGAGCCCAACACCTAAATGATTTATCTTTGCAGTACCATGCCCGCAAAACGCATCGCATTTCAGACCTTCGGCTGCAAGCTAAATTTCGCAGAAACCTCTACCATCGCCAGGCAAATGAAAGAGGAAGGCTATGAGGTGGTGGAGCATAAGGAAGAGGCCGATGTATATGTGATCAACTCCTGTGTGGTCACCGGAAACGCGGAGAAGAAGTGCAGGGCGGCCATACGCCAGGCAAAGCGCAGGAACCCGGAGGCCAGGGTGGCCGTGATCGGATGCTTCTCTCAGATGAAAGAGGATGATCTTTCCAAAATGCAAGAAGTGGACCTGGTCATTGGCAACGAGGAAAAATTCATGCTCAGGGACTACCTGAAGGATGATTTATACACAGGGGCCTGCCACAGCTTTGTAGGTGATATCAACAAATCTGAGGTTTTCTCTCCTTCATGGTCCAGTGGCTACCGCACACGTTCTTTCCTCAAGATACAGGACGGATGTGATTATTTCTGCACCTATTGTACCATTCCTTTCGCCCGAGGAAGAAGCCGGAGTGCCAGCATTGCAGATACGATTAATTCAGCCGGAGAGATCGCCTCTGCCAAAATGAGGGAGATCATCCTCACCGGGGTGAATATCGGGGATTTCGGGAAACCAAATGGCGAAACTTTTTTTGAACTTATAAAAGAACTCGACAAAGTCGATGGCATCGACAGGATCAGGATCTCTTCCATCGAACCTGATTTGCTGGATGAAGAGATCATCAGTTTCGTGGCGGATTCAGAAAAATTCCTCCCGCATTTTCACATTCCCCTGCAATCAGGCTCCGACAAGATCCTTAAATCTATGCAGCGGAAGTATAAAAGGGAAGTCTTCGCGAAAAGAGTGGATGAAATAAAAACCCACATGCCGCAAGCCTGCATAGCCGCTGATGTGATCATCGGCTTTCCGGGGGAGACCGAAGAAGATTTCATGGACACCTATGATTTCCTTAGCAGGCTGGACATCTCCTATATGCATGTGTTCACCTACTCTGAACGCCCGGGCACCAAAGCAGCCGGATTAAACGGCAAGATCACCAATGCTGTAAAAAGAGAAAGAAGCAGGAGGCTGCACGAACTTTCCGATACGAAGAAGACAGCATTCTACAAGCAAAATATCGGGACAAAAGCCTTGGTGCTCTTTGAATCGGATAATTCGGACGGTTTTATGCACGGTTTCACCGGAAATTACATAAAAGTGAAAACGCCTTACAAGAAGGAACTGGTCAATGAGATCATTGAGGTGCGGCTGGAAAGGCGGGATGGAGAAGGGGTTTTTATAATGAATAACGAATAACGAATAACGAATAAGGGCATGGAATGAATTACAGATAATACTTCAAACTTCGTGCCCCCTCCTTGCTCGCAGGGAGAGCCTGTCCCGCCTCAGGCGGGAGGGACAGGGGGTGGGTAAAAGAACAGGGAAACAGGTAACCAAGAACAATTTAACAGTTTAACAAGTTAATTTCACTATTTTTACAGGACTTTTTCTCAGCTATTAAAACCATTCAAAATATGTATAAAAAGACCTTATTCTTCTTCAGCCTGTTTGCCCTGTCATTATGCATGCCATTTTTATCTTTTGGTCAATCAGACAGTGTTCAAAAACCGACAGTGGTATACATGTTTGACATCAGGGAGGAAATTGCTCCACCGGTGGTCAGGACAACACAGAAGGCATTCAATGAAGCCCGGGATATTGATGCGGATATTATTCTCATTCATATGAATACTTACGGAGGCCTGGTTGATGCTGCGGATTCTATCCGCACCCGGATCCTGAACTGCAAAATTCCCGTTTATGTTTACATTGACAATAATGCTGCATCTGCCGGCGCATTGATCGCCATCGCCTGCGACAGCATATACATGGCTCCGGTGGCCAGTATCGGGGCCGCCACGGTGGTGGACCAAACCGGAAAACCTGTCCCTGATAAATACCAATCCTATATGCGCTCCTGGATGCGCTCCACAGCGGAAGCAAACGGCCGTGACCCCGATATCGCCCAGGCCATGGTAGACCCGGATATATACATTGCCGGCATCATCGATACTGGTAAAGTACTCACACTTACAAGCAGTGAAGCCATATTGCATGGTTTCTGTGAAGGAAAGGTTGAAAATATTGCAGAGCTGTTGGAGATTTCAGGAATAAGCAATTATGAGATCATAGAACATAAAGAAACCACGGCAGACAATATCATCGGATTTCTGATCAGTCCGCTGATAAGCGGAATCCTCATCATGATCATCATCGGAGGAATCTATTTTGAGCTTCAAAGCCCGGGCATTGGCTTTCCATTGGCCGCCTCCATCATTGCAGCACTGCTGTATTTTGCCCCTTTATATATCGAAGGACTGGCTGATAACTGGGAGATCGTGCTCTTCGCCATAGGTGTGATACTGGTACTGGTAGAAGTGTTTGCCATTCCTGGCTTCGGGGTGGCAGGAATTTCCGGGATCACCCTCATTGTTGCAGGACTCACCCTAAGCCTTATCGGGAATGTGGGACTGGACTTTAGCAGGGTTCCCATGGAAGCTGTTGCCACTGCATTTTTTATTGTGACCATCGCCATATTCATGGCACTGATCGGCTCATTCTGGATCAGTAGAAAGCTGTTTACCACTACCATATTCGGACATCTGGCACTTGAGGCAGAGCAACATGCCGGGGAGGGTTTCACTGTCTCAGACATCAGGTATGAAAGCATGCTCGGCAAATGTGGAATTGCCCATTCCGTGCTACGGCCTGCCGGTAAAGTAAAAATTGAGGGGGATGTTTTCGATGCCACGGCCCTGACAGGATTTATTGATAAAGGTGATGCCATTGAGGTTGTGAAGTACGAGACTGGGCAGCTGTTTGTCAGAAAAACATGAGAAGTCAGAAGTCAGAATTAAAAAATTTAATCCGATGATAGAACTCATAAAGGGAGACATCACAAAGCTGGAAGTTGATGTGATCGTCAATGCTGCCAACCGCAGTTTGCTGGGCGGTGGAGGTGTGGACGGGGCCATTCACCGGGCTGCAGGCCGTGAATTGCTTGAGGAGTGCAAAAGCCTGAACGGCTGTAATACGGGAGAGGCGGAGATTACAGCAGGGTATAAACTTCCTGCCGGACACATTATCCATACCGTTGGGCCGGTGTGGCACGGTGGATCCAGAAGCGAGGATAGCTTACTGAAAAATTGCTACATGAACAGCATGAGGCTGGCAAAAGAGAACAACTTAAAAACAATTGCCTTTCCCAACATCAGCACCGGTGTATATCATTTTCCAAAAGCACGCGCAGCAAACATTGCAATAGATGCAGTTATGGGATTCCTTGCGGCAACCGACTTTCCGGAAAAGGTATATTTTGTTTGTTTTGATAAGGAAAACTACAATTTATACCGGGATCTTCTTGATGCCTGATAGCTATCAATAAACTCCTGCCTTCTCATTTTTCTTAGCCTTTCATGAAATAGGATATATTTGGAAAATTGAATACATTTGCTACACTAAGCAGGCCGGAGAATGATCACTAAAGCATTAAAACCATCTTTCCTTATTCTCTTCATGCTGATAATCAGTTCAACGGGTGGTCAGGATGTACAGAAAAACCTTTCGGCTATACGCACCCCTATTGCTCCAAAAATTGACGGTAAATTGGATGAACCACAGTGGCAGGATGCTGAAGCAGCCGGTGATTTTATTCAGTATGCCCCCTATAATGCTGCAAAGCCCAGTCAGCCCACAGTCGTAAAGATCATGTATGATGACAGGGCCATCTATGTCGGGGCAATGATGTATGACAGCCATCCTGACAGCATTTACCGTGAGCTGGGTGAACGGGACGATGATGACATCAATGCAGACTTCTTTACCATCGATATTACCCCGTACAACGACGGCCTGAATGCCTTTGAATTTAAAGTATCTGCCTCCGGCGTTGAAGTCGACACCAAGCATGCAGCAAATTACCGCGACAAAAACTGGGACCCGATCTGGAAAAGCGCAGTTGAGATCAATGACAGCGGATGGGTAGCCGAGATGGAGATCCCCTATGCAGCCATCCGCTTTCCAAAAACAGAAGAACAGATATGGGGAATCAATATGTGGAGAAATATTCGAAGACACAGGGAGTGGTCGACCTGGAACTATATCGACAACACCCTGGACGGGGTATTCAACCAGTCCGGAACCCTTACCGGAATAAGAGATATCAAGCCCCCGCTCAGGCTTTTTTTCATTCCTTATGTTGCCGGGTATACTGAAAAAATTC
>JABMQZ010000109.1 GCA_013202965.1 Bacteroidota bacterium | reverse complement strand
TGCCAATGCTTCTGAAGCTTCAGTGTTGGAGCCAGGAAATGTTGTTTATGCCTATTATGAAGGGACCATAAAATTCCTGGATGTCTACATGGATCTTATGAGAGGCAAGGAAGAAGTCAGGGAAAAGATGCTTGCATCCAACGAAGCCTTTGAGAGAGCACTGAAAGCGGATGCTTGTTATGCCCCTGCAATGATCACCCTGATTGAGATCAATGCAATGCTGTCGGAGGAGGAGGGAGGTGACTACACGAAAGCTGAAACTTATGTTGCACAGCTGAATAAATGCAGTCCTGTGAATGGATTGAAAGGGCAGGTATTTCTCTTACCCGAAGATGCCAGCCTGGTAGAATTCTGGCAGGCAGCCTATGAGGCCAATCCGGGTGAGGCTGCAGTAGCTGACGAACTGGGCAGGGCCTGGTTGCTGGATGGAGATATTGAAAATGGCAGGAAATTTATTGAAGAAGCCGTATCCCTTGACCCGGACAAAAGTTCAGCACTCATTGATCTTGGAAGGGCAATGCTTATGTTTGCCAGAGAGGATCCGGAGAATGCAAAATCTCTGGCCGTTGATGCCATTGCTGCTTTTCAGCAATATCTCGATATGAACCCGGATGCACCGGGTTCCATAAAGGCTTATACCTACAAGACGATGTCGAGAGCCAGTAAAATGTCAGGAGATGAAAGTAAGGCTGAAGAATATGGTGCTAAAGCAAACGAGCTTGATCCTTTCCGCTCAAGGGCTTCTGGTTCACCATCCGAATACTTATATATTGCTCCGGGTGTTGTCCCTGAAAATACAAATTATTTCTCAAGGCCTTTCTGACAGGAATCCGGTAAAATTTCTCATAAATTATTAACCTTTTAAAACCTGGAAAAATGGAAAAGAAATCGAAAGCACCTTTAGTATATGGCTATGCTGTATGCCTTGTTGTTGTGATCACCTTCCTGATATCAATTGCAGGAATCATATTTGCCGTGATGGATCTGGATGATCCCTTGTATGCCGGAAGGAGTTCTGGTAAAGCCAGCCTGGCATCCTTTGAAAACTACAAGATGGATATGCTCAAATCGCCTGATGAAAAACAAGCCTGGGTTCCGGATGATGAAACCCTGAGAGCCATGTTTACATCCGAAAAAGATGATGTGATTCGGAGGGTCAGGCATGATTCTATGCGCAGCTTGTATATCAATGCTGTGTTGATCATCATCTGTATAGTATTGTTTTTAACCCATTGGCGCTGGATGCGTAAATTGGGCAGAAAATATAATACGGCTTGATGTTAATACAGTAGAGACGTTGCATGTAACGTCTCTACTGTATTTTTTATGAGATATCAGATTTCACAAAGTACATATCCATAACTCCTTTATTTTTAGCTACAATCTTGCCGCGGTGGATACATTCAAACTTTTCCTTGATCAGGCTATACGTTGTGCCGGATATGTTTATTTTTCCTTCCTCTCCGCTTGATTCCATCCGCGAAGCTATATTCACCGTATCCCCCCATATATCATACTGGAATTTCTTGATGCCCACGATCCCTGCTACTACCGGCCCGGTATGTATCCCAATCCTGATCTCAAAGTATGGTTCTTTTTTCCGGATTCTGTTTTCTTTCAGATTGAGCATAAATTTACGGATATCCAGAGCCGCGTTAACAACATCAACGGGGTTTGTCTTATTTGGAACTGGAAGTCCGCCGGCACACATATAAGCATCACCAATGGTTTTTATTTTTTCAATATTGTACTCTGAGATGATGATATCAAATGCTTTGAAACAGTGGTCGATTTCAGCTACAAGTTCATCTGGGCTCAGGATCTCTGCCATTCTGGTGAAGCCTTTGAAATCAGTGAACAAAACAGTGACCCTTTCAAAGCTTCTGGTTTTTGAATGGCCTTTGTTTTTTAATTCCTCGGCTGTCGCTGCAGGAAGGATGTTTAAAAGAAGATCATCTGCCTTATCTCTCTCATCCTGGATGATCACATTCTTTTTAGCCAGATGGTTCTTCATTCTCTTCACGTAACGGTACCGGCTCCAGATTAGAATGGCTATCAGGAGGATCAGGCTTCCAGCTCCGGCAACAGAATTCCGGATGATCTTCTGCCGCCTGATCATAAGATCCCGGATCGCTGCATCTTTGGTAAGCAGGTCAATTTCGGTTTGGCTCTTTTCTTCCTCAAACTCCTTGATCTTATCCAGTGCCTTGTTCTTTTCATGATCAAGTATACTTACCCGCTCATCATTGAATTTTTCATTATAGGTATATGCATTCTGATATTCACCCATTTTTGCATATACCTCCGCCATCCCGTCATATATTTCAAGCAAATTTTGTTTCGCCCCGATACTGTTCGCAAGTGTTTCGGCAAGCTTGTAGTTTTTTAATGCTTTATCATAAAACTCCTGATCCTTGTATATCTCTGCCGAAGTGATAAAATAAACCAGCTTGCCGATCTCATCATTTGTTTCAAGAGCAAGTGTATAAGATTGCTCTGCAAAGGAAAGGGCCCAGTCAAATTTATTCATGTTCTTGTAGGTAATGGCCATATTGGAAAGGGTAATGGACATATCCAGCTTGTTATCCAGGTCCTTTTGGATCATGTATGCTTTGGTATAGTATTCAAGAGCCTTTTCATTTTCCTCCAAAGTTAAATATACGGTTCCTATATTTCCGTAGTTTTTAACCAGGCGATTTAGCTTATGATGTTTTACATTGATTGTAATGGCTTGTTGATAATAAGTAATGGCCTTGTCATTCATTCCCATCTCAGAATACCTGGAACCAAGATTATTATAAATCTTGGCCATTCTGGATGTATCTCCGAGCTGTTCAAAAATATCAAGGGCTTTCAGACAATATTCGAGGGATAATTCCAATTGGCCAAGGATTGAATAAACAATGCTGTAATTATTATAAATACTGCCCTGAGCAATTTTTAGCTTATACCTTTCCGCGATCACAATAGCAGAATCGTACATGATAATAGCAGAATCGTATTTCCCGTTCAGATCATAGCCGATCCCCTGGTACATGATCATTTTAGGGATAACCCGGTGATATGAGGCGGCTGTAGCATATCCTAATACTCTTTTTGCATCTGCTACCGACTGGCCAGGATTATTATACAGGTTTCTGTTAATACACTGGCATAATTCGAAAAATACCAGTGTGTCATTGCTACCCTGCTCAAGTTCAAGGAAAAGACTATCACGAAGTTCCTGTTCCTGCCCGTGTAACCCGTTGTTGGCAATCAGGAAAGTGCATATTATAAGCAGGAATTGAATGCGCAAACTCATTATATTTTTTTGTAATGAAACCAGTGTCATGTCAAATATATTTTAGCCACACCAAGTCTTGCTCTTTTTGCTCCTGACTTCTTTAAAAAAATCATCACGTAGCTACGGCTATGCTCAATTTTTTCGCATCGTCAGAAACAAAAATTCCTACGACTTATGCGACACAATACACTAGTGTTAAGTCAAGTTTCTAG
>JABMQZ010000108.1 GCA_013202965.1 Bacteroidota bacterium | reverse complement strand
CTGATTCTCTGATTCCCTGATTCCCTGATTCCCAAAACCCCCATCATTTCACCGCGTTCTGATATGGCATGCGATTCATAATAGACCTCCCCAGCGTAAGCTCGTCGGCATATTCAAGTTCATCACCTATGGCAATACCCCTTGCAATAGTGCTAACTGAAACCTTGTGATCCTGTATCTTCCTGAAGAGATAAAAGCTGGTCGTATCTCCTTCAATGGTACTGGACAGTGCAAAAATAACTTCTCTGATCTCCCCTTCGGCAATCCTTTCTACCAGGGAATCAATGTTGAGATCGCTCGGGCCAACACCATCAATAGGGGAGATGATGCCGTTCAGAACATGATACACTCCATTATACTGTGCTGTCTTTTCAATGGCAAGTATATCCCTGATGTCGGATACAACACATACAATTTCTTTATCTCTCTTATGATTGTCGCAGATCTGACATACTTCAGTATCCGAAAGGTTACTGCATATTCTGCAGTACCGGATATTGTTTTTCATTTCCAGAATGGCATGTGAAAGACTTTCAACATTAGAAGGGTCCTGTTGCAGCAGATGCAGCGACAGGCGCAAAGCGGTCTTCCTGCCAATCCCCGGAAGTTTTGCCAACTCATTAACACACTGTTCTAAAAGCCTTGATGAGTATGTGTTCACAGATATCAGATTGTTAAGATTTTCCTCTGAGAAAAAATAACGAATCGGATCAGAGGGAAGCTTCCTGAATTTTTTTCATAAGCTTGCGTATATTTGCAGAAAAAAATTATGTCGGCCTGGAAACAAAAGTACAGAAAAAAACTATGATCTAATAAATCCAGGGAACTGACTTTATGGAAGAAAACTAATTAACAATGTAATGAAAAATACGATCTCCTTCATCCTTCTCTTCTTCTTCGCGACGATGGCTTTTGCGCAGGAATTTGCTAATGTTGATATCAACCAGGTGGACGACAAAGGCCGTAAACAGGGAGACTGGAAGGCCTACGACGTGAACGGGATACTGAAGTTTGAGGGCCGTTTTGTCAACAACATCCCACTGGGTATCTTTACATATTATTATCCTGACGGAAAGATTAAAGCCGTTTCAAGAATGTATGACAACGGACGCAGGTCACGAACGAAAGTTTATCACAACAATACCAGGCTCATGGCTGAAGGCAACTACCTGGATAAAAAAAAAGACAGCGTCTGGAGCTATTACAGTGATTTTGATGCTGCTCTTGTTTCCAGGGAGTATTACGAAGGCGGGAAACTCCAGGGGATGGTATATAATTATTTTCCGGGTGGCGAGATTGCGGAGCAGATCCCATATGAAAACGGGCTAAAGGAGGGTGTCTGGAAGCAATATTTTACAGATGGTAAATTGAAGCTAAAAGCCACCTATGTAAATGACAAGCTGGAAGGACTGATGCTGGTCTACTACCAGAACGGGGTAGCGGAAATTTCTGGTTTGTATGTGAATAATTATAAAGATGGGACGTGGATGTACTTTTCTGATAAGGCTAAGACCATCAAAAAAGAAACTTACAAAGAAGGCCGGCTGAAGAAAACGGAAAAGTTTTAATCCGGGATACCTTGATCATCCTTCCTGATGATCAGCTAAATACTGTGTCATAAGCAACAAATCCTTTCGGACTGACATCTTTTAGTGCGGGGCTTATGAAAAGCTTTACTGTCGTAAATCAGTTTTAATAAACGATCACGTTGCTCCGGGTCTGCAAGATGTGCAATGCCGATGGCATGTTCGGAGAGATTCAGCCCGCGTGGATTGAATGCCCCATGCTCTGTGACAATTATAATTGGATCAGCGGCAATGGCTGTGGTAGTGATCCCCTCCGGGCACTTATCCATGATCTTATCCTGGCCTTTTTCTGTTGTGGACTTGAGTGCGATGATCGGAGTGCCCCCTTCGGAGAGATGCGATCCACGTAAAAAATCTGCCTGTCCGCCGATGCCGCTGTATATTTTTCTGGCATCAAGGGAGTCTGCCCATATGTTTCCATGCAGATCAACACCCATGGCCGAATTGATGGCGGTCATCTTTGGTTGCGCCGAGACATACATCACATTGTTGGTCTGATCCGAAGGCCTGCTCTGGACAGAACTGTTTAAATGCAGCCATTCATATCCTTCTGACCCACTTGAAAGGAATATACTGGAAACAGAAAAACTATTCCTGAGAAAGCGGTTGTTTACGATCCCCTTATCCACGAGGCTGCGCATTGCATCTGAAAATAATTCGGTGTAAATTCCGAGATCTTTAACCCCCTTATTGATAATTGCCGTGGTTACCGCTTCAGGTACTTCACCAATGCCATACTGGAGTGTGCTTCCGTCTACGATGAACAGTTCAGCGATGAGTTGTCCGATCCTGATCGCCTCCTCATCCGGCTCGTGTACCGGGCTTAATGGTAGCGCATAATCGGTCTCGATGAGGAAATCGATATCGGAACTGTGTATGGTTGTTCCGAGAACAAAAGGCATTTGCTTATTGCACTCTGCGATGATCATTCCGCCATTGGCCCTGGCAGCATCAACAGCTGCTTTAACGCCTTCCACAGTTGTTCCGAAACTGTAATTACCACCGTTGTCAGGACCGCTGAGATGAAGAAGGACAATGTTTGGTTTGATGTATTGCCTGAGTTGCCGCGGGATATCAGAAAGATGAATGAGCTGATAGGTAGCTCTGCCATCATTCACGGCTTCCCTTGAATGAGGTCCGTTGAAGATGATCCTGTGAGTAATGCGTTGGCATGCTTCTTTTGAAAATATGCCGGCAATATCTCCGAGCAGCAAAACGCTTAGCATTTCCACCTCTGCGATGGATGTGTCGTTTGCAAACTGATTGAGTAAGACCTGGGGTGTGGTGGCATTTCCCGCGGTGTAGATCACACTGCCTGGTTTAATGACCTTATTATTGATGACTTCTTCAACACGATAAAATTTCTTCATAGGAAGGGTTTTTGTAAAAACAATCTCGAAACAAATTTATAAAAGCTTCCTGACTTCCGAAAGATCTTTTACGACCTCACAGCCTGTATTTTTTAGCCTTTCCTCGGATTGATGTCCCCTTGAAACAAGAATAACCCTGATCCCCAGCGCATTGCCTACTTCGTAGTCGTGTATGGTATCACCAATAAGGCATATCTCGCCACTCCTTCCCTCAAGTTTTTCAAGCAACCTGCGTGCATTTTCCACTTTACCGGCAGCATAATGGTTGTCAATTCCGGAAATTTGAGAAAAGAAATGCTCAATTTTATGCCGGGTGACCAGCATGCTTAAAAAATCCTGCTCCATGGCTGACAGGATAAGCTGATGATATCCGCTGTCGCGAAAAGCACTGAGGGTTTCCCTTACATCATAAAAAAGCCCGGCTTTCCTGATCATTTTTTCATAATACTCGATGAACTCAAGTGCTGGTTTTTCAAAAGCTTCTTCAGCAAAGTCAAAGCCTGCCCTGGCATAGTAATCCCTGACGGGAAATGTAAAAATGTTACGGTAGATACTTTCGTTTATCTCATTCTTCCCGCGCTCCTTAAGGAGTATATTAATTGCATCAATACATATCCGGGTGTCATCCAGCAAGGTGCCGTTCCAGTCCCAGAGTATTGTTTTCTTCTTTTTCATGTGTCAAAAATACAGCATATGGAACTTAAATTGATCTTCGGCATTGTATTCAAGTGTGGGCAAGGGTATCTTGATGAATCCAAGGATGGTGAACAGCCCCTTTAATGCCTTTGAGCGGGTAGGGATCTTTGTAAGATC
This sequence comes from Bacteroidota bacterium, assembly GCA_013202965.1. Taxonomy (GTDB): domain Bacteria; phylum Bacteroidota; class Bacteroidia; order Bacteroidales; family B18-G4; genus B18-G4. The sequence continues at coordinate 11,740 of JABMQZ010000108.1, read as the reverse complement.
CACATCCAGCGAAAGATAATACTGACTGCAACGTTTGTACTCCGGGAGAGCTTTGCCTTCATATTCAGGTGGGTTTTCACTACCCCCCAGCATTCCTTTCGCGCCATACCCTACGGCAACATTCAGCCATTTCGGAAATTTGGAACTCTCCCTGAGAAAGGAATGAATATTTCCGGAAAGCCAGAATGTTTGCCCATTGTAATCCTTAATAAGCCTTTCAACAGGGGTGCTTCCAAGCAAATCAGGGCGGTATTGTGCATATTCCGTTGCATGATAAGAAAACTTGATGCTTAACCTTTGTTCTTGCCAGCCCAGCTGCTGTCCGATAAACAATCCGGCACCGGCTGCATTGGCTATAAGGTCGCCTGTGGAAGCTCCCCATTCGGCAGAATATCCATCAAAGATCTCTATGGTTGTTAAAAATAACAGGCCAGCTGATCCGCCATACCATATGGCATGCTTTTCCTTTACTCCGGCCCATCTTAATGCCTGATAGCTAATCCTTCCAACCCAATAGGAAGTGGTGACATGCCCGAGTTTATCAAGTCCCATCCAATCATTATTATCATTGATAAAATGAAAGGATGACTGCGGATAATCTTTATACCATAAATGATATAATCCGGCCATGCTAACTGTGTAAGTTGCAGCTCCTCCGATAAGTAAAAAGTTGAGTCGTTTTTTGTTGACTTCAGTCGTATCGTTCTGGCTGATTAAGGGAACAGTCAATATTACGATCAGAAAAGTAAGAATATACTGCTTTGATTTTATGGCCATGATCCTGAAGAAAGGAGTTAAATAAGTTATCATAGCCGCTGCTGCTGTCTATTTTTGGTTTTCCATGGCCCTGCGGTATCTGCGGGCATTTCTGTTGTGTTGTGTGATCGATTTCGCAAAAACATGATAACCTGACATATCATCCTTTGCACAGAAAAATAAATAATCATGATCTTCGTAGTTCAGCACCGCATCAATGGAAGCAATTGAAGGAATGCATATTGGTCCCGGTGGGAGTCCCGCGTACTTATAAGTATTATAGGGAGAATCGATTTCCTTGTGCACATTCAATACCCTTGTCAATCCATAATCACCGGAAGCATATACCAGGGTAGGATCTGCCTGCAATAACCAGTGTCTGTCCAGCCTGTTGATGTACACTCCGGCAATGACTGGTTTTTCATCATTCTTATTGCTTTCTTTTTCAATGATGGAGGCCAGGATTACCACTTCGGGCTTACTCATATTTATGGCAGTTGCTTTTTTACTTCTGTTTCCTTCCCAGAATTTTTTATACTCAATATACATCCGATCCATAAATTGCCCGGCAGAAGTATTCCAGTATAATTCATAAGTGTTGGGTATGAACAATGCAGTGGCTTCTTCAGTGGTGAGCCCCATATGGCCCATATACACCGAATCATTCATCATGGCCATCAGTGTGGCGGAATCAGCTTCAATCTGAAGGGAAATCTGCTGTGCCAGTTGTTCTTTGGTCCTGATATTATTAAAGATCACATTAAGCGGTGTTTGTTGCCCCATCCTGAGCATATTGATCAGCTCATCATTGCTCATCCCTTCATGGATGACATAACGTCCGGGCTTTACCAGTTCCGGATATTTCTTTCTGGCTGCAAGCCATTCAAATGAATTACGGTTAAGGATGATACCCTTGCCATAAAGTATATTTTTTACATCATCGTAGCTGGAATTAGTCGGTATTATGACGGATACAGTCTTAGCTTCCGGGATCCATACATTGTTTGCGTAAAGTGCCCTGTAGAGGTAATATGCTGTAATCAGTGAGGCAAGGATCAACAGGGTCAGCAGCCAGAATACTACTTTTACCCAAAAAGGGCGTTTCCCTTTCTTTCTTCCGCTTCCGTATTTTGTATGATAATAAGTCATGTCAGATTTAAAATAATTAAGCACTTGGGTTTATCAATTGCATCATATATTCGTCTTCCCAATTATTTTCCGAGATCGTCCATTCCTTTTTTACTCCAATTACAATAAAATGTTTCTTTTTAAATAAATCAAGACTTGCAACATTATTGGCAATAACATTGGCATATAGTTGATGAAGCCTGAGTTTCTGAAAAGCATAGTCGACCATCAGGTCCAGCGCCTCGGAAGCATAGCCTTTTTCTCTTTCCGCTTTAATGATCATGATCCCGATGCCAGCTCTGAGGTTGACGGGGTCGAAATCGAAAAGATCTATGCATCCTGTGGTCACCCTTGTCTGCCCTGAATGTACATCGATCATCAGACGGAGCTGTTTAGTTGCAAAGATGTCTTCACCGGCGTTCATAACATATTGTTCAAGCGCGAAACGGGAGAATGGGGTGAGGGTACTGCTGAGGTGCCAGACTGAGGTGTCATTTTCCCATTGGTAAAGGAGATCAATATCAGCGGGTTCCAGTGCCCTGAGTTGTAAATTTTCTGATCTCATCTTCTGTAATATTTATATATCTGTTTCACCTGCAAACACAAATGTTGCAGGCCCTTCTAAACGAATATCGGTAAAGCCATCCTTATGCTGTAAGAATTTCACTGAGAGTCTTCCGCCTCGTGCATTTACTTCAATGCTGCCCTTCTTCTTGTTTTTTAAAGCCCATCCCAGTGCGGCGGCTGTCACACCTGTGCCACAGGAAAGGGTTTCTTCTTCCACGCCTCTTTCAAAGGTACGGATATGTAAAAGCCCATCCTTTTCTTCAATAAAATTGACATTGGTGCCTCCGGCACCGAATTGCGGATCATGCCGTAGTTTGTTTCCTTCCAATTCAACATTCATCCGATCCAGCCCACTGCTGATCTTTACAAAATGTGGAGATCCTGTATCCAGAAAGATGGTATCCGCCTTCCATTCCGCCAGGGCTACGTCATGCATGGCCAGGCTGATGTAATAATTGTTGCTCTCCTCTGATAAAATAATGGCATGATGTGCTCCGTCCGGTGCAAGAAAACGGGCTTTATTATCGATGATCCCCAGCCGTCGGGCAAATGCAGTAATACATCTCCCACCGTTTCCGCACATGCTTGATTCATGACCATCTGAATTGAAATACCGCATCATGAAATCGTATCTCTCTGCTTTGTCCAGCAGGATCAGCCCGTCAGCCCCTATTCCGAAATGCCTGTTACACAGTTGTACGATCTGTTCAGGCTGAATAGAAAAGGCATGATCTCTGATGTCGACAAGAATGAAATCGTTTCCTGTTCCGTGATATTTTTCAAATGCGATTTTCATATAATATTCCCTGACATTTGCCTAACAAAGATAAGAAAAATGCCGGATTCCGGGCATGTAAGATAGAGGGTGTATATATTGACGGCATGCTGGCCCAGGGGGGGTGCCATGGAAGCAGGTACTGAGGCAGGAGCTATTATTCCTAAAGACAGCCGCGAGCCAAAACATTAGAAAACTCAGGATTTCAGGAGTTTATCACTTTGATATAAGGCTAACATTTGAATTCGGAATATAATTTAGATTATTTTTAAATAATTAACAATTTTTTATGAAATTAATTCGTTAATTACTTTCAAAAGGACTATATGTTTTGTACCTTTGCACGTTTCCCATCGAGATAATTACAGAAAATTGTCAGGGGGTATCTGATTTAGAGGCAGAAGAATTATGAGACAATTAAAAATCACAAAATCAATTACCAACCGCGAGACTGCTTCCCTAGATAAGTATTTGCAGGATATTGGCAAAGAGGAGTTGATTACCGCAGAGGAAGAGGTCGAACTGGCCAAAAAAATCCATTCAGGAGATCAGGATGCGCTCGAAAAGCTTACGAAAGCAAACTTGCGTTTTGTTGTTTCTGTTTCCAAGCAATATCAGAATCAAGGGCTTAGTCTTCCTGACCTTATCAATGAAGGGAACCTCGGACTGATCAAGGCAGCAAAGCGATTTGACGAAACCCGTGGGTTTAAATTTATATCATATGCCGTATGGTGGATCCGCCAGTCAATATTGCAGGCCCTTGCTGAACAATCCAGGCTGGTAAGGTTGCCATTGAACCAGGTTGGTTCGCTGAATAAAATTAAAAAGGCTACCTCACGACTGGAGCAGCGCTTCGAAAGAGCACCATTGGTGGATGAGATCGCAGAGTTGATGGAACTTCCTGAATACAAAGTGGACAAGGCGATGAAGATCAGCACCCGCTATGTGTCGGTGGATGCACCTATTAACCAGGAAGAAGACACGAAATTCCTTGATGTATTTATCAGCGATGACGTTCCAAAAACGGACAGTGACCTGATGCGTGAATCCCTGAATAAGGAGATCCAGCGCTCGCTTGCTACGCTCACCGATAAGGAAAGGGATGTGATCAATCTCTATTACGGTCTCGGGATGGCACATGGAATGACCCTGGAGGAGATCGGTGCCAAGTTTGACCTGACCCGGGAAAGAGTGAGACAGATCAAGGAAAAAGCCATCAGACGCCTTAAACATACTTCACGAAGTAAGCTGTTGAAAGCATACCTCGGAGAATGAGTAAAAAAATATCAATAAAAAAGGGATAACAAAAAGTTTTTGTTATCCCTTTTTTTATACTTTTGAAACACAAAGGAATCAGGTGAAATTTTGTGTGTTTTGCCTGCTATTTTTATTAAATATTCAATAAACATACTATAATGGGCGTAAACCATTTTGAAGCATCATTGAAAAGCTGGATCGATGATGAAAAAATTGCATTGGAATTTGTCAATCTTGTTGGAAAGCTTTTCCTCGACAAGAATGTCGAACTTATATTGTTCAGAAACCAGTTGATCGACCGTAGTGCCAGTGTTATTCTATATAAGCATTCCTATGCCACCAATGCACTGGGCTATCAATTAAAAATCAAGGACTCTCATGCCATAGCCGAAGCCATATACAGGGCTGATATTTCCGGTGCGCGTCTTGATATTGGCAAACTGGACAAAGAGTGGATGGAAGAAAAGAATAACTATAAAAACGTGGATGAATTTGTTGCCGACAAGCTGATAGATGCCATTGACCGGGATCCGGGTTATTATAAGCCCAGGGATGTGGTCCTCTTTGGTTTCGGAAGGATTGGCAGGTTGCTTTTGCGGGAACTGATCATCCAGGGGAATGGTAGCCAACTCAGGGTACGTGCAGTCGTTACCAGAAGAGTAAATGACGAGGATATTGCCAAGCGGGCTTCTCTTATACGCCACGATTCAGTGCACGGCCCATTCAGGGGAAATGTTATTGAAGACTTTGAAAATAAATCCATCATTGTCAATGGCCACATTGTTAAAATGTTGGAGGGCAGTAATCCCGAGGACATTAATTATGAGGCAGAAGGGATTCAAAATGCATTGCTCCTTGACAATACCGGTATTTTCAAAGACAGGGAAGGTCTTGGAAGGCACCTGAAAGCCAGTGGGATCAGTCAGGTGATCCTGACGGCGCCTGCCAAGGGGGATATTCCTAACGTTGTATACGGCATAAATCATGAAGACCTGGATATTAAAAACGAGCATATCTTTTCCGCCGCTTCATGTACAACAAATGCCATCGTGCCCACACTGTCTGTCGTCGAAGAAAAACTCGGCATTGAAAAAGGACATATTGAGAGCATTCATGCCTATACCAATGATCAGAATCTTACCGATAACTATCATAAAAAACCAAGGCGAGGGCGTTCTGCTGCCATGAACATGGTGATCACCTCTACCGGGGCCGGCTCAGCTGCCGCCAAGGCCATCCCGTCACTTAAAGGAAAATTGACGGCCAATGCTGTCAGGGTTCCTACACCCAATGTATCTCTGGCCTTATTGTCACTCACAGTGAACAAAAGTACGAGCCATGAGGATCTGGATGCCATCATGAAGGATGCTGCCCTTAACGGCAATCTGGTAGAGCAGATCAGGTATTCCGCCTCCAACGAGTCGGTATCGACAGACTTCATTGGCGATCCGGTTGCAGGCATATACGATGCACCATCTACCCAGGTCTCTGCTGACGGCAAGAGCATCGTATTGTATCTCTGGTATGATAATGAATTCGGGTATACCATACAGGTCATCAGGCTTGCCAAACATGTGGCAGGCGTGAGGAGATTCCTGTATTATTAATGAACAGGAAATGCATGCAACAGGGCAATTCTGACCGGGTTGCCCTGTTTTAATTAAATAAATATTACGCAGATAAAATCCAAGTCATGTCTGATACCAGGTACATTTTCGTTACAGGCGGTGTAACATCATCCTTAGGGAAAGGGATCATTACGGCATCTATTGCCAAACTATTACAGGCCCGCGGATTCTCGACAACCACCCAGAAGATCGACCCATACATCAATGTAGATCCCGGAACCATGAATCCATATGAGCATGGAGAATGCTATGTTACGGAAGATGGTGCAGAAACCGATCTTGACCTTGGGCATTACGAACGCTTTTCGAATGTGCACACTTCACAGGCAAATAATGTAACCACAGGACGTATTTACCAGACGGTTATCAATAAAGAAAGACATGGGGATTATCTGGGTAAGACCGTGCAGGTTATTCCACATATTACGGATGAGATCAAACGCTCATTCAAAATCCTGGGGGATACCGGTAATTATGACTTTGTGATCACTGAAGTAGGAGGGACCGTTGGTGACATTGAGTCCCTGCCATACGTGGAAGCCATCAGGCAGATGCGTTTTGAACTTGGAAATAGTTGTATTGTGGTCCACCTGACCCTGGTCCCATACCTTGCTGCTGCCGAAGAACTCAAAACCAAACCAACGCAACATTCGGTGAAAACCATGCTGGAGGCCGGAGTGCAACCGGATATCATAGTTTGTCGTTCTGAAAAGCACCTGAATGAAAATATAAGAAATAAGATCTCCTTATTCTGTAACGTACCCATTTCATCAGTAATGGAATCGATTGATGCAGAAAGCATTTATGATGTTCCCCTCCTGATGAGGGATGAAAAACTCGATGAAGAGATCCTGAAGAAAACTGAAATGCCCCTGGCGAATTTCCCTGACCTGACGAACTGGGAAAACTTCCTAAGGAAACTGAAAAATCCCAAAGGTGAGGTAAATATTGGCCTTATCGGAAAGTATGTCGAGCTCAAGGATGCCTATAAATCCATTCTTGAATCATTCATACATGCAGGGGCGGAAAATGAATATTCTGTAAAGGTCCATAGCATACAGTCGGAAAATATTACTGATGATAATGTTTCTGATCTGCTTAAAGGATTGAGCGGAATTCTGGTCGCCCCGGGCTTCGGTGAGCGCGGTATAGAAGGAAAGATATCAGCCATTGGCTATGCCAGGAAGAATAAGATTCCTTTTTTTGGTATTTGCCTGGGAATGCAGTGTGCCGTGGTGGAATTCGGACGCAATGTAATGGAACTAAAGGAAGCACATTCAACAGAATTTTTTGCGGATACACCTTATCCTGTCATCGACATTATGGAAGATCAAAAAGCGATTGATGACAAAGGAGGGACGATGCGCCTCGGAGCTTATCCCTGCAGGATTGAAAAGGATAGCATGGCATATTCCATTTATGGTGAGGAAAATGTAAGGGAGCGGCACAGGCATCGCTATGAGTTCAATAATAAATACCTTGATGATTACAGCAATGCCGGGATGAAAGCTGTGGGGATCAACCCCAATGAAAATCTTGTTGAGATGATTGAGATTCCGGATCATCCCTGGTTTGTGGGGGTTCAGTTCCACCCTGAATATAAAAGCACGGTGGCCAGGCCACATCCCTTGTTTGTCAGTTTCGTTAAAGCCTGCATTGAACACAGTAAATCATCATCTATGCAATAATACTTTCATTACGTTTAATCTCAAATAATTATCTTTGCCAACACATATAAAATAAAAACGTTTAAATGAACAGGAATACGATTTTAGGATTGCTGCTGATCTTTGGGATCTTTATCGGATGGAGCTACTGGATGTCACCATCGGAGGAGGAACTGGAGCAACAGCAGCAGGAGCAGATGGTCGAGAAAAGGAAAAGGCAGGTCAGCGATTCAATAGCTGAAGTTGCCAGGATACAGCAACAGCTGTTGATGGAACAGCAAGCTGCTGAGAGGATAGAAGTGGAGGTCAATGTTGAAGATACAGCCTCTGATTACAACCGGCTGAGAAACACCTATGGTGGATTTGCACTTTCGGGAGAAGGAAAAGATGAATTCATTACAATAGAGAATGATTTAATGAAAATGCTGGTCTCAATCCGGGGCGGGCGGATATTTTCGGTTGAGCTGAAAAATTATCAAACATACGATTCCCTGCCTTTGATCCTGTTTAATTCCGATTCTGCGAAATTCGGATACAACTTTTACTCTCAAGGTGTTCATCTCAATACCAGTGATCTGTATTTTCAGTCTCTTCTTCCTGAAACGCATATAATTGGGGATAAGTCTGTCAGGGTGAGCGGAGATGATTCCACGCAGGTGGTTTTCCGCCTGTTTGCAGATGCTTCTGCAGATGCACTGAATCCTGAAAAATACTTTGAATACGTTTACACCATTTACGGTGATCAATATATGCTTGATTATACCCTCCGCCTGAAGGGGCTGGGGACTGATATTACCTCCAGGATCCCTTCCATCCTTGAACTTGACTGGGTAACTTTTCTCAGAAGACAGGAGAAAACCCAGGACAGGATGAGCGGTACCACCATTTATTTCAGGGCAAATGATAATGAGGTGGATTATCTTTCTGAATCCGATGAGGATGAAATGAGTTTTAATGATAAGCTGCAATGGGTGTCGTTAAAGCAAAGGTTTTTTACCAGTTCATTGATCATCGATAAGGAGCACTTCGACAATCCACAACTAGCGCATAGCACGGCTGAAAATCCTTACAGTGCACGCTACCTGAAGACCATGATAGTCAAAGTGGATGTTCCGGTTAGTGGTTTTAATGACAGCCGCACAGATTTCAGGTTCTATTTTGGCCCGAATGATTACAATATCATGCGGAGCTATAAGCTTGATCTGGAACGCCAGATCCCGCTGGGATGGAGCTTTTTCCTTTTGCAATGGATCAACCGCTTTGCAATCATCCCTGTGTTTACCGGCTGGGAAGCTACGGATGGAACTATGGTATCGTGATCCTTCTCCTTACCATCATGCTGAAGATCTTTCTTTTCCCGATTGCCTATAAGACCTACAGATCGACGGCCAAGATGCGGGTGCTGAAACCCGAGATTGATGAGATATCGAAGAAATTCCCGAAGAAGGAAGACTCCATGAAGAAACAGCAGGCCACCATGGCCCTGTATAAGAAGGCTGGCGTAAACCCCATGGCGGGATGTGTGCCGATGCTCTTGCAGTTTCCCATACTGATCGCCATGTTCAGGTTCTTTCCTTCATCCATAGAGTTAAGGCAACAACCATTTCTATGGGCACATGACCTTTCCAGTTATGACTCTATTGCCAGCCTGCCATGGGACATTCCTTTTTATGGGGATCATGTGAGCCTGTTTACACTGCTCATGACCGTATCAACCATCGCGTATACCTGGATGAACAACCAGATGATGAGCAGCACGCAGCAGATGCCCGGCATGAAAACGATGATGTACCTGATGCCGCTGATGTTCCTTGGACTGTTCAATAATTATGCCTCGGGTTTGAGTTATTATTACCTGCTTGCCAATGTGATCACCTTTGCGCAGATGTTTGTGATCCGCAAGACGATCAACGAGGATAAGATCTATCAGAAGCTTCAGGAAAACAAGAAAAAGCCGAAGAAGCAATCCAGTTTCCAGAAGAGGCTGGAAGACGCAGCAAAGAAGCGTAATAAGCCTGGGAAGAAAAAGTAATCTGTTTTAGCAATATATTTTTTTTTTATGAGGAGAAAACCACGGCTAAGTTTCTGGCAAATATGGAACATGAGTTTCGGGTTCCTCGGGATACAATTTGGCTTTGCATTGCAGAATGCCAATGTGAGTAGAATATTCCAAACGCTCGGTGCAGATATAGATAGCCTTTCCATATTATGGATTGCAGCACCGGTAACGGGATTATTGGTGCAGCCGATAATCGGCCATTACAGTGATAACACCTGGACAAAATTAGGCAGACGAAGACCTTATTTCCTTTTCGGTGCCATAGCCGCATCTATTGCCTTGCTGCTCATGCCTAATTCACCAGTACTATGGATTGCAGTTGGGATGTTATGGATCATGGATGCTTCTATTAATGTCTCAATGGAGCCGTTCCGCGCATTTGTGGGTGATATGCTGCCTGATGACCAACGAACCAAAGGCTTTGCCATGCAGAGTTTTTTTATAGGGACAGGTGCCGTCATTGCCAGCGCCTTACCCTGGATATTGGCCAATTGGTTTGGAATTGAAAATACCGCTCCTGAAGGGCAAATACCTCCTTCTGTTAAGTTTTCATTCTACTTAGGGGCTGCCGTATTTATCCTTGCTGTCCTTTGGACGGTTATTAGGACGAAGGAATATTCTCCTGAAGAACTTGCCTCATTTGATGAAGAAAAAGAAAACAAGTCATCTAATGAAGATGATGAAATAGTCTTGCACGATGGAAATTATAAATCCAGGGGGAGGAAACAAATTATCAGTGGCTTAGTCTGGTTGGTTCTGGGGGCTGCATTTGCTGTCTGGTTTTATCTCGCAGGAATCGAAAAGGAGCCATATGTACTTGCATTTGGCCTGCTTGGTTTGGGAGTCATTATGATCATTTCCGGTTTATTCCAAAGACAAGGGAAAACTTCTATGGGTATGGTGGTCATAATAAATGATATTATGTCGATGCCCAAGACCATGCTCCAACTGGCACTGGTACAGTTCTTCTCCTGGTTTGCCTTGTTTGCGATGTGGATCTATACAACTCCGGCTATTACTCAGTATTTATACGGTACAACTGATCCAACCTCACAAGCATATAATGATGGGGCCGATTGGGTTACAATATTGTTTGCGGCTTATAATGGAGTAGCGGCCATTGTTGCCTGGTTGCTGTCACCAATGGCAAAAGCCACCAATAGAAAGTTCACACACCTGATCTGTTTGTTCTTAGGCGGATTAGGACTGATATCCATATTTTACATACAGGATAAAAACCTTTTATTATTGTCAATGGTCGGTGTTGGCTTTGCCTGGGCGAGTATCCTGTCAATACCCTATGCTATTTTAACGAATGCTCTTCCGGCCAATAAAATGGGCGTTTATATGGGTATCTTCAATTTCTTTATCGTGATACCTCAAATTATTGCAGCAGCAATTCTGGGTTTTTTCCTTAAATCTTTCTTTGCAAACGAAGCCATCTATGCAATGATCATTGGTGGTGTTTCTATGTTGATCGCAGGGATATTGATACTGTTTGTGAAGGATAGGACCCCTTAGAAGGGGGGTCCCTCTCCCGAGTCCTCGGGATCGGGATGACCGTCTTTTATCTGCTAAGCTTAATGATAAACACCAAAAGCAGCTTATAGCATTGTTTGCAGAAGAAAGATGAGGATTACCGTTACTGCTTGCGACAAGGTATTGGCGAAGAATTTGACTTCTGCTCCGCAAGGGCGAAATAATTCGCTGGCAAAATCATTTTGCCGGCTATTTGTAAAAAGCAAACAGCTTCATACTGCCGGCATCCAAACCAGCAACCAGCAACTAGTGTTAAGTAAAATATAATATGGCGTAATTATTTTTTGTATCTTTGAGGAAAAACGATGATTAGATACACTATTAAATTAAGCCGGGAAGAAGTAAAGGAACTCATGGCGATAAT
>JABMQZ010000107.1 GCA_013202965.1 Bacteroidota bacterium | reverse complement strand
GTATATGTGTCGCTCGACTCCGCTCGCGATGACAATTCTTGGTCTGTTTTTGGGAAGAAGGGCCTACAACCTGGAATGCCTCCCCAAGCCCTCTTTTACTCAGATGTCGCAAAAATGAATGCCATTGCGCTTTTCACCAATTCAATCTAAATTTCCCCGGACACTACTATTTCTTGTATCTGACTTCTTATGTCTAATTTTTTGTATCTGATTTCCGATTTCTGATTCTTTTATATTTCCTGATCCAAAGTATAATACCTGAGATCAGAAGAACGAGTACACTGAGCCCGAAGAGTGGAATGAATAAAATATAGAAATCTCCGATCAGTGGTTTGAATAACCTGGCAGTATGCACTTCAAGGGCAAAATTCCATAGTGGTATCCTTGCACTGCTAATAGATCCGGGCATCTCCGGAAAACGAAAATCATGACGCAGGCCGGCTATCCCGCTATTATAGTCAAAGAGATATTCATTTCCATCGGAGTCAACATGATAACCCGAGATTATATTGGCACCAATCGGTATGCCCTGGCTGCCAGTTGTTACATAGGGCTGGCCACTGATATGATCCGTGATCATCCCGCTTTGCGGATCCCAGGAATATATTCCTGTGAAAGAGCCGACAAGAATACGGCCATCAGCATGCCTTGTAAAAACATTATAGCCCATGACCGAAGCAGGTGGTTGCGGATTGGCAAACTCAGGAGGGCTCTTAAGTCCGGGATCTGTATGATATATACCTTCAGAGGTGGCAAGCAGGATACGCTTATCGCCTTTATTATAAAGGATCCTTCTAAGCTGATCATACCAGGGATTTCCATCATCCAGAACTGAAAAAGGGATCTTCCCTACCCTGCTTTGTGCAATGGCGATCAGAAGTGGTGGACGGAGGAACATCCCCGTAAGCGCGGTAAGGATCAGGATCGCCACAAGCCATATCCCAAGCTTATTATGCCATTTGATTGAGAATCGGTTCCACCTGACGAGCTTCATGACTTCTCTGGATTTCTTTTTCCTTTTTCGAATCATGCAGGGAAAGAAGAAATATATCAGGCCAGATAGTGTCAGGAAGACAAAAGCAGAGGCCACAAAATCAACGAGAAGTTTTCCGGCAAGGCCATAGATCTCTCCACTGTGGATCACCCAGAGGGTTTTAAACAAGCCTATCTTATTGTCATATCCCCGGGGCGGTGGGATTGGAAATAATGTAAATACAGGCGCTCCATGTATCGGGATCTTCCACAAATGTGAGCGGGTCATGATCCATAGCGAATCATTTATTTCCGCCAGGTCAACGACATGCATATCGTCATCCGGTATTGGTACAGACTCCCATAGCGATTCTGCCTCATTATAAATATATAATCCAAAGCGTGTTGCGGCATACAGGTGATCTGCGCTTGTTTTCAGAAGGCTGTTCACCTTATGATGATCGGCACCGGAAGGCAATCCTTTTCTTTCATCCTGCCAGCTGCCATCGAGCTCGTTGAACTGCCATATTCCCACATTTCCATAAAACAAGACCTTGTTGCTATCGATCCTGACAGATCCGCGGATGGCCGCATTGTTCCAGTTCCTGTAATGATGCTCTGATGGGAGCAGACCCCGGTTCACATCCAAGGAAGAGAAGGTAAGCCTGTGATTTAAAATAATCCCGGAAATAGCCCAGATGATGATAAAAACTGAAATGGCCAAAGCAGGCCATTTGTGCAATTTCTTCATCAAACGCCCATTTCTTTTCTTACTCATCCCTTCTCGGTTCTATAGCTGGAATTTCTAATAGGTATTGATTTGAGGAAACAAATAATTATTACACCCAATCCTCAGAAAGAATATCCCCATGAATTCCCACAATGGTTTTTTTTATCGGGATATTCCTGGATGCGTTGGTAGCAGCCAGTTTTGCCATTTGTATCAAACCGCCACAGCAGGGTACTTCCATCATCATCACATGTAGCGTATTGATCTTTGCATCATCGATCATACTTGTGAGCTTTTGTACATACACTTCTGTGCCGGAATCAAGTTTCGGACATGCAATTGTCAGGCTTTTCCCCTTAAGGTATTTGGTGTGAAAATTTCCAAGCGAAAAAGCCACGCAATCAGCAACCAAAATGACATCAGCATTTTGAAAATAAGCAGCATTCGGGTTGATCAGGTGCATCTGCACCGGCCATTGTCTCAAGGCCGACGGAAGCTCTGACCCGCTAACATCAGGAGTAGTTTCCCCCGCGCTGTTTACCGCATCCGTATCGATATCAAAGACAATTGTGGCGGATCCGGGGCAGCCTCCGTTGCAAGCAGCAGGCTCTGACTTCTGATGTACTTTTTCCTGCACTTCCTCTATAGTGAAAGGAAGATCTTTTTGTTCCTTCAAATATCCGAGCGCTTCCATTAAAAAACCCATTTCTCCATGCTCCTTGAGATGTTTAAGGTGGGCCACAACAGTGTTAAATCCATGTTTAACAATCTCAGCCATCACGGCAGTTTCATTATATGGTTCAGCTTCACGGACTTCAATTTCTATGGCTCCTTCAGGGCAATCCCCAATACAGGCCCCCAAGCCATCACACATCAAATCGCTTACCAGTCGTGCTTTTCCGTCAATAATTTGCAGGGCTCCCTCAGGGCAGCCCGGAATGCATAATCCACAGCCGTTGCACTTATCTTCATCTATTTTTATGATCTCTCTTTTCATTTATTTACTATTGTGGTATTTAATTACGCAAATATACTTTTAAATCCTTTAAACGTAAACATTTTTTTAAATAATTTAAGCAGGTGCAGGGTGTGGGGATGAAGACGGTGTGACGGTGTGACTATGGGACTGTGTGACTTTGGGACTGGGGTGAGGTAAAGGAAGATAGAAGAAGGAGATTGTGAAGGCGATAGAAGGAGATAGAAGAAGGAGTAAATAGAAGAAGTTTCCCAATATCCAAAACCTGCAAGCCAACACCGACTCAACACCAACTGCGTCCGCCGAATCCACTGCAGGTGGAGAAGGAGGAACACTCAACACTATAATGTGGGATCAGTGATCGAGATACTTATCAAGGGTTTGCTCTTCAAGATAAGACCTGAATTCGAGGGTAAGGTCTTTTATAATGGTTTTAAAGATACACTTATTGAATGGACAGATGGGTTTGTCAAGAGGACATTTGGTTATTTCAATTTTCCCTTCTATGGATTCATAAACATCCAGGAATGATATTTCCGCGGGTGCTTTTTTTAAAGAGAATCCCCCCGTTGGGCCCCGGCTGGAATTCACAAAGTTTTCTTTGGCGAGTCGCTGAAAAACTTTTGCCACATGATGCCTTGAACTTGATGTTAGTTCTGCTATATGGTTTACATTCACCAGCTTATCTGACTTCGCAACCAGAATAATACCATGAATGGCAATGGATGCGGCTTCACTTACATTAAGTACCCGTGACATTTTTTTTAGTTTAAGTAATTAATTACCCAAATGTAAATTGCTTTTCGATCTTAAAAAAATTAAAGGGACAATATTTTATCATCACCGACTAATTTTTAATGAATAAAAACAAAATAACAAAAGCTAAAATCCAAAATCCAAGGTCCAAAATTCAATAAAAATCCAAATCTCAAAATAAATAAAAAAATCTTTGAAATTGATTATCCTCGGGGCAAGCCCACGAGGTATTAACCCAATTTCATTCCGC
>JABMQZ010000106.1 GCA_013202965.1 Bacteroidota bacterium | reverse complement strand
GTATAAGGGTAGTGACAAATTACGAGCTTCATTCCTGTCAGGTTACAAGAGAGATGCAGTGATCTGAATAGTCCTGATGTCCATCTATCCCGGCAATAATTTTTATACATAGTTACAATTCATCAGGGAATTCACCTTCTACTTCTTGCATTATTTCCTGAACTTTTACCAAATCAGTATCAGACACTTGAAGCTCCACTAACATAGAAGGTATATAATTTAATACCTGAGTCGTTAATTCATTTTTCAGATAACATGCAATACCTGCTGCTTCTAATCGGCTTTTGAGTATTATCAAGTCTGTGGCCTGGTGTGATTCCTTAATGGTGATTAATTTCATTTTCTTAAATTGATTATCCTCAGTGGCAAGCCACGAGGAATCATTTTATTTAACACTAATTCTTCGTTTCTTCCCATCAAAAATACGAATTCCCCATGAATAGTGATTCCGGAATCAGTGGTGTCCGGTAAAATATTTTTCTTAGCATAAGTAAGCTGAGGGGATCTCTCAATCACCCCGATCACCATCGGGGTTCTTTCGAGAAGACAAAATCCTTATCTAAACAAGGGGAAATGGCGGGACGCGCTGTGCGCATCCCGCCATTTCCCTCTCTAAAAATTAGATGTTGTCATTTCGAACAAAGTGAGAAAACCCCTCAGCCAGCAATTCGCAAACCTCATGCCTCATGCCCCACACCCCAGGCCTCACCCCTATTTTAATTCTTCCACGCAAAGTATGCAAAAAAGCGCTAAGCCCGCAAAGATTAGAAATGTTCTTTGTGATCTTTGCGTGTATCTAGGCGGTCTTTGCGAGAACCTTACTTATATCTGAGATTTTCTTATCTTACATGCGGTTAAACTAATAACCTCCGAATAAATTTTGAATTTTATTCTTTCACAAACTTATTTATCAAGTGAAAGAGGATGAAATACTCATTGCAAAATGCAGATTTCATTATGATGAGAAAAATCGGATATCGTTCAATCGTTCGATCTATTCGCTTTTCTTCTTAGGCACCACCTTCTTTTTCGCCTTCTCCTGTATGGCTGTCAGCTTTTTATGCATAGCTGTGGCAGCGATCCTTCCGGCACCCATTGCCAGAATAACGGTAGCAGCTCCGGTTACAATATCGCCGCCGGCATATACAAACTCTTTGGAGGTTTCCATAGTATCAGGATTTACTTCGATATAGCCCCTTTTATTAAGTTTTAAATCCGGAGTTGACTGGAACAATATCGGATTGGGACCGTTTCCTATGGCAACAATTGCCATATCGCAATCCATGATAAAGTTGGAACCCTCAATAGGTATCGGTCTTCTTCTTCCTGAAGCATCTGGTTCGCCAAGTTCCATTCTAATACATTCTATGGACTTGATTATACTTGAGTCTGTGCCGATATACCGGGTAGGAGATGTAAGAAGCTTAAAATTTATACCTTCTTCTTCTGCATGGTGCACTTCTTCGGTCCTGGCCGGTAATTCATGGCGTGATCTTCGGTATACGATAGTCACTTCTGATGCACCGGTACGCTTTGCCGTTCTGGCACAATCCATGGCCACATTTCCGCCACCGATCACGGCAATATGATTGCCATGTGGCATAGGTGTGTCATACTCGGGAAATTTATAGGCTTTCATCAGGTTCATACGGGTGAGATATTCATTGGCCGAGAATACATTCCCCAGGCTTTCACCTTCAAGGCTCATAAACCAGGGCAATCCTGCACCTACACCAATATAAACTGCGTCAAAATGTTCAAGTAGTTCATCAACCGTAAGGATATTCCCAATGATATGATTCAGTTCTATCCTGACACCCAGTTTTATTAAATAATCAATTTCAGATTGCACAATTGATTTGGGAAGCCTGAATTCAGGAATACCATACGTTAATACTCCACCTGATTCATGCAGGGCTTCAAAAATGGTAACCTCATAGCCAAGCATACGCATATCGGCAGCAACTGTTAAACCACCAGGGCCTGAACCGATAACAGCTATCTTCTTACCTGTATTTTTTTTAATTTCAGGTATTTCAACCAGATCCATTTTCCTTTCATAGTCTGCAACAAAACGTTCCAATCGACCTATGGCTACGGGTTCATCTTTTCTACCAAGAATACATAATACTTCACACTGGGATTCCTGGGGGCAGACACGTCCGCAAATTGCCGGAAAAACGTTGGTTTCCTTAATTTTGTGTACTGCCTCAGTAAATTTCTCCTGGGTTATTAATTCAATAAATCCGGGTATGTCAATATTTACAGGGCATCCTTCAACACACTTCGGTTTTTTACACTGAAGGCATCTGCCGGCTTCAAGCATTGCCAGTTCGGTAGTATAACCATAGGGTACTTCCTGAAAATTATTAACCCTTAATTTCTGATCCTGCTCAGGCATAAGCTGACGAGGAATTTTTAACTTGATTTTCTTTTCGTCCTCTTTTGTAATGCCGTGCCATTCACATCCATTTTTCAAACAAAAATAAAACGGAATGAGCTTGGCATATGCTGATACTATTGCTTTACCGACCTTGGAACCACATTCATCGCAATGAACATGAGGATCAATAATACTTTGCTTACAATGCGGGCAGAACAGATCATCCAGAACCTCATCCTGTGGCATTTCAATAGATGTTTTAATATCAAAAACATCGAGAAAAGGACTGAGCTTCAACACCAGGTCTTCATTTTTCCATTTTGCATTGAATATCAATGACTTTTCATGTGCCCTTTCCACATTGAAGGTGTTGCTACAATGCGGGCAGTAAAAACTTAAATAGGTTTTATACTTTAAATATCTTATATCCTGTTCTAACATATTTCTTCGTTTTACTTGATTGAAAACAACAATGAATCTTTCTCATCCTGTAAATACATCGAATTCCTTTTAAGCAATTCATCAAAGTCAACCTGGTAACCATCAAAGTCGGGACCGTCAACACAACAGAACTTGGTTTCGTTATTCACCTTTACCCTGCAGCCTCCACACATACCTGTTCCATCTATCATAATAGGATTTAAGCTAACTAAAGTCGGAACATTAAACTTTTTTGTCAGCTTCACAACATTCTTCATCATAATAATCGGACCAATGGTATAAACCAATTTTATATCATGACGTTCATTCAGGTATTTCTCAAGTGGCTGGGTAACAAATCCTCTTTCCCCATAACTCCCGTCATCAGTTGTAACAACAAGGTCATCGCATATGGCTATCATTTCATTTTCAAGGATGAGCATATCTTTTTCCTTGGCACCCATAATACCGATAACATAATTTCCTGCTTCATGAAATGCTTTTGCCACATGATGAAGAATTGCCACACCCGTACCTCCGCCAACCATTAAAACAGTACCAATATTATCAACTTCTGCTGGTTTACCTAATGGCCCGACAACATCCAATAAAAAATCGCCCTCATTGAGCGATCTCATCAATGCAGTTGTTTTCCCGACAACCTGAAAGATAATAGTTATGATCCCTGCAAATGCATCCTTATCGGCAACTGTTAGAGGAATTCTTTCTCCTGTCTCATTTACCCTGATAATGACAAATTGTCCCGGTTTTAACTTTTTTGCAATTTTAGGGGCATCAATATCAAATCTAACGATCGTCCCCTTTGCCATTGTTTCTTTTTTCTTTATCTGAAACATATCTACTTTTTTTATCTTTCCTCAATATCATTATTTACCATTCCATACTGTCTTCAAGATCAATTTCATGAAGATCTTCATTACTCAGCCCATGCCACCTGCATCCTTTTTTTGAACATATATAAAAGTCGATGAATTTGGTGCGGGCACTCACTTTTATTTTAGCGACAGGTGATCCGCATTGTTCACAATTCCTGTCTAAATCGATTATACTTGTATTGCAATGGGTGCAGATAATATCCTTAACTGTTTGATCCTCCTTTAAAAATACTGTTGACCTGGAAGTGAACACATTCAGGAATGGGCTTAGAAACACAAGACCTTCCTCATTCCTGTCGTTAATGATTTTCAGTGTGATCAATCCATCTTTTATAAGAGACTTATTGCATTTCGGACAATAGGGATTAAGGAAAGTCCCTGTTTTAATAATTTCTGTTGATTCTCCGTTTTCTTTTAATCCTTCCGGAATTGAACCTTTATAATCACCAAGCTGGTAAAGCTTATTAAAAGCAAGCAAGACATCTTCAAATTCCAGGAAATGCCCTTTACAACCACTTCTTGAGCAAATGCTTGCCTTTCCTCCAATATCCAGTTCAAGAGGTACCATAGCTGCTTCACAATATTCGCATTCGGTTTTACTTGTAATTACTTTCCCGCAATGCGGACAGGAGAAAGTAACTATATCACCACTTTCGATCGGAATATCACACCTGTAATTATAACTTTCATAAATAGCACTCAATACGATAATTCCTTTATTCTCTGCAGATTCAACAAACAATTTAATTCCCGGTTTACCATCAACATAGTTTTCCTGATCCATAAGGGAATGATCACAGATCGGGCATTTTACCCGTAAAAAAATAAAATCATTTAGAATATCGTCCATAATTTACTATATTTATGAGGCAATTAAGTGGAATCATGTGCACAGCCTCAGTTAAGTTAATGTTTGCAATTATATTAAAAAAAAAAATAGTATGCTGTATAAAAATAAATTGCCCTGTATTTATAATTATTATAAATAGATTTTATGGCTCATTAAAGATATCAGTTAATTTAAATAATTTCTTCACATTATAAATTATTCTTATATTTATTGATTAAAATATGTTATAGCTGACAGAAATCAAATTGTGGATTTATTGTAATAAAAGTAATTTGGATAAAACTCAAATTCGAATATACAATGAGCAGTTTGTTAAATACGCTTGGTAAACACTTTCCTGAATGCAGTAAAGGAGACCTGATTCCTATTCTTCAACATGTTCAGCATCAGGAAGGATATATTCCATCTAACACCATTAGAGAAATTTCCGAATATTTGAATATATCCTGTAGCACAATTTATGGTGTTGCCACTTTTTACTCTCAATTCAAGTTTAATCCACCCGGCAGACATTCGATAAAGATCTGCCTGGGAACAGCCTGTCATGTTCAGGGTGGGGATTTTATACTGAGTGCATTACAGATGGAAATTGGGATAACACCCGGTAGTACTACGGAAGACGGCAGATTTGATCTTGAAAGGGTTGCATGTTTGGGATGTTGTGCCATTGCACCGGTAATGATGGTTGATAACGATATACACAGCAGATTGTCGGTTATTAAACTACGTCAGATTTTGAGTAATTATGAATGATTTTGAACAGCTGCAAAAAACCGCACAAGAACAATGGGAAATGCTTCAGCATAGTTCCGATCCGGTAGTGTATGTTGGCATGGGAACTTGCGGATTGGCATCAGGAGCAGGTGATGTCTGGAAAAGCATTCAGAAAATCAAGGATAATTCAAAATATAAGTTCCAAACCATAAAAGTGGGGTGTATCGGACCGTGTTATTTTGAACCTTTGCTCGATGTCCAAAAACCCGGATCATCGCGTTTTACTTTTAATAATGTTGATGCTGACAGGGCTAAAAAGATCATCAAAGAGTTTGCCTTCAGTGATGAATCCAAACTCAAACCTTTGGCGCACCTGGGTGATGGAATCGAAACAATTAATGGCACAAAATCATTCTGGGAACTTCCTATGCTGAAATACCAGAAACGTATTGTACTACGGAATTGTGGCATTGTTGATCCTGAAAACATCATGCATTACATTGCAAGGGATGGTTTTTCAGGGCTGATCAATGCCTTTGAAAAAGGACCGGAAGAAGTAATTGAAGAAATAAGGATATCCGGCTTAAGAGGAAGAGGTGGTGCCGGATTCCCAACATACAAAAAATGGCAATTCTGCCGGGAAGCTAAAGGAAAGATAAAATATCTGATATGCAATGCTGATGAAGGTGATCCGGGAGCTTTCATGAACAGATCCCTTATAGAAGGAGATCCTTTTGCATTGCTTGAGGGCATGATCATTGCAGCTTATGCTTTAGGTGCAAACCAGGCATACATTTATATCAGGGCCGAGTATCCCCTGGCGATTGAACGACTTAACATTGCTATTGCCCAGATGAAACAGGCCGGATTACTTGGCAGGAATATTCTTGATAGCGGATTCAATCTTGAAATAAAACTTAAAGAAGGGGCAGGTGCTTTTGTTTGTGGTGAAGAAACTGCATTGATCGCCTCTATTGAAGGAGAAAGGGGCATGCCCAGAAGCAGGCCACCATATCCGACTTTATCAGGATTGAATGGTAATCCAACAACAATCAATAATGTTGAAACCCTGGGAACAATCCCAAATATTCTGAGAAATGGTGGTGACTGGTACAATCAGTATGGAACCGCAAACAGCAAAGGAACTAAAACATTTGCCCTTGTCGGAAAGGTAAGGCGTACAGGATTAATTGAAGTTCCTCTCGGTATTACATTGCGTGAAATAATTTATGATATTGGAGGGGGGACAATAAAACCTTTTAAGGCTGTTCAAACCGGAGGGCCTTCAGGTGGTTGCCTGACCGAAGAACATATTGATCTGCCTATCGATTATGAATCACTCTCTGAGGCCGGATCGATTATGGGTTCAGGTGGATTGATCGTTATGGACGAAAATTCATGCATGGTGGATGTGGCCAAGTATTTTTTAAATTTTACCAGTAAAGAAAGTTGTGGCAAATGCACGCCATGCCGTATCGGAACCAAAAGGATGGTAGAGATACTTGAGAAATTCACAAAAGGCACTGGAAGCATCGATGACCTTGCAACACTTGAAAATATTGCAAAAACCGTAAAAAACGGATCTCTTTGCGGCTTAGGACAAACTGCTCCCAACCCGGTTCTCACAACACTTAAATATTTTTACCGTGAATATCAAGAACATATTGAAGACAAACGTTGTGTTGCGGCAGTTTGTCGCGACCTGGTGGAATACAGGGTGATAAAGGAGAAATGTACAGGTTGTCAGCGCTGTGTGGAAGTTTGTCCGACCGGTGCTATTACAGGCCCCAGAAGCGAACCACATAACCTTGATCCTGAAAAGTGTATTAAATGCAGGGCCTGTTATGAAATTTGCAGGTTTGATGCTATCGCCGGCGATGCAATTATAATAGTATCTTAATAATCTATGATTAAACTGTCATAATAAATAACATGAAATCAGATAAGGGTATATATATTTCAGTTGAAATCGACGGGAAACAAATTCAGGTTCCTGAAGGTTCAACGGTACTGGATGCGGCTACGTCCGCAGGGATATATATTCCCACCCTTTGTTATCTTAAAGGTTTGAAAAGCTATGGTGGGTGCCGTTTATGTATTGTGGAGATAAAAAACATGATAGGTTATCCAACCGCATGTACAACTCCGGTCACCAATGAGATGGAAATAAGCACTAAATCTCCTGAGTTGCAATCCATCAGACGTGAAATTCTTGAGCTCATTCTTTCGGAACATCCATATTCATGCCTGATATGCAACGATAAAAAGGAATGTCAGGATTTCATGTATACCACAAGAAAGGTTACTGTTACTACCGGTTGTAACTTCTGCACAAGCAATGGAGGTTGTGAGCTACAGGACCTGGTTGAATATCTTGACCTAAAAGATATCAGGTTCCCCATAACCTATCGAAATGTTCAAGCCATCAAGAATAATCCCTTTTACGATTTGGATTATAATTTATGTATCCTTTGCGGCAGATGTGTTAGAATATGTAATGAAGAAAGATATAGCGGGGTTCTGGCTTTTGTGCAGCGTGGTAATTCTACCCTGGTTGGCACTGCTTTTGGTGAATCCCAAATAGAAGCAGGTTGTGAATATTGTGGTGCATGTGTAGATGTATGCCCTACTGGTTCCCTTTCTGAAAAAATGGGCAGTTGGGTAGGTGTCCCGACCGATTCAACAACATCTACATGTATACTTTGTTCTGTAGGTTGCAGGATGAACATCAACACAAAAGGCAACCGGATTGTTAACATCGGTCCCAGGCCGGGAAAAAGGACCGAACCGGATCAATTATGCATCCGCGGGAAATTTATACCGGCAGATATTACACATCACCCGGAACGAATCATAAAACCCCTTATCAATAAAAATGGCGCCTGGCTTGAAATAACCTGGGATCAGGCCATCGATATTATAACAAAACATTTTAAAGAATTCAGTGGAAATGATTTTGGAATAATCGGTTCTGCCCACGATACGATTGAAAACTCCTATGCATTGCAAAAATTTTGCAGAGTAGTTATGGGATCTAACAATATAGACCTTTCCCCCACTTACAATGACCGATCTCTGTTTAAAAAAGTACATGGGTTTCAGCCTGTCGGAATTGATGAAATTATTGGATTTGACGCTATTTTTATAATTGGATCAAACGCTTCGGTATCACATCCCATAATAGAAAACAGGGTCAGGAAAGCATATCATCATGATGCTAAAATTATTACGGCTCATTCCCATTTAAACAGAACATACCAGTTTTCGAATGAACGGATAATATATCATCCGGGCTCAGAAAATATTTTTCTTCTTCAGATACTAAAAGACCTCAAGACCGCGCAAAACATTAAATTCCCTAAAGACATATCCGATGCTTTAAAGCTTATTGATAAAAAACATGCATCCACGGCAACAGGCATCAAACAGGCACAGATCAGGAAAATCATCGAATCGCTTGCACCAGCAAAAAAAATACTGATAATTGCAGGTGATACCTTGTTTAAATCGTCATCAAGTAATGATAATTTTAATTTACTTTCAAATATCCATTTTGCCTTAAATAAATTCGCTGATTGCGGGATGATGTTTTTGGTTGACGACGGAAATCGTTTTGGAGCCACTTACACCGGTATGCACCCGGAATATTTACCCGGATTTCTGGAAGTCAGAAATGGGGAAAAAAAATGGTCAGAGGCTTGGGGTATAGATATTTCACCTGTATCAGGATTATCAACTGATGAAATGATAAGTAATCTTCCGGGGAATAATTTTAAATCATTATTCCTCAAAGGTGATCTGCCGGATCATGAAAAATTGAATGAACTTGAATTTTTTGTTCAGCAGAATATGTTCATAACCGAAACATCCAAATATGCTGATATCTTATTACCTGCATATTGTTTTACTGAATCAAATGGTCATATTATTAATATTGAAAGAAATTTAAAACAGATAAATCCGGCTGTTCATGCACCTGAATTCATAAAGCCAACATGGCAAATACTTTCTAATATAAGTCGAAAACTCAAAAATAAAAGCTTTCAGTATAGAAAAACGAATGAAATATATGAGGAAATTACGGCTAAGCTCGATTTGTCAATTGATAAAACCAGCAGGAAAACATCAAAATTTGTGTTATCCATGCCTGATATTAAAATTCCATTGAAGAAGCGTAAAATAGAAATGATTC
Source organism: Bacteroidota bacterium (assembly GCA_013202965.1). GTDB lineage: Bacteria > Bacteroidota > Bacteroidia > Bacteroidales > B18-G4 > B18-G4. The sequence goes on along the minus strand of JABMQZ010000106.1, from coordinate 58,183 downwards.
CCGAACCAGATTATTTTCTCTATCAGGGGAATTCCATGTCAAAACTAATCCCTGACATGAAACAGCTTATCGATAAAAAAGGAGGGAAACATGGTTAAGATTTTACATAAAGAGCATATTGTCCCAAATATCCATGAGTTTATTGTTGCGGCACCGGATATTGCAAAGAAGGCCAGGGCGGGTCAATTTGTTATTGTTATTCCGGACAAATATGCTGAACGCATCCCTATTACCATTGCTGATTGGGATAATGAACAAGGAACAATCAGCATCCTTTTTCTTGAGATTGGTGCAGGAACCCAAAGCCTGGCTGCATTAAATACCGGTGATGAGATTTTTTCATTCACCGGCCCGCTTGGAAGATCTTTTGAAATAAAAAAATACGGAACTGTCGGTTTAGTTGGAGGTTGTTATGGAATCGGTGCGATATATCCTTTGGCTAAAGCTTTGAAAGAATGTGGTAACAAGGTTGTTTGCTATTCGGAGGCCAGAAGCCGGTTTCTTCTATACTGGAATGAAAAACTTGAATCTGTGGCTGATGAAGTTCGTTACAGTACAACTGACGGATCTCTCGGCTCAAAAGGTCATTCACATGACCTGCTAAAAGAGAACCTGGAATCGGGAGAATATTATGATATGGTTTTTGCAGTTGGCTGTACTTATATGATGTACAAGATAGCCCATACTACCAAGCCTTATGGTATTAATACCATTGTTAGCATGAATCCTGTTATGATAGATGGAACCGGTATGTGTGGTGCCTGCAGGCTTGAGGTAGGTGGAGAAACAAAATTTGCCTGTGTTGACGGCCCTCATTTCGATGGTCACAAGATAAACTGGGATATCGTTCTTGACCGAAGGAAAGCATACATTGAAGAAGAAATAATATCAAAAGAAAGGTTGTGATATGGGTAAGATTATTCCAAATAAAAATCCCATGCGTGAGCAACCACCGGAAGAACGGATTAAAAACTTCAATGAGGTTCCTTATGGTTATTCCCCTGAAGAAGCCATAGCAGAAGCACATCGTTGTCTTCAGTGCAAAAAGCCATTATGTGTCGATGGTTGTCCGGTAGAAATAGATATTCCAGGTTTTATAGGTTTTATAGCTGAAAAAAAATTCAAAGAGGGGATTGTCAGGTTAAAGGAGAAAAATATCTTACCGGCTATCTGTGGGCGGGTTTGCCCTCAGGAAGAACAGTGTGAAAGAGAATGCATCCTGGGGAAGAAATATGAGCCTGTTGCTATTGGCAGGTTAGAACGTTTCCTGGCAGATTGGGAAAGAGAAAATATTGAAATAGAAATACCGGTACTGCCAAAATCCACAGGAAAGAAAGTGGCTGTTGTTGGTGCCGGTCCTGCTGGTATCACTGCAGCAGCAGACCTGGTTAGATTTGGGCACACGGTTGAAATTTTTGAGGCCCTGCATGAGCCGGGTGGTGTGCTGGTGTATGGAATACCCGAATTCAGACTTCCCAAAGCAATTGTATTCAAAGAGATCGACTTTCTTTCTAAAATGGGGGTTAGATTACATACGGATACAGTGATCGGCATGATCAAAAGCCTTGATGAATTACTGGAGGAATACGATGCAATTTTTCTTGGCACAGGTGCCGGTTTACCCTGGTTTATGGGAATTCCGGGTGAGAACCTAAACAGACTTTATTCTGCCAATGAATACCTTACCAGGGCAAATTTGATGAAAGCTTATTTATTCCCGAAATACAAAACCCCCATTGCAAAAGGGAAAAGAGTTGCCACAGTTGGCGGAGGCAATGTAGCCATGGATTGTGCGAGGACTGCCCTACGTCTTGGTGCGGAAGAATCCATATTGATTTATCGCCGTGCAAAAGAGCAGATGCCTGCCAGGAATGAGGAAATTCACCATGCCGAAGAAGAAGGTGTTAATTTTCAGCTATTAACCAACCCGATTGCTTTTCATGGCGAAAACGGATGGGTAAAAGAAGCTGAATGTATCAGGATGGAACTTGGCGAACCGGATGATTCGGGCAGAAGAAGGCCTGTTCCTATTGATGGCTCAAATATTAAAATACCTGTAGATATTGTAATTATTGCTATCGGTAACAGCCCCAATCCATTAATTCCGGCTACTACACCAGACCTGGAAATCACAAGAAAAGAAACCATTGTTACCGATCTGCAAACAGGTAAAACTACAAAAAGAGGTGTTTTTGCCGGGGGTGATGTTGCAACCGGCGCAGCAACTGTAATATTAGCAATGGGTGCTGGTAAAACCGCAGCAAAAGGAATTCATGAATATCTTACAAGTGGTGAATGGTAGAACTTACCACTCAAGGCTGTCCTGCAGGCGGATATCAATCAAGTCATCCGAACTGAGGCCATGCCAGCGGCAACCTTTCTTTGTACAGATATAGAAATCGATCAGTTTTGTTCTGGCTCCAATAGCGATCTTTGCCACTGAAGAGTCGCATTTTTCACATGTTTTATCTGCAGAGATCAGGCTTTGGTTACAATGGCAGCAACGTATATCCTTAACAGTTTTTTCTTCGGCAAGAAAAATAGTCGACTTGGAGGTAAATACGTTCAGATATGGGCTGAGCATCAGGAAGCCTTCTTCACCATTGTGGATTTTCAGTTTGAGCATGCCATCTTCCAGGAGGCTCTTATCGCAATGCGGGCAATAGGCATTCAGAAATGTTCCTGATTCGATGATTTCCTTATTTTCATCAACCGCTTGCTCAACCGGAGTGATTTTACGCTCAGGCTTGAAGTCATCCTTGCCGGCCAGCCCGTATTCCTGGTAGAGTTTTTTCAATGCAATCGAGAGGTCTTCAAACTCGACGATATGATTTTTACAGCCACTTCTTGAGCAAATCGTGACCTTCCCTCCCATGTCAAGGTAAAAGGGTACCATGTTGGCACCACAGGAAAGGCATTCTGAGTCCGAGGTAATTTGTGTTTTACAGTGAGGGCAACTGAATTTAGCAACTTCTCCCTTAGGCATCTCTACATCCGTAACATAGTTATAGCTGCCATATATTGAGCTCAGCCGGATCTCGCCTTTCTTTCCAGCCATTTCCACATTCAGCATAATACTGGTTTCATTGTCGACAAGGTGGCTGTCATCCATCAGCGACTCCCCGCAAACAGGGCATTTCAGCTTGAGAGAGATCAGTTCATACATCTTTTTTTCCTTTAGTTTATCAAATTACTATTTCTCAACTTTATGAGCGGGCAATAACATTAAATTATTTTTTTTCTGTCCCGCTATTCACACACAATTATATAAAAATTAAGTGTAGGAGCCTATTAAGTTCCGCGGAGTCTCAGCACCTTAAGCTGCCCTTCATCAGATGCATTTTTCTTAGGTTTTGAAATCCAAACAATTATCAATTATACAATAAAGCAATTTAGAGTAAATTTAAATAAGCCTTCTGATGAATCTCCCCTCCGCGAGCTGTCCAGTATCCAGCATCCAGTATCCCGTATCCAGCATCCAGCATCTGTATATCCTTCCCTTTCAGCCATTGTCACTGATTCATTCAAGGGTGATCACTGAAATCCGTTTTTTTCCATCCATCCTGACTTTCAATGGCTTTTTGAAACGAATATGCTTCACGTATTTCATTTCACTGATCAGTTTCTGCCCGGCAAGAATATCATACCTGATGTAGCTGTTCGCGAACTCAGGCTGAACAGAGAAATATCCGACGTTCATGGAGGTGACATTGTGAAAAAAGTGTGATCCTGAAGAAGCATCCAATGGAAAATCTTCAAGACTTGTTTCAATGATGATGCCTGCATTTGAGATCTGAGGCCAGTTGACAGGTATCCCGATCCAGCGGTCACGTGTTCCCCAACGGCCCGGCCCAATCAGAATATATTTCCGCTTATCAGCAACCATCAAGGTATTCAGTTTGTTCACTTCCTCCGCAATTTCGACAGTATCCGCTTTATCGAAAGTCGACTGATCAACATAAATCACATCTTCGATATCCTCAATGATACCATTGCCCATCCCTTTTTCGGAATACATCAGAATACTTTCCTTTTTGATCTTATCCAGATTGACATTATAGTCGGATGCACTCCCGAGCAGTGGTTTGATCTGTAAGAGGTAAAAAGATGCCAGTCCGTTTTTATCTTTGTTCAGGTCGACAGCAAATTCAATTTCCACAGGAGATCCCAGTGCTTCTTTCACGACATCAAGGACAACTTCGATCGTTTGCGCAAGTGGAATATACTTATATTTAAGGATATTGGCAAAATTCACAATGCGTGGGCCGGGATGGGTCAGCCCCGGCAGAATCTGGTCATTATCGGGATTATAAACAGAAGCGCAATGTTTGAGGGTTCCCTGTTTTTCCGCTTCATCTATATCCAGCCGGGCCAGTCCTGCGATATCGCCTTCCAGGAGATTCGGTTCTTTTTTCTCCAGGTCGACAGCAAAAAATTGCAGCTGTGAGTTTTTATACTGGTCTTTGGGGCTGTTGATCTCTATTTCAGGATACTTTGGAGAAAAACGGAATGCTTTTTCACCCTCCACAACGTATTTTCCCAGTCCGACAGCGGCTACAACAAATCCCTCTTCAGGTTTCATGTGCGATACCGGGTAATAATTAAATGACTGGGCTGCACCACTGATATGCGGGTAAAAGTAATGATCATACTGATTTCCTACAACTTCCTGAATGACCACAGCCATCTTTTCCTCTTCGATCTTATAATGGACGGCTTCCACATAGCCGCGGGCCATTTCTGAATACACACTGGCATATACCATTTTTATGGCATCCATGGCCTGCTGCAGGCGCACTTTGGGATCGGGGTGGCTGTTTGGCAAAAGAAAAGTTTCAAATATTCCGGCAAATGGCTGCATCAGCGAATCCTCAAACAGTCCGGATGACCTTATGGCGATCGGTTTTTTGAAATCGACGAGCACCATCTTTAATCTTTTGATCATGGTTTCTGTAAGGCGGGACTTGAGAAATGCCTTTTTGATCTTTGAATAATCTTTTTCATTTAAGATCAATTCTGTCAGGCCATTTCGTTCCATGAAATATTCAAACTCTTCGGTGCCTATTAAAACTGTTTTCGGAGCTTTTATATGAATGCCGGGGAGTTGCTGACTGAAATCATAATTATAGATCAAGGTATTGATGAAGGCGATTCCCCGGCCTTTTCCTCCAAGGGAACCCTCCATCAGTGCAACAATATTGGAATCGTCGGTGATGGCCGATTTTTCAAAGGGAACGATTTTGCCCCTCTCCTGCTCATTCCTGAACTTGGAGATAATCTCAAGCAGATATTCCCTGATCTTCTGTGGACTTCCGAAATCAGTGACTTTATGCGGGCTAAGGATCTTGGCTGCCTGTATCTCTCCCCTGGCCATCAACCATAAGGAGAACTGATCTTTTCTTGCATGATGGATAAGCGATTCATCCGGAATGGTTTTAAGCAACCTCTCAAATTCTTTAAGCGATTTTGCCACAGCAATAACCTGTCCTTTATCGTTGCGGTAAATAAAATTACCAAAGCCGAGATAATGTGTAATAAAACTCTTAAAATCCTGTGAAAGACTTTCAGAATTCTTATTGATAAAAGTAGATTTCAGTTTATACGCTTTATCTGCATTGGCTTCCTCAGATGACTGTATGATGATGGGCAGATGCCTGGTATTTTCCCTTAAATATTTCACCAGATCCAGGCCTGCCTGGGGTTCTTCTTTTCCATTCCTTTCGAACTTCACATCCGTGATAAGACACAGGAGATAGTCTTTGTATTTATCAATGATATCAACAGCTTCCTCGTAATTGGAAGCCAGCAATATTTTTGGCCTTGCCCTGAGTTTGAGAACCTTGTATAATTCATCGGTGCTGACGTCATCAATGATATGTCTGGTTTGCTCCAGCACGATATTGTACAGCATGGGGAGATACCTGGAATAATACTTAGGGGAATCTTCCACCAGCAATATCACCCGTACCATGCCAATATTGGTATCATTCTCAACATTGATGCTGTCCTCCACATGCTTGATCATGGCAAAGAATACCTTTGATTCTCCGTTCCAGACAAATACTTTGTCAATATGTTTGGTGGAAGCTTTTCGCCGTGATATGTACTCTATGTCACTGTTATTATTCAGCAAAAGGAATACAGGGATATATGAATATTCCTTCTTGATCCGGCAGCTCAATCCAATGGGAGATTTCTTGTCAGCACCCATCATCAGTATCACGAGGTCAAAATGTTTGGAACGCAATTGCTCCATCGCCTCCTGTTCATTTGAAACACCGGTGATCCTTGGAATTGAAGTCAGGCTCAGCTGATGATATTCACCCAGGACGTGCTCCGAAAACCGGCCTTCCTTTTCAATGCTGTATGCATCATATAGGTTGGCAACCAGGAGGATCTCTTTGACCTTAAATGGCATAAGGTCGTGGTAGATATCACGGTCGTAGTTATTTTTATTAAGAAACTTTTGAAGCAGCTGACGACTATAGACCTGAGGTTTGTCTGGCAAGATATCCGGACTTTTCTTTCCGGGAATGTCTTTTTCTTCTTTTAAGAGTGTACGCCCCTTCAGACTGTTAAGATATCCCGTGATGAGGCCGCTAAGGTTGTTGATCAGCTGTCTTTCTTCCGCCATGAAAGGGCCTTCATCCAGGTCGGGGAACTCCCGTATGTAGAATATTTCAATAGAGCCTTTAATGCCATCGATGGTTTCAAAAGCCTGTTGCTGCTTCCAGTTTGTAGGCATGAAATTCGCACTGGTAAATATGAGTTTACCAAAAACTATGCGTGCAACTGTATATTCCGGGTATTGCCATGCCGGTGGCAGAATATCAACGATGCGGGCCAGGGTTTCTTCAACGGTCTTGCCTTCACTCAATAACTGTGTGGTCTGGTTGATCGCAGCAAGTTCTTTTAATCTCTCCCCGGCTTCCGCCTGCAATCGCTTCAAATCTTTGTTCGGCCTATCTCGTTTTTCCATTTAGCAAATTATTATTATGGATACACCTTGTAAAGGTACTAATTATTGCGTTTTCTGCCTTTACTATGAGTGAATGTTATTTAGAATTAAAATAACACGAGAATCTTGCATTTCTACATATTTTTTCATTAATATTGTGCAACATTTTCGCAAAATCAATTATTCAAGAACCAAAACACATATTTTGTTATGACAAACAACGCATATGATTCTGTAATTAAGGAATTCATGGCCAATGTAATAGCCAAGAATCCGGGTGAAGTTGAATTTCACCAGGCAGTAGAGGAAGTGGTTACAACCATCATCCCTTATGTCGAAGAAAACCCGAAATATAAGGTTGCTAAAATCCTTGAGAGAATAGGAGAACCAGAAAGAGTTATTTTATTCAGAATTCCCTGGAAAGATGACAAAGGCGAAATCCAGATCAACAAAGGATACAGAATTGAAATGAATTCTGCGATCGGCCCTTACAAAGGCGGACTCCGCTTCCACCCTACCGTTAATCTTGGTGTGTTGAAGTTTCTTGCTTACGAGCAGGTATTCAAAAACAGCCTGACCACACTGCCTATGGGCGGAGGAAAAGGTGGTTCTGATTTCGATCCCAAAGGAAAGTCAGACAATGAGGTGATGGCATTCTGCCAGAGTTTCATGACAGAATTGTTTCGCCATATCGGACCCAACACTGACGTACCTGCCGGAGACATCGGCGTGGGCGGCAGGGAAATCGGTTTCCTTTTTGGCCAGTACAAAAGACTTAAAAATGAATTTACAGGTGTTCTCACAGGTAAAGGCCGTGAATGGGGTGGCAGCCTTATTCGTCCGGAAGCCACCGGTTACGGACAGGTTTATTTTGCCCAGGAAATGCTTAAAACCCGTGGCGACAGCATGAAAGGAAAAATTTGTTGTGTGTCAGGTTCAGGAAATGTTGCACAATATGCTACTGAAAAAGCTACTGAACTGGGTGGAAAAGTCGTTACACTTTCTGATTCAGCCGGCTTCATCTACGATCCTGATGGCATAGATTCAGAAAAACTTGCTTACATCATGGAATTAAAGAATGTGAAGAGAGGACGTATCAAGGAGTATGCTGAAAAGTATGGCTGTGAGTATTATGAAGGAAAACGCCCATGGGGCATTAAATGTGATGTTGCCCTTCCGAGTGCAACACAGAATGAGATTGATGAAGAAGATGCTAAAACACTGATCGCCAATGGTTGTTTCCTGGTTTCAGAAGGTGCCAACATGCCTTCCACACCAGAAGCAGTTGAAGTTTATCAGAATGCCAGGATCATGTACGGCCCGGGTAAAGCTGCCAATGCAGGTGGTGTTTCCGTTTCAGGACTTGAAATGAGCCAGAACTCACTGCGCCTTTCCTGGACAAGGGAAGAAGTTGACGCCAGACTGCAGCAGATCATGAAAGACATTCATGCAACCTGTGTAAAATATGGCCCGAAAGATGGTGACTATATTGACTATGTAACAGGAGCCAACATTGGTGGTTTCGTAAAAATTGCTGATGCCATGATGGCACAGGGATACGTATAGGAATTCAGATACCAGAAATCAGAAGTCAGAAATTGACTTTAGGATCCCGTTTCTAAAGAGGCGGGATCTTTTTTTATGGCAAAAAAGTATGCATTGAAGAATGCATAAAAGACCACCCCGGCCTGTGTTTCAAGCATAGATTCGAACAGGAAATTAAAGCCGATCAGGATTAGGAAGATAAAATACAGAAAATGTTTCTGCTCAATGCTGTACAATGTCGGCAGGACCAGGTTCAGCATCAGCACGATCATCCCGATGATCCCCATCGCAATTAGAATTTGAAGGTATTGATTGTGCGCATTTAATTCCAGGCGGAAAGCATTATTCATTTCCTTTTCATAGTATTTATCCAATAAATGATCTTTCACATCACCCGTTCCCACACCAAACAAAAAATTCTCGTTTGTGATCTCAAAAGTATACCACCAGATCATAATCCTTTCGCCGGTGCTGCTGGCAATCTCTTTGGAAGTGACATCTGCACGTTCAATAACTTCCCGGCTTTGGGCAAAGCGTTCGGCGGAGGCAGGGAATAACATTAACAGGAAAACAAAGGAAACAGCAAGCAAGCCACCAGAGACCAGGCCCCTTGCAATTCTCCTTTCCTCAAAAATGACATATGAAGTGAAAATAGCAAGCGTGATGGCAAGGCCGAGGATCCCGGCTTTGGAACTCAGCATGATCACAAAAAACTCGAACATAAATACGAGCAAAACAGCAAGTAATTTTCTAAGCCTTGTAGTTAATAAGCCTTTATACAGGAAATATAAGAGTATGGCAATGGCTAAACTAACGAACATGGCAAGGTATGAAGGATGGATCAGTATGGAAAGCCTGCTGTAATAGAATGCCATCATCGAACCGCTTTCAAGATAATCAGCCAATGCGATAGCATAACACAATAACATTGAAGCAAATACTCCAAATATAAAGGCCCAGAGCACCTGTCTCGCCACAGCCAAAGAAAGCACCTCATCCCTCACAGTCGCCATGATCACAGGAAAAATAATAAGTGACATCTTAACCTCCAGGTCAAATAGGCCGTAATTATAATTTACGGTATACATTAAACCAAGTAAGTATAAAATATATATTCCTGCGAAAAGCAAAGTGTTCTGCCTGTGCCGTGATTTTGCCAGTCTTTTGGCCTTATTGACAAAGTCCATTTCCAGCAACCATGTGAGCACCATGACGGCAATTACATAGGGAATCACTTTCCTGTATATAGGCAGGAGAAATGCAAATGCAATAAATTCAGTCTGGTATAAGCGGGCAATATGTTTTTCGCTGATTAACAATTTAACAGTTTAACAATTTAATTAGAGCCAGTGTCACTGATCTTCATTAGTTCTTCATAAAATTCAGCCGCAATCTTTTTCCTGTCAAACTTTAATTCCACATATTTTCTGGCATTAGTACCCAGCGCCGCCGTCAATTTTTGATCATGATATAAAAGTAACACCTTTTCGGCAAGATCCTCATCATTTTCCGGCTCAAAATGGAGTCCACAGCTTCCTTCTTCAATAAACAGGTCACTGGCCTCTCCTTCCACCCCAAGAAGAATGGGTTTTTTCATTGCCAGACTTTCAAATATCTTGGACGGAATGGCCCCTTTGAACAAATCCAGCTTCTTCAGCGGGATCACGGACACATCCATGGAGGCAACAACGGAAGGCATGTCACTTTTAGTAACTGTTTCGAAAAAAATCACATTATCGAGTTGCTGCTCTTCTTTCATTGCCAACAAAGTATCTTTCACAGGCCCACTGCCCATTACAATAAACCTGATCCCGGGCATAATTTTCAGCCGGACGGCAGCTTTCAGGATCACTTCCAGCCCCTGTGCATGCCCAAGTATTCCACCATAATAGATCAGGAAATCATCTTGCTTAAACCCATTTTCAGTACGCCAGGCGGTTTTGATATTATCCGGGTTGTAATAGGACAGATCAACTCCGTTCCGCAACCAGTAAACGGCTTTATCAGGAAACCTTCCGGAAATGTTATTTATGATCCCCTGCGTTTGTCCGGTCACCAGCACCGATCTCTTATACAGGCATTCCTCCATGCGAGTACTCATGCCCAGCAAAAATCTTGATTTAATGAGCCCTAGTTTTTCAGCACTTTCGGGCCACAGGTCAGAAACATTGAATATCAGTCCGGCCCTTTTTAGCCTTGACAACAGATATGCCGACATCCCAAGAAAAAGAGGGGGAGACTCACACAGTATGTAATCACATTTTCCAATTCTGAACCAGCCCGCAAAAAATGATGTAAACACAAAAGAAAAATAATTCAACAGGCGTTGAAATATCGACTTGCTGTCTTTCACATATATCCATGACCTGTACACAGTGATGCCGTCAATATCTTCCTTTTTATGGCATTTACGCCTGTATCCATCATGGATCTTCATCTGCGGGTAATTGGGCATGGCCGTCAGCACTTTTACCTCCACACCTTTCCGCCTGAGTTGTACAGCAAGCTCATGCAGCCGGTTCTGGGCAGCACCAACTTCGGGAGGATAATACTGGCTAAGGATGAGAAGTTTCAATTGCTTGCGTTTAACTGGAATAAAAACTGTTCTATTCCTTTTTCTGCAAATATGATGCAGTTCTCAATACTTTATCGAACACAAAGTACTGTATCAGTACAAAATCCCTTCCTTCATTCACGTAGGCATACATGCGATCCAGATCGAGAGGCTCAAGTGCGACACCATCTTTATCGTAAAACTCGCTGATCCCGCTTTTGCGGAAAGTGTGTACCACAAACTCATTCCCTTCTCTATCCAGTAATGTAATGATATGTAAGCCCGGCCCGGAAGCAATGGAATCAATGTATGAAGCTTCCAGTTTGGTGTTTAGTACCGCTTCAAAACGAATATCCTTGAAGGCAGTCACAAATTGCAGCATGCGAAGGGTGTCAAAGCCTTGCCGGGTTTCGTCCAGCAAGGTGGTCAGTGTAAAATTGCCCTTTGCATCTGCATCCACCCTGAAAGATTCCTCCGGTTTTTCCAGAAATTCCAGTGTGACCGAAGCAAAATCCTGCAAAGGCGTTTTAAAAACGCTATGGTCACGCCAATCGGTCTCGTCGGTTGAAAAGCGGGGATATATGAAACCTCTGAGGCTGGGGAGAAATACCACATATGGGTTTTCCGCATCCTCCATCAGAATATAAGTGCCCCGGTTGTCAGGGGTGGCATCGCCAACGTAATAGGTCTTGCTCAGTTTCTCGTATGGAAACAGTTTTATCCGGTCAAAAAGATTGATACGGTATCCTTCCTGGTAGATCTCCACCTTTACGCCCATGCTTGCCATGCGCTTAATGACATTGTCCCTGACAGCAATGGGCACAGGGTAACGAACAGTAATGTCATGCATGGTTCCCAGCAGCATGGAAATATTAAAATTGTGCGCCAGGTACTTCCCGTTGAGGATCCATTTAGCTGGGTTTTCCCTCTGAAGTTCGACGCTGCGGTTATTCTTGTCGACCATAAAGATCCTGCTTACCTTTGATGTATCAGCAACCGCAAAACCGCTTTCGGTATCATCCAGGGTGGTGTATCGCCGGTTTACAAACAATACGGCAATGATCACCAGAATAAGCGTAAGGAGGAGAAGGAATCTGTTTTTTTTCATGGGCAGAGGGATCTTTTAAGCTGAATATCTTTTCTTCCTGATGAAGATATAAATAATTCCGAAAATAATCACAAGCAGTGGCGGTATTACGACATTGATCAGTTTCCACTTCAGGTCATTCCCTTTCAGGTAGGTATTGTCAAGGAGCCGGAGTTTGAGTTCACGGGAGCGGATGCTGATAAGATCCGAGCCTTCCGTCAGGTAATCGATCGCATTCAGAATAAACTTCTTATTGCCAAAAGTTTGTTCTGTAAATTGGTCGTAACCCAGTGCCAGCGGATAGCCCTGAGAATAATGCAGCTGGTTTCTGATCACATCTGCGTCAGAGACAATGATCATGGCTGTCGGCTCACTATATTCTGTAAAGCCTATTTCCTTGCTGTATGCCAGGGAGGGAGATATCCTGTTTTTGTACAAAGATGAGAATTCACCTTCCAGCAAAACAGCCACAGGGAGAAATGCTTCATTGTACAGATGTTCATCCGGTTCATAGCCCAGGATATTCAGGTTAATATACACGGGGGCATTCAGCCTCCTTGAATATGGTGAGCTGTTGAGCAAGAAAGTCTTCTTTATTCCGGGAATCCTGATTGTATCGATACTGCTGACGAATTCTGTTTTTACCGCACTCAGGTTGCTCACCACCGGGTGGTTGATCTGAGGGGTCACCAGGGGGAAGAAATACCATGGAAAGAAATCGATCTGTTGTTGCCCGGCAAGGCTTCCGGTAGTGACCGGGATGGGAAGGGCAATCAAGTCCATGATGAGATTGGTATTCAGGCGGACACCATAATTAAACAGCTGATCATCCAGGTGGACATTATTGGTGATGCCCATGGTAGCTCCACCGAATTGCAGGCTGTCCATGCTGGCAAATACCGCATCCACCAACCACAACACCTTGCCACCATGCATGATGTACTGGTCGATGATGAACTTGTCTTTCTCGCTGAACACAGAATCAGGCCCGGCAATAATGATGGCCTTGTAAATATTCCGTATAGCCATGTTGCCCGAGTCGGATTCCACCCTTTCAGTAAGGATATTGACCCGCTCGTTCAGTCTCACCCTTTCTACAACATAATTTTCCTGCAAAGCGCGTGTTATGTCTGCAGTTTCCTTCAAGTTAAATTCGCCATGCCCTTCGATAAAAGCGATCTTTGATTTCCGTTCATTGGAAAGCAGGTTAATGACATAAGCCAGGTTGAATTCAATGTTTTCTATGGCGCGGTTCACCATCTCATCTTCCGTGGCACCTCTTTCCGGGCGCAGAAGTTGCAAAGGCATTTCTTTCGACTTGTATGAGACGATGGCCCCGGGAAAGATGATCTGGAACTTCACCCCTTCGGCATCATCCTCCCTTACCTCCGCAGGAATCAGCCCACGCTCTTTCAGGTTTTCATGGGTATTGTATCGTTCCTTCGGGTCATCATTCGAAGAAGGGTTAATGAACTGATACTGTATGTTGTCGGTATATACCCTGAACTCATCCAGCATTTCCTGTGTGGCCTGCTGCAGGCGTTTGTACCTCGGGGCAAGATCGCCTTTCAGGTAGACCTGGAAATAAACCACATCATCAAGTTTCCTGAGCAGCTCCCTGGTATCATCGCCAACGGTATAGCGTTTTTCCGCGGTAAGGTCGATACGGGTAAAGAGGTTTGCGCTGATGATATTTACGAACACAATGATCACAATACCCAGAACAAGCCGGATCAGGCTGCTGCGTTTCTGGTTATTTTTTTTGTTGCCCATTGTGTTTAGTTCTTGCTGTTATCTTAATTCTTTACCATTTCCTGCTTGCCAGTGTAAACCTTGTCAGCATAAGGAACAATCCGATGACACTCACAAAATACACAAGATCCCTGCTGTCGATCACCCCTCTGCTGATGGACTCATAATGGGCAAAGATGCCCAGGGATTCGATAAAAAGCCCCACGTTTCCGAAAACTTCCAGTGGCCAGATAAATTCAAAGCCTATATAGAAAAATGCTGATAGCAGGGCTGCCAGGATGAAGGAAACGATCTGGTTATCAGTAATGGAAGATGCAAACAATCCTATGGCAACAAAGCTTCCACCGAGGAAAAGCAAACCGATGTAGGAGCCCCACATGGCACCGGCATCAATGTTTCCGGGAGGCATGCCGAGTTGATACACTGAATAATAATACACCAGTGTAGGCAGCAGAGCAAAGACCACCAGTATAAGCCCGGCAAAATACTTGGCCAGGATGATCTGCATATCCGACAGGGGTTGTGTCAGGAGGAGTTCGATGGTGCCTCCTTTTTTCTCTTCGGCGAACATCCGCATGGTAATGGCAGGGATCAGGAAGAGGAAAACCATGGGTGCGATCGTAAAGAGGCCATCGATGCCGGCATAGCCGTTTGCAATGATGTTATTCCCAAAACGTATCACCCAGAGGAAGAAGCTTACCACAACCAGGAATACCACGATCACGATATACGCGATGAGGGAGCTCAAAAAGCCTTCGATTTCCTTTCGTAGCAGTACAAACATTCTTTAGTATACTTAATCCATTAAGCCGGCAGGTGCAATAGGTCTGCATCCCGAAGCAAGGCGCTAAAATAATGATTTTAATGGAAACGTGAAGGAGTGAAGTTTAGTATAAAGATGACAGCCTTCTCTCATCTCCTTGTACGAAGCGGGAACATCGAATAGCGAATAACGAATAGCGAGTATCGACAATCGACTAATCATAAAACTCCACCCTTATCGGATCATCGGTATCCAGGCCCAGCAGGCTGCCGGCCGTGCCGTTGTTCATGGCAATTTCCATGAAGCCATGGCAACCGAAAAGAGCGAGGATCTCGCCTACCGGAACATCAGAATATGAATCGTAGATCTTCCTGATCTCCTCTCCCCTGATAATAATGCTGAACTTCCTGTTTTTCCCTACTTCCCGGAACCTTTCCCTGCTTATATTGGTGATCACATTCTCGTAATTATCCACATATATGGCCATGCCTTTGATCACATCTTTCTCCACTACCGGGGCAAACAGGATCTTTTCATTCAATTTATCCCGGGGATTGCCCAATTCAGATATGTCGTCCCCTTTTGCCAGCATCACGGCAGCCCTGACAAAGCGGTCGCGCGAGGAAAAAGTAAAAAATTCCGAATCCTGGATCACATCAATCTCAACGATCTTCTCGGGAAGCTCATCAAAGATGAGTGAAAAGATGCCGTTATCACATCCAATAAAAAATTGTCCTTCTGCCAGGACTGCAGTATGCGGCATCGCCTCTGATTCCTCGGTGCTGATCCCTATAATATGTATGGTTCCCGGGGGGAAATCCCTGTAGCAGTTCTTTATTACAAAGGCAGCCTGGGTAAGATTATGGGGAGGGATATGATGAGAAATATCGATAATGCGCGCATCCGGCATCTGCTTTAATATCATACCCTTTACCGAAGCAAGGTAATGATCTTTTGTTCCCCAGTCACTGGTGAGTGTTATTACCGGCATATAGCTGAATGTTATGGTCGTATTGTTATTATCCCTTCTAAACCGCTATCAAAAGTAATAATTTCGGATACATCATTTGTTTTTTTAATAATTTTGATAAAATATAAGTCCTGAACGGCCATCATAATATTAACACAATAGCATATATGAGCGAAAAGATCATCTCCTTAGAAGCATACAGTCTCCTGGAAATATACGGGATCAACGACAGCAACCTGAACCTCATTAAAACAATGTTTCCCCAGTTAAAAGTGATCGCCCGGGGAGACACACTTAAAGTGGCAGGTCCCGATAAGGACCTTAAAGAATTTGATCGCCGGTTTTCACTTCTGCTGGCTTCTTACGAGCGCTTTGGGAGGATCACGGAAAACGATGTGCTGCAGATCATGGGAACAGAAGACAACAATGATGTTATGAAGCAGACAAAGGAAGATAAAAACAATGATGTACTGGTTTTTGGCCGCGACGGACTACTGATTAAAGCAAGGACTGTAAACCAGCGCAGGATGGTTAAGAGCAGCGAAGAACATGATCTTATTTTTGCCATCGGCCCCGCCGGAACAGGAAAAACCTATACTGCAGTAGCACTGGCGGTAAGGGCCTTAAAAAACAAAGAAGTCAAGCGGATCATTCTTACCCGGCCGGCAGTGGAAGCAGGTGAGAACCTCGGCTTTCTGCCCGGAGACCTGAAAGAAAAGCTGGACCCTTATCTGCAACCGCTTTATGATGCCCTCAGGGATATGCTGCCCACACAAAAACTTTTATCTTACCTTGAAGATGGCACCATTGAGGTAGCTCCATTGGCTTTCATGCGTGGCCGTACCCTCGACCATGCCTTTGCCATCCTGGATGAAGCACAGAATGCTACACCCAACCAAATCAAAATGTTCCTGACACGGATGGGACGTACGGCAAAATTTTTAGTAACAGGGGATATCACCCAGATCGACCTGCCACCAAAACAGGAATCCGGCCTGATACACGCAGCCCGGATACTTAAGAAAACCAAAGGCATTGATTTTATTTACCTTGACGAGAAAGATATTATTCGTCATAAGCTTGTTGGCAACATTATTGCTGCCTACGGAAAAGATAAGGAATAAGGAATAGCGAATAGCGAATAACGAAGGCGGGTAGCCAGCAGTCTTCATTCCTGCAAAAAATTCGTATCTTTATTGCATCACAAACCAAATTTACAAACCTTATTCATTCAAATTTTAAGCTTATGAAAAAATTATTTTATGTCTTTGTGGTACTGAGTTTCACCATGTTCTCATGCGGAGGAAGCGCTGAACAAACGGAAGAAATCAGCGACGAAGCTGTTAATATCGAAGAATCAGATGTTGCAGCGGATGATGATGTTGCGAAAACATGTGATGAATTCCTTGATGATTATGAAAAATGGACAGACGACTATCTGGAAATCCTGGAAGCTTATGTCAAGGATCCCACAAATTTAGAGATTGGAGAGGAATATACTGAGCTTTCCGAGTCGATGATGACCTGGTACACAGATTGGAGCAACTATGCTGCCTGCGCGCAAAAGGAGGAGTTTCAGAAAAGGTTTGAAGCGATTTCAGACAAAATAGATAAAAAAATGCAGGAACTGGGGCTTCAGGATTAGTGTCAGGTCCTTTCCTTTTCATGAAAAAAGACTATCCTTGTCGGTAAATAGCATTGCCGATAAGCATGAAAATTATTTCCGCTTTCTTCTTTTACCTGCTGATATGGTTTATCGGTATCCTCCCATATCGCCTGATGTATGCATTTTCCTGGCTGATCTATGTATTCCTGTTTCATATTTTTTCATACAGGAAAAAAGTGGTTCTGGATAATCTTCAGCTGGCATTTCCAAAAAAGGATAAGAAGGAGCTGACTCAGCTGCTGAAGCCTGTATATATAAACCTTTCCGATATAATTGTGGAAGGCATCCGGTCATTTACCATGAGTCGAAAGCAGATCCTTCGCCGACATAAAATCCTTAACCCTGAAACCGTGAAGCCCTATTATGAAGCGGGGAAAAGCATCATTGCCGTGACCGGCCATTATGGTAACTGGGAATGGGGCAGCCTTTCTGCCAACCTCCAGGTGATTCACAAAACATTTGCCATATATAAACCGCTCAGCAACCCATATATAAATAAGTTTCTGCTTAAAAGCCGTGCCAGGTTTGGAACCACCCTGGCACCCATCACAGAAACAACAAAAACTTTTGAAGAAAACCGTCACATTCCGGCAATTTATATGCTCGTCGCGGACCAGAGTCCTTCAAATGTTTCCAGGGCATACTGGATCAACTTTCTCGGCATCGACACCGCTTTTCTTCACGGGCCTGAAAAACATGCAAGGAATAATAATTACCCTGTCATGTATGTGGATATTCAAAGGGTAAAACGTGGCTTTTATGAAATTGAGCTTTCATTACTGGCCGACGATCCGAAGGATCTTCAGGAGGGGGAGATTACACGGCGTTATGCTGCAAAACTTGAATCCGTAATCATCAATAAGCCTGAAAACTGGTTGTGGACACATAAACGATGGAAGCTAAGAAGATAAGTACATGGCCTCGATCTGATCACAGTATTGCTTTGCGATGATCTTCCTGCGTAACTTTAATGTACTGGTCATGGTATTTTTTTCAATACTGAAGGCTTCAGGCAAGAGATGAAATTTTACAATTTTTTCGTGTTGACTTAGTTCTTCCTGGAGAAGATCAATACGTTTTTGCATAAAAGCAAGGATCACTTCGTTTTCAACTACCTCTGCATCCGTCATAGAACTTAATCCAAATTCTTTTGCCTTTTCGTGCAGGTTTTCATATGAGGGAACGATCAGGGCTGATACAAATTTACGGTCATCACCCACAACGACCATCTGTTCGATATACCTGTCATTACCTAAAAGGAGTTCGAGTTTCTGTGGGGAAATATATTTCCCCAAGGAGGTTTTCATAAGATCTTTGATCCTGTCAGTCATCACAAGATCACCATTATCTGCAAAATACCCTTTGTCACCGGTCATATAATAACCATCCTGCAGAGCAGCAAGTGTTTCTTCAGGTTTATTGTAATAACCACTGAATACTGTTCCGCCTTTCACCATGATCTCCCCTTCTTCTCCGAACTTCACTTCAACATCAGGCATGGTAGTTCCGCATGTATCAAAATTATAAACATCTGACTTAAAACATGATACGGTTGCAGTCGTTTCCGTTGCCCCATATCCATAATTCACGAAGAGGCCGGTAGCATGAAAAAACCTGAGAAGCTCAGGCCTGATGGCTGCACCTGATACAGGCATGAATTTAATATTACCACCGAAGATATTTCTGAGTTTCCCCAAAACAAGTTTATCGGCAAGCGCGTATTTATTCTTTAACAAGGCCGGAACTTTCAGATTTTTACTTTTGTAATCCGATATTTGATAACCAATCTTAAGCGACCAGTCAAACAATTTCTTTTTATACCCGGGCCACTTTGAATATTCAAGCATAATGCCTTCATGGGTTTTTTCAAAAAACCTGGGAACCACACAGATGGTCGTTGGCCTGACTTTCGGCATCATCTCTATTACTTCCCGCGGATTCTCCAGATAATGATTGACTGCACCCTTATACAGGACATAGAAGGTCCAGGTACGCTCAAATACATGGCTCAATGGCAGAAAACACATAGAAACATCTGTGTCTTCCATTGGAATTCGCTTATCGTGAATGCCGAAGGCGAACATAAAATGATTGTGGCCCAGCATCACGCCTTTTGGCTCACCGGTAGTCCCTGATGTATATATGATTGTGGCCAGGTCATCTTCTTCAGCCTCTGCCAGGGCCTTTTCTGCCATAAGAGCATATTTTTCATCTGAACCCAATTCGAGAAATTCCTTCCATGCCATACAGCGCTCATCTTTCAGTATCCCTCCGGGTTCAAATACCACAAGCCTGTCCAGTGTGTCACAATGGTCAAGCACCCACAATGCCTTCTCAAGTTGATCATGATTGCCTACGAACATCAGCTTCATCTCAGTTTCATCCACGATGTACTTTATTTCATGTTTAGATGATGTCGAATAAAATGGAACTGCCACTCCGCGTACAGCGAGTATGCCAAAATCGGCAATAGTCCACTCAGGCCTGTTGCCACTGAAAATGCCAATTTTATCATCATAGCCGTATCCCAGGGACTTGATTGCTCTTGAAACATTATGGGTTTGTCCGATCATTTCGTCCCAGCTCATGGAAAGAATTCCTTGAGTGCTTTTATCAAAATACCGGAAAACTTCGCGGGATTGATATTGTCCGGCCCGCTCTGCAAGCATATGGGAAATATGTTGTTTTATCATATTGTGATCCATTATCAGGTGAAAAATATTCTCTGCTAAGAACTGCAAAATTACTGAATTATCTCTATTTTTGTAAACCCATTAGACCAAAAAGAATGAACAATACTATAACGAAAACAGAATTTAGTTTCCCCGGGCAAAAAAGTTTGTATAAAGGAAAAGTACGCGATGTATATAATATAGGAGACGAGCTGATGGTGATGGTTGTAAGTGACCGGATCTCAGCTTTTGATGTGGTTCTCCCTAAGGGAATACCCTATAAAGGACAGGTTTTGAACCAGATTGCCGCAAAATTCCTTGATGCCACCGCTGACATTGTTCCCAACTGGAAAATTGCTGTTCCCGACCCCATGGTGACGGTGGGCCGTTTTTGCAATCCTTTCCCGGTGGAGATGATCATCCGCGGATATCTTACCGGCAGTTCATGGCGAACATATAAAAAGGGAGCACGCGAGATCTGCGGCGTACCTATACCCGATGGGATGAAAGAACACCAGGCTTTTCCGGAGCCCATAGTAACCCCAACCACCAAAGCCCGGGAAGGCGCTCATGATGAAGATATTTCTGTAGAAGAGATCATTCGCCAGGGGCTTGTTTCCGAAGAAGATTATTTCCTTCTGGACAAATACACACGTGAACTCTTTCAAAGAGGTTCTGAAATTGCAGCAGAAATGGGATTGATCCTGGTTGACACCAAATATGAATTCGGGAAGGTGGGCGATCAGATCTACCTTATCGATGAGATTCACACACCGGATTCCTCACGTTATTTTTATCGTGAAGGTTACGAAGAACGGCAGGAAAATGATGAGCAACAAAAACAGCTTAGCAAGGAATTTGTTCGTGAATGGCTCATGGGACAGGGGTTCATGGGACAGGAAGGACAGGAAGTTCCCTTTATGTCTGATGAGTTTATCAATACAGTTTCTGAAAGATATATTGAACTTTATGAAAGCATCACCGGTGATAAATTCGTGAAAGCAGATGTATCAAATGTGCTGGACAGGGTAGAAAAGAATATAAACGATTTTCTTGCCGCAAATCAATAGTAAAAATTCAGACCATGATCCCATTTTCCCCGCCGCGCATCGATCAGAAAATCATTGACGAGGTAACCGCTGCCCTTAAATCCGGATGGATCACTACCGGTCCGCGCACCAGGCAATTCGAGAAAATGATCAGTGAATACTGCGGACATGAGGCCACGCTTTGCGTAAATTCAGGATCATCAGGACTCGAATTGATGCTCCGCTGGTTTGGTGTGGGTGAAGGTGATGAGGTAATCGTTCCGGCATACACTTACACTGCCACGGCCAATGTAGTGGTTCATTGCGGCGCAAAGCCGGTTTTTGTAGATTCAGGAGCAGATTTTAACATTGATACCAAAAAAATCAGGCAGGCCATCACAGCGGCTACAAAAGTGATCATCCCCGTTGACCTTGCAGGCTTTCCCTGTGATTACGATGAGATGAACAAATTAGTGAATGAGGAGTTCATTCGAAAGATGTTCACTCCGAAAACGCAGGAACAGGAAATGCTTGGCAGGATCCTGGTACTCTCAGATGCCGCACATTCCATCGGCGCCAGATACCAAGGAAGAAAAACAGGAACATTTACCGATACCAGCGTTTTTTCTTTCCATGCAGTTAAAAACATGACCACTGCTGAAGGCGGAGCAGTATGCCTGAATCTTCCCAAGCCTTTCAACAATGAAAAAGTATATAAATATTTATGTATTAAGTCGCTCCATGGCCAAACCAAAGATGCCCTGGCTAAAACCAGGGCTGGTAGCTGGCAATACGATGTGATAGAAGCCGGTTATAAATATAATATGACCGACATACAGGCAGCAATGGGCATAGTAGAGCTACAACGCTACGATGAAGACATGCTGGTAAGAAGAAAGCAAATATTTGAGCTGTACAGCGAGGGGTTGGCTGATAAGGACTGGGCCATTCTTCCCCCATACGAAACTGCTGATAAAACATCTTCATACCATGTTTATCTGCTCAGGATAAAAGGAATTGATGAAGCGCAGAGGAACAGTATCATCAGCAGGATCTTTGACAGGCAGGTTTCGGTAAATGTGCATTTCATCCCTCTTCCCATGCTAAGCTATTATAAAAATGCCGGATATACGATAGATGATTACCCTGTCAGTTATGATAATTTCAGCCGTGTGATCACCTTGCCGGTGTATTATGATCTGAACGACGAACAGGTTCAAACGGTTATCAATGCAGTTATTGAATCGGTGGAAGAAGTACTCTAAATATGCTAAAACGACTGTTTGACATATTCATGTCCCTGGCTTTCATGCTTATATTATTGCCTGTCTTTATCATCATTTCCATCCGGATAATTATCGACTCCCGCGGTGGCATTTTTTATTTACAGTCAAGGGTTGGAAAAAACAACAGGGATTTCCGCATGTACAAATTCCGCAGCATGCGGCCGGAATCAGATACATTGGGTTTGCTCACCCTTGGTAATCATGACCCGCGGGTAAGCCGGGCAGGTAGGTTTCTCCGAAAAGCCAAATTAGATGAGTTGCCACAGATGCTGAACATACTGAAAGGGGATATGAGTTTTGTAGGCCCACGGCCGGAAGTGCGCAAATATGTTGAACTATACTCAGCGGAACAGATGAAAGTATTAAATGTCAGGCCCGGTCTCACTGATTACGCTTCTCTTGAATATATCGATGAAGATGAGCTCCTGGGGCAGAGCGAAGACCCTGACAGGGTATATATCACAGAGATCATGCCGGCAAAACTGGAGCTTAACATGAAATACGTAAGGGAGCAATCTTTTACCACCGATCTTTCCATCATGATAAAAACCTTCCGGAAGATTATCTGAATGTGTAGATAATTCAGTATGAGCTCATTCTATTTCTCAGGCCCAATTAGCTTTTCGTAAATATCAGCCATTTGTTTCACACTATCCTGCCAGTTGTAAAATTCCAGTACTCTTTTTCTGCCAGCATTACCGAATTTCATGCGCAATTGTTCATCTGTGATCAGGCTTCCGATGGCCTGTGATGCCGCTTCTACGTCTCCTGAGGGCACTACCATGCCTGTTTCCTTATCCTTCACTACTTCAGGCAGTCCACCCGCATCAGACACTACCACTGCCTTTCCGCATGAAGAGGCCTCAAGTACAGCTACACCAAAACTCTCGCTACGCGATAAAACAACAAAAACATCGATCATATTAATATATGCGGGGAGTTTTTCATGTCTTACCCAGCCGGGAAACGCTACATCGTTTTCAAGGTGGAATTCTGAAACAAGATCTATAAGTTGCTGTTTTTGCGATCCTTCACCAACGATCAGCAGTTTAAGCGATTTGGAAGGGTGTTTTTGTTTCAGCAATTTAAAAGCCCTTAGCAGGTAATCAATCCCATAGATTTTCTCCAGCGCCTTAACTGTTCCTATCACAATATCCTCCGGGCCAAAAACACTTTCAGTTTTTAATGGCTGAAAAATATCGATATCAATACCAAAAGGTGTAATTTCAATTGGTTTTTGAATATACTTCCCAGCTTCATCTGCCATAGCTTTGCTGGTGGACAAGACTACATCGGCTTTGCTGAGATTGTATTTTAAGATTCTTTTGTGAAGATATGACCTTTGTGGAAAATCATAAATGTCGCTTCCCCACAATGAGATCAGCAGGGGGTGGAATCCGCTCAATGCTCCCAGAAGTCCATAACTGCTGGCATAGTGTGCATGAATGATAGACGGTTTAAAGTTTTTAATTGTCTTTCGCAAATGTCTGAGCGCTCCAAGGTACTTTAGCTTAAAAATACTTCCGCTTTTTTGCCTTAAAACATCCTTTGAGAGTACATAGTGTATAATTTCTATTTCCTCTCCATAATCGAAGCTGTTTTCGTCAAGCCTCCGAAGAGAAAAAATGCAGATCTTATACCCAAATTCCGAGAGGGAGGTGGCCCACTTATATGTGTGAACTGAATACGGATCGGCCAGGAATAATACTCGTTTCATCTTAGGAGAATGAATGTAATATTGCTTTTACAGTAATTCCAAAATTTTTCGGCTCATTTATCAGAATATATATTAATTGTATCGGGCGTATAATATAATACTGCCAGCCCATCTTGTACTTGGTGTAAAATTTTCGAGTCGACCGTTCGATCAGTATGGCTCTTTCCATGCCAGACCAAACAGTTTCACTCGAGCCTTTGCCAATATGGGTGATGGTGCTGTCAATGTAGGTGATTGGTATTTTCTTTTTGTACGCAAGATAAAAGAGGTCGAGGTCTTCCGCATACATGAAATAATCTTCTGCCCATCCGCCAAGGTCTTTGAATGCTGTAGTATCCATGATCACACTGGCTCCAATATTCCAGGATGCTGCCTTTCCCCTGCAAAATAAGGCCTTGAAATAATTCCCCAGGGTGGGGATGAGGTGCTGCATTTTCTGGACGCGACCTTCATTATCGATAAGCCCGGTCACGAATATTCCTTTCTTGTTGCCGTTTATGATCATGCCATAATCTTCAGCCATCCGGGAATTTATCAATACATCAGGGTTCAAGAAGTGAAGACAGCTCCCCCCTGCCCTTTCAGCTGCCAGGTTGTTTGCCCTGGCAAAGCCATGATTTACATCTGATCTGATCAGGGTTAAGAAACTCTCATCCGCAAACTGTTGCTCAAGTTTATCGGCAGAATTGTCGCTGGAATTATTATCAAAAACGATTACTTCAAAGCCTGAAGGAAGATATCTCGTAAGGCTGTTAATGCAATTCAATAATAATTCACCCCCATTGTAATTCACAATGATAATGCTTAGCTCCCTGATAAACGCTTTATTTTCTATCATCCCATCTTATGATTTTTCCAGTTCGAATGCAATTTCATGAGCCGGGATAAAGGTGCTAAGACTGCCTTCGTAATATTCCTGCATGAAGCGCGAGGAATTAAAAACAAGGGTAAATATCTTTCTCAGTGCATTAATCAACTTAAAGGGTGAATAAAAAACTAATTTAATCCTGATCAGTTTAAAATTGCAATCATTGTAAAACGACGGCACCTTTCTTTTGAATCGTTGTTCGGAGGTAAAATAAGAAAATGTATACAATCCAAAAGTTGTTTTATGGGTGTAGTCGCTGTAATAATAGGGATTGGAGAAATGCGGTACCTGCCCAATTGTTTTACCTCCCGGTTTTAAAACCCGATAAATCTCTCCCATGATAAAACCCAGGTCATCGAAATGCTCAAGTACGTGATTGGAATAGATTATATCCACGCTATTATCCGGAAGGAAACTCAATCCCTGACTGATGTCAGCAATGATATCAGCAGCCTCAGTGTTAATGGCATCTATGCCTATCACATCTTCACTTATTTTTTTCTGGCCACAACCCAGTTCAATGGCCAGCCTTTCCATGTTCTCAAGCCCTGGAAGGAGATTATGTTTGTCGATGATCTTATCGTGTAATACCAAAATTCCCGGATTAGGTTCTAACTATTTTCAGGATCCACAGTATGATCCCAATATCATAAACTGCCATAAACGACGATAAAAATACAAATGATATGCGTACATCCCCAAAAACATATGCCCCAGTGGTTAGAGAGAGGATCACAAAAGTAGTACCGATGAGTGACAGGAAAAACATGGGTTTGATCTTGGAAACGATCAGTGGCGCCTGGGCAATGGAATAGCGGATGAAGTCAAAATACATCCATGGAGCCAGAATCCTTGCATATACTCCTGCTTCCCTCCATGGTTCTCCAAAAACCAATGCAAAAATCCAGGGACCTGCCAGGAGCAGCACCAGCAGTACCGGTAAGCCAACCACTGCAGTTATCTTGATCGTTTTGGTAACCGTAGGGAGAATATTGCTATCAGTATTGTATTTCTCAGAAGCCTCTTTATAAAACACCTGGGCAATAGAAGTCACTACCAACCACATAGGTGCCTGGAGGATACGCAGAGAAAAAGAATACCAACCAATTACGGTGGAATTAAAAAATATCTTCAATAAATAAATGATGCCGTTCATCTGCAGCATTTCTGAGAATGACTGTGGAGTATTGGCAATGGGCAGGTCTTTATACTTTTTTGCAAGCGGGCGGAGAGAAGTCTTGTTGAAAAATTTGAATTTATTACGATCAAGGACATAGATCTTAATAATAAAGAAAGCATTGAAGAGAATGAGCCCAAACATGTTTCCGATGAGCAGTCCCCACGCACCTGCACCCGCAAAGCCCAGAAGCAGAATGGTGACATTATTTCCCAGGGAGTTGATCACCTTGGCCAATGCCAGACCTTTATAGCGTTTGTTCCTGTTAAACCAATGCTGGAAGATATTTACTGATCCAATCAGAAAAACAAAAAGAGGAAGGAAATATAGCCAGATCTTTAATATATGGCTGATCGAAAAGTATTCCAATAGGGTCATTTCCAATATTATGATCGCTATCAACAGGCAAAGGCTCAGAAAGATATCGACAAGAAAGGCAAGTCCGGCAATGTTTACAGCATCTGCATCATCTTTTGGCATGATGACTGCCATCTCATAGCGTAGCGTAGCAATAATTGCGAAAGCCCCTACTATTGACATGTAAAAAGCAAAAGCACCAAATTCTTCAGGGGTGTAGAGGCGGCTTAGTACAGGAGAGATCAAAAGGGGAATGGCCTGGGCAATAGCTGCCCCGCTCATGAGCGTAAAAACATTCCTGAAATATTCTGACCGTCTGAAATACTTAAACATAAATGAGAAACTGTATAAAAGTGCTAAATTATGAATTAATCAGTTTTGTCAATGCATTTAAATGGCACTCCCCAGTTTCCTGAGTTCTTCCACCTTCTCTTTGTTTCCGAGTTCCTGGTGGAGACTAACAAGCTCTCCGAATAAACGCCGGATGATAGTTAGATTATCGCAAGCCTGGAAATAGCTGTCATTATGCGGCAACTTCATTTGCTTGATATATGCTTCAATTTCGTTATGGGTAAACAGCATCCCGCGATTGAACGGATTTACGTAAAAAATAGCCTGGTCGTTTTCACTGCTTTCCATATTCATATTCTCACCCACATCCATATAAGCCAGAACAAAATGATTGGGAAGATCTACTCCATAAACGGGAAGTTTCAGGCTTCTTGCTATGATGATATACAAGATTCCAATGGAAAGTGGATTGCCCTTCCTGGTTTCAAGCAGTATATTCAGATAAAGGTTGTCAGGGCTCTTGATATTGCTTTTATTTCCCCTGAATTTATGAATATCAAACAGGATATGATTCACAACCTTGATCTTCTCCAGGGCAGTGAGCTTGGGGTTTAGCTCAAGCCAGACATCCTGCATAAGTTGTCCCACCTGCTGAATGATTTTCTCAGCGTTGAGGTCCGGGTACTGATAGCGTGCAGCCAGCATAAATCCCCTCATGAGGTCATCCTTCCCAAATTGCGCCCAGCTGTACAAGTCTGCATAAAGGTCATCCAACTGAATAAGGTGAATGATATCTTCAATCCGCTCCTGAAGAAAGGGATCAAAGGATTGTTCCCAGCTTTCTTCCAGCACCGGGATGGCATCAGTGCCGTAAGCATGTATCTTCAAGCTGATCTGCTCATACACTTCCGCATCCGGCTCATCCAACAAGCTTATCAGGGCCTTCAGTTCTTTATGTTGCTTATTATTTTGCATTTAAAGTTCTTAATCCGAAATCTGTCTTTCATTTTATCTGATAATAATTATCCTTATTATTGTATTCAAATTTAATACTAAATTCAGCAGTTTTGAAAAAAATCGGAATACGTTATCAACGGACATTTAAACAGTTTTTCCTGATATTTATTTTTTTCATCATGCAATTTTGCGGTAGTCCAACAGCGCGGCACGATATAAAACCGGCAAATTCAATTGCTCCTAAAGACATCAGCACAGTACGGGAGATCCCCGAATCTCATAAAGCTTTTCTGGCACGTTTCCTACCGGAAATACACACTGCAAACAACAAGATCCTGCAGCAACGGAATGATATCCTGGACCTGAAAGATACAATGAAAGATGCCGGCCAGGCGAGTGCTGAACACTTGTATAAACTCAATTCATTCTTAAAGAAATACAGGATCGATGCTGTTGCTACATCTCCGGCCCCACCACTTTCGGATCTGCTCATTACAATAAATAAACTGCTGAAGCGTGCAGATATCATTCCTCTGAGACTGGTGATGGCGCAAGCCATCATTGAATCCGGCTGGGGAAACTCAGGCTTTGCCCGTAACGACAACAACTATTTCGGAGTACACTGTTATACCGAAGGATGTGGGGTCAGGCCGGCAGCTAATGACAGTGCGGATTTTTATGTAAAAGCCTATACGAGCGAGATGGCAGGAATAGAAGATTATCTGTGGATCCTGAATACCGGTTTTGCATATCGTGGCCTTCGCGAGACCCGTGCAAAACTCCGGAATGGAAACAAGCCCATCGATCCCTTCAGCCTTGCCCGGGGCTTATCAAGATACTCTGCCAAAGGTGAAGAATATGTGAAGATGGTAAGCAACATCATCCGTAATTACATCCCGGAGAATGCAGACGACCTGCTTACAGGCAAAAGTGATTAAGTTCGCTATTCTTTATTCGCTATTCTTTATTCGCTATTCTTTATTCGCTATTCTTATAGTTTTGTTCCCACAAGCCTGCCAAGTACAAGTTTCGTCAGCCGCATCACAGTGTCTTTCGGGTTACGGGAGTATGTTTCTTTCATCCTGTTGGCAATAATGGCACAAACTGTAAGGGTGTTGTGTCCAAGCATTTTTCCAAGTGCATAAAGCGCGGAGGTTTCCATTTCGAAGTTGATAATGCGCTGATCTTTATACCTGAATGTACTAATTCGCTGGTTCAGATTCGGATAAGCAGTCTTAAGTCTGATTTCCCTCCCCTGCGGGCCATAAAAGCCTGGAGCGGTGATGGTGATCCCATGAATAAAGCCTTCCCCGAGCTTCTTCCTGAGTAATCCGGAAGCTTTTACCACATATGGTGAGGGCAGTTTTTGGGGCCAACGGGTATGTTTCCTGAAAGCCTCAGTCATTTTTCTGTCACACACATAGCGATGTCTGTAAAAATGAAGCAGCCCGTCCATCCCAAGCCCATGCGTAGACAGCCCGAAAGAGTCGACAGGAATATCAGCTTGCATGGCGCCGGAGGTACCCAGGCGAACAATATCGAGGCTGGTGTGTTTAGCTTTAATGGTACGTGTGATCAGGTCAACGTTGACAAGGGCATCCAGTTCGTTAAGGACAATATCAATATTATCGGTGCCCATGCCCGTTGACATCACCGTAAGGCGTTCTTTATTTAAATAGCCGGTATGCGTTACGATCTCCCTGTTCTCAAACATAAAATCGATCTTGTCGAAAAATACTGAGACCATAGGAACCCGCTGAGGGTCCCCAACAAGGATGATCTTTTTCGCAAGATGTTCCGGACGAAGATGTATATGATACAAACTTCCATCAGGATTAATAATTAACTCCGACGCTGTAATCTTTTTCATCAGAACAAATTTAAATAACTTTGCGCACTCAAGCAACATAAATGATTTTATGTAAATATAATGAAGAATATATACAATAGCATTCTCGTTCCCACCGATTTTGGCAAGCGATCCCTGGCTGCCCTTGATGCGTCATTTTCTCTTGCAAAAATGACAGGCCTGGAGATTACCCTCTATCATGTTATCAGGGATAATCAAAATTTATTTTCAGCCTTTGGCAGTGAACGTTCGAAGAGCATGAAAAAGGAATATGAAGATCAGATGAGAAATCAGTTGCTGGAGATTGCAACTGAAGCCTCCCGGAAATCAGGAACAAAAGTAAATGCAGTGATTTCCCATGGCAAAGCACATGACAAGATCCTGAAAGGAGCTCACCTCCTGCATTCTAAGTTTATTCTCCAGGGCATCAACAATGAAGATCCCGACACCGGGAAAAACCACATTGGGACCCATACACTGAGGGTGATCAAAAAATCCGAGTGTCCTGTGATCATTGTAAAGAATCCACATAAAGATAAGGGCTGCAGAAACATTTTGCTTCCGCTGGATCTAACGCAGGAAACCCGGCAGAAAGTGAGCCATGCCGTGGAGATGGCAAAGCTTTTTAATTCAAGCATTAAGGTTGTATCGGTTTACTGGTCAAAGGGAAGCAATGATATCCTGCTCAAGCTTCAACAACAGATGGATCAGGTGATTTCTTTTATCAAGAAAGAAAAGATCAGGTGCAGCGGTGAGATCCTTCAGAAATCGGGAACATCAAAAACCCTTGCCCCTCTGATCGTTGATTATTCCAATAAAGATGAAACCATAGACATGGTCATGATCATGACACAGCGTGAAGCCGGTTTATTCGATCTTTTCCTGGGCAGCTCAGCCCAATATATCATCAGAAATACCGAAGCTCCTGTGATGACCATCATTCCCAAAGAACTCGGATTCTCATCCATGATAAATTAAATGATGAAGGCGGAAATCATTAGTATAGGCGATGAATTGCTGATCGGGCAGGTAATCAACACCAATGCTTCCTGGATGGCCGAACAACTGAGTCTTGCAAAAATTGAGGTTATAAGGATCACAACGATTTCCGACAGCAGGGAAGATATCCTGCAATCACTGGACGATGCTTTCACCCGGGCGGATGTAATTCTTATTACCGGAGGACTGGGGCCAACACGTGATGACATAACAAAAAATACACTTTGCGAATATTTTGATTCAAAACTGCTTTTCCATGAGCCATCATTCAGGAATGTAGAAAAACTATTCAGGGAGCGGGGAATGCCCATCTTGGAAGTCAACCGCAAACAGGCCGAAATCCCACATAACTGTACTCCCATCACCAATGAGAACGGAACCGCTCCGGGCATGTGGTTTGAGAAAGAAGGCCGGATTTATGTTTCCATGCCGGGTGTCCCTTTTGAGATGAAAGCCATGCTCTCAGATCATGTTCTTCCCAAACTTAGAAAAAGATTGAACGGCTTGCATATGCTTTATAAAAAGATACTTACCCAGGGAGTCGGAGAATCATTTCTTTCGGAGATGATCCAGGACTGGGAAGAAAAGCTACCGGATCATATGAAGCTGGCATATTTACCACAGCCGGGCATTGTCAGGCTTCGGCTGACCGGAACAGGAAGTGATCAAGAAATGCTCAGCAAAGAATTGGATGAAAAAGTGAAAGAACTTGGAGCACTGATCCCTGAGCTGATCTTCGGATATGGGGAAGACACCCTTGAGGAAGTTGTGGGAAAATTGCTGAAAAAACAGGCTAAAACCCTGGCAACTGCTGAAAGCTGCACGGGAGGGTATATCGCACACCTCATCACCAGCATACCCGGCAGCTCTGCGTATTTCACCGGTTCGGTTATCGCTTATTCAAATCAGATAAAAGCCGAAGTCCTGGATGTAAAAGAAGACACATTAATGGCTCATGGGGCAGTCAGTGAACAAACGGTGACAGAGATGGCCCGGGCTGTTAAAATTAAATTCGGAACCGATTATGCCATTGCCGTTTCAGGCATTGCAGGCCCGGATGGGGGAACAGAGCAGAAACCGGTCGGCACTACCTGGATTGCCGTAGCAGGTCCGTCAGCGACAATTGCAGAAAAATTCCTCTTTGGAAAAAACAGGAAGCGTAATATCCGCCTGGCTGCCGTGACGGCCCTGAACAAATTAAGAATGATGATTGTAAAAAATGATCAGCAGTAAGCAGATCAATATGCGCTTACTTTTAGAATTTTAGCCTGTATTTGCTTGATCCCTGTTTCACTGGCAATCTGCAGGCTGTAAATATAAACCCCATCCTTGTAAGCTGATCCGTTCCATTCAAAACTGAATTTTCCCGCTGATGAGTGATCACTCGCAAATGACGCCAGCTTTTTACCGTTGAGATCATGTATACTCAATCTGACTTTAGCCCCTGAATAAAGTACATATTCAATGTTTATTTGCTCAATGAAGGGGTTCGGATATGCCATAGCTTCTACATTGCTATATCCCTGCCCATCGTCAATACCTGTCATGAGGTATTTTACCAGTTCAATGCCATCGCCTATGCCAAGGTTCCTGGTATATTCTTTATCAATGTCGTTGTTCCAGTGTTCATGCACACCGAGACTTGGGATCAACACACCGTCAGCTTCCGGATCATAAACAATTCCATCTGCCCAGTTTGCTGAATCTGCTGCCTGATGAAGATAATCATCTGCCCCATACATATCGGCATATTCATCGAACTGTGCCCTCACAAAATCTATTCCTACCGATTCAATTGCCACATGGTCCTGTGAAACAAAGATCGAGTTAGGCCAGTCATCGTTGAAGGGCTCGATCTGCCATTTTACCGGTTCCGTGACAGGCAACTCCCCGCCCCAGATACCATCGATCAGAAATAACATGGTTTTCTCTCCAAGATCTTTGTGTTCCATCAGGTCGACAAGATTTCTGTATTTTCCATAGCCAAGATTTTCAAATCCGTTTGGTGTTGGGCTTGGCAGGGCATAATGTAAATGCATGGCCCAATTCCGGCAAATAGAGCCGAAATGATTCTTTGCACAAAAAGTACCTCCCGCCAGGTCATGTTGTTTCAGGCATCCCATATTTATCATATAATCTGCTTCAGTAAATGCTGTCGGCAATGAATCATTAATGGTTCCATCACTGTAGAACAGCACAGGTTCCGGTGTAGTGACAACGGCAGTGCGGCCCAGGTACCCGAGCTTATCCAGGTAGAGAACATCCGGGTACAGCACATGACATCTGTCCCAATACTGATTGTAGAAATGCCGGATAGGATCGCCTATTGAAATATCCTCCTGTGCTACTCCAAAAACATCGATGAGTTGCTTCAACATAGCCACGATCAGTTGGGGTGTTCCATCCATCATTTCAAGGAGTTGTGTTTTTTCATAAGTTGTCAAATTTACATTTCCCCAGCCCCCTGTAGTAAGATTTATTTTTATAGTAACTTTTTGTCCGGGTGTATATGCAACATTTCCATTCCCGTGTGTTTCATTATAATGCCTGAAGAGAGCATCCCAGGCAAGGCTGTCGTCATCCTCACCACTCAAGAGTTGCAAGGATTTGGAAAGCATATTCTCAATCACTTCTGTATCTACATTATCATCCTGAAACCAGTAATCTCCAGGTTCATTGGTGCATGTCTCATCCGTTGCCCCAGGATTCCAAACCCAGGCCACCCTGCCTGGATATATGCCACGTGCTATACCAATCGGAGTATTGGGTGGGTCATCCAGCAAAATACCTGTCGTTCCAGCCCTGCCAGATACATTGTCTCCTCCTGTAAGCAGCAAAATCCCTATCGACAATGCTACAATAGTAAAAGCAGTACCAAGAAAATTCCATTCATGATGAAGTGATCTAAGCTTCCTGTAGGCTGTAACAGAGATCAATAAACCAGAAACATAAGCAATAAAACTCGCCGCAAAAGGAGCTGCCACCTGCATACACGGATAGGAGGCACGACTTGGCTTGGGAAGCACCCTGATTATAAACCAAAGAGTTGCCAATATACCCAGCAATATGAAAAATAGCTTGTTAGATGGCCGCCTGCTGATGAACCATCTTTTCTCCTTGTGCAGATCAATTCTGAATTTTGGTTTCATGTTGTATGGTCTTTATCATAAAAGTAGACACTTTTTAGAGATAAAAGGTTGGTATCCTTAAGTTTTTTTATTTTCATTTGAATAATTAAAAAAATATTCCGTTCTTTGCACTCCGTTTTTAGAGCGTTCATTTTGAAAAGATTAAGAAGATGTCAAGAATTTGTGAAATAACAGGAAAGAAAGTAATGTCTGGAAACAATGTTTCTCATTCAAACACGAGAACCAGGAGAAAATTCTATCCTAACCTGCAGACGAAGAGATTTTATATTCCTGAGGAAGATAAATGGATAAGACTGAAAGTATCAGCTGCCGGTTTACGTACCATCAATAAGAAGGGCATAAGCGAGGCACTGAAGGATGCCAAAGAACAAGGGCATTATAAAGGTTAGACCCTGGAAAAATATCTTATGTGCTGTCATGTGATCATGGCAGCATTTTTTTTGCTCTTTTTACAGCCTCATCCTGTCTGATCTTAAAATAATAAGCGCCGCGTATCGTTAAACTTTTCAATCAAGTTCATTTAGGCTATTTTTGCAGATGATGAAGAAATCCTCCGGATTGCTTTTAGGATTATTGTTGCTTTTTTCTGCTGGCATTGTATCTGCCCAGGAGGAAGAAGAATACAATATGGATGAGCTTATACAGTTTTCAGGGGTAATCATTACATCCGACAGCCTCACGGCTATCCCCCTGGCGCATATCATAGTGATCAACTCTATGCGAGGGACAATCAGTGATTTTAACGGGTATTTTTCTTTTGTTGCCAAGAAGCTGGATACAGTCCAATTTAGTGCCGTCGGCTTCAAAGCGGACAGGTTCATTGTACCTGATTCCATTAGCAATAACAGGTATTCCATTATCCAGTTAATGTCAACCGATACTATTTGGTTAAGCGAAACAGTGATCTATCCCTGGCCTACAAAAGCACAATTCAAGGAGGCTTTTCTCACCCTGGAAATCCCGGATGACGATCTTGAGATCGCCAGAAAAAATCTCAATCCCCGTCAGTTATTAGAAAAAGCGGAACACCTTCCTGCCGAAGGAAGTGTGAGTTTTAAATACCTGGTCAACCAACAGGTCGATAAATTATATTATAACGGTCAGACGCAACCCATTACTGTACTCAATCCATTTGCCTGGGCAAAGTTTATCAAGGCATGGAAAGATGGAAAATTCAAACGCAGATCGGATATTGAAACTGCGCCATAGGGCTAAGGCATATGCTGAAAATAAAAAAAATACTCATTACCCTAAGCATCCTTCTTGTGGCTGTGATGGCTATCGCTCAGGAAAATGCCATTATTTATGGCCGGATAAGCGATGAAGCAGGCGAAGTAGTTGAGTATGCCAATGTTGCAGTGATCGGTTATGCCGGTGGGGTTGCTACTGATAATGACGGCCGCTTTGAATTATCTGTGCCCCCTACCACTGAACTTACACTGGTAATATCATTTATTGGTTATGAAAAACAGATGTTCAGGATATTTCTTCAGCCCGGCCAGAGACATGAACTGAGTGTAATAATGAAAGTATCTGCCGAACAACTTCCGGATATTGAAATCGTGGACAAGCAGATCAGGCATACAAACCTTCAGCGCCTGGACCCTAAAATAGCCACTGAGATCCCAACACTGGGAGGAGGAGTGGAAGACATCCTGAAAACATTGCCGGGGGTAAGCTCCAACAACGAATTGAGTTCCCAGTATTCAGTCAGGGGAGGAAACTTTGATGAAAACCTGGTATACGTAAACGGCATAGAGATATACAGGCCATTCCTTATCCGCTCAGGACAGCAAGAGGGCCTTAGTTTTATAAACCCTGCACTTGTCAGTTCCATATTATTCTCGGCCGGTGGCTTTGAATCTAAATATGGCGACAAGATGTCCTCCGTACTCGATATTCAATATAAGAAGCCCACTTCTTTTGGCGGCTCTTTTCAAATTAGCATGCTTGGTGCAGAAGTACATGTAGAAGGATTATCTAAAAATCAGAAGTTTTCATACCTGACGGGAATCCGCTACAAATCCAACTCTTACATTCTTAAAAGTCTTGAAACTGAAGGAGATTACAAGCCTAATTTTGCCGATGTGCAGGCATTGTTTTCATACAGGATCTCACCAAAAGTGGAATTATCCTTCTTGGGAAATTATGCCCGCAACTCCTATAAGGTTATCCCTTCAAGCCGGCAAACGGAATTTGGGACCGTGCAGGAGGCATACAGGCTGAATATCTATTTCGAGGGACAGGAACTGGATCGTTTTGAAAATTATATGGGAGCGCTCAGCCTGGATTATTACCCACAGGACCATCTGAAATTACAATTCATCACCTCCGCTTTCCAGACACGGGAAAGCGAAACATTTGACATCCTCGGCGAATATTATATCGGTAAACTGGAAAACCAGATTGGCGAAGAACAGTTTGGAGAAGTAGTTGAAGCACAAGGCGTAGGGGCATTTCTCGACCACGCCAGAAATTACCTTCTTGCCAGCGTTTATAATGTTGAGCACAAGGGCTTTCTCGACCTGAGCAAGCATTACCTGCAATGGGGGATCAGGTACCAGCACGAGATCATTCAGGATGAACTGAACGAATGGGAACTCGTTGACTCTGCCGGCTACACCATCCCCGAACCACCCTTTACCGTAGGAGATCCATATCCGGTTTACAATCCTCAACTGGAGTTGTTTTCAGCATACCGTACAGATACTTCATTTCATTCGAACCGCTATACTGCCTTCATCCAGAATACCTGGAACTTTCATCTGGGAGAGGCCAATGCATATCTTATTGCCGGTATACGCGGAAGTTATTGGAATGTCAACAAACAATTTTTACTTAGTCCCAGGGCAACACTGTCTATAAAGCCAAACTGGAAGAAAGATATCCTCTTCAGACTTTCCGTTGGTTACTATCAGCAGCCTCCATTTTACAGGGAATTAAGAGATTTGCAAGGTCGGATCAATCCGAATGTGCGGGCTCAGAAATCGATTCATTTCGTGATAGGAAGCGACTGGGATTTCATGGCATGGGGCAGACCGTTTAAATTTGTTAGCGAAGCATACTATAAAATACTGGACGACCTGGTGCCCTATGTCATTGACAATGTGCGTATCCGGTATTACGGAGATAATTTGTCCAAGGGATATGCCTATGGCCTTGACCTGAAAGTGAATGGTGAATTCATAAAAGGTATTGATTCCTGGGCAAGTCTTTCATTCCTGAAGACCATGGAGGATATCAAGGGTGATTATTATTGGGAATATTATAATGAAGGAGGAGAAATGATCATTCCGGGATATACGGAAGACCAGACAGCCACTGACAGCACCCAAATATTTCCAGGGTATATCCCCCGCCCTACCGATCAACGTGTTCACTTTGCACTTTTCTTCCAGGATTACATCCCACGAAATCCGACCTGGAAAATGCACATCAAGCTTATATTTGGAAGCAGCCTGCCTTTCGGCCCTCCAAATTCTCCCAAATATGAACATGTTTACCGTATTGCTCCATACCGGAGGGTTGACATCGGTTTTTCCAAAGAATTAATAGGTGGGTACAGTAGTTTTGGTGCGAAGAATCCTTTGAAGTATATCAGGTCGGCCTGGATCAGCCTGGAAATATTTAATCTCTTCCAAATCCATAATACCATTTCCTATATTTGGGTTAAGGATAAAAATGGCCGTGAATATGCTGTCCCGAATTATCTGACACCCCGCCTTTTCAACTTAAGGCTGGCGGTTAACTTCTGATCTTAGAAAGACAGTATGGATTTCTTTATCAGGTCTATTGCTTCATAAAGCTGTGCCTCATTGATAACCAGTGGTGGAGCGAAGCGTATAATATGATCATGGGTTGGCTTTGCCAGCAGTCCATTTTCCTGCATTCTCACACATACATCCCATGCCGACTTTCCATCTTTAGGTGTGATCATAATCGCATTCAACAATCCTTTTCCCCGCACAAGCGCTATCATATCGGAATCGATTTTGCTCATCTCCGACCTAAAAATCTCCCCCATAACCTCCGCATTTTCTGCAAGTTTTTCATCTCTCACAACCTCCAGTGCAGCTATCGCAACCCTGGCAGCTACCGGGTTACCACCAAAGGTTGAGCCATGTTGCCCGGGCTTAATACATAACATGATGTCATCATCAGCCAGTACTGCAGAAACAGGATATACCCCTCCGGATAATGCTTTACCCAGGATCAGGATATCCGGGTGGACATTTTCATGATCACAGGCAAGCAATTTCCCTGTACGGGCAATACCTGTCTGTACTTCATCAGCAATAAACAGTACATTATGCTTTTTACAAAGTTCGAACGAACTTGCAAGATATCCGTCGTCAGGTACGTATACGCCGGCTTCTCCCTGAATGGGCTCTACCAGAAAGCCCGCAACATTGGGATCCTGAAGGGCTTCCTCAAGCGCCTGCAAATTATTATAGGGGACGATGACAAAGCCCGGAGTATAAGGGCCAAAGCCACCACGTGCATCCGGATCGGTCGACATTGATATAACGGTAATGGTCCTGCCATGAAAATTATTTTCGCAAACAACAATTTTTGCCTCATTTTCGGGGATGCCTTTCTTATCATACCCCCAGCGACGTGCCAGCTTCAAAGCAGTTTCATCTCCTTCAACACCGGTGTTCATGGGCAGAACCTTGTCATATCCGAAATACTCACAAAGAAACTTCTCATAAACGCCAAGAGCATCGCTGTAGAAAGCCCTTGAAGTGAGTGTAAGGATTCTGGCCTGTTCCACCATTGCATCCACAATTCTGGGATGACAATGGCCCTGGTTCACTGCAGAATATGCCGATAAAAAGTCAAAATAACGTTTTCCTTCTACATCCCATACGTATACACCTTCTCCTTTTGACAGCACGACAGGCAAAGGATGATAGTTATGTGCACCATAATGGTTTTCAAGCTCAATGGCTTGTGCTGATGTTAAGCCGGCAGCAGATACTTCCTTCATTTTATGATTTTTTTTATAATAATACCCCTCTGTCCCGCTAAGGCGGTACATCTCCCCTGAAAATCAGGGGATATTATCAGGAAACCTCGCAGCAAGCCACGAGGAATTATTAGATTAATAACTACTGCAAATGTATAGATATTTCCAGCATGAATCTGTTTAGAATTATTATAAATGTGAGAGGATGAATACGAAATATTAAGCAGTTGTTATTTGTTTGTCGGAACGATATCCAATAAGCTATAGACATTAAGTTCACAACTCAGAGAAGGTGCCTGAAAGGAAGAAAAATCCACTCGTAAAAGCGTTGGATAAAAGGTCTCTTCAACCATTCATCATAATTAAAAGGTTCACTGTTCTGCAGACAGTCGAAAATATGGCTCCTGATCTGGGATATTATATCCTGATCACTGCCAACAAGGATAATTTCATGCTGATACCTGAAACTGCGATAATCAAAATTAGCTGAGCCCAGGGCGAAAGTTTCTCTATCAATGAGCAGCAGTTTAGCATGTAGTTTATGAGGAAGATACATACGAAATTTCACTCCGTTTTTATGAAGCATTCCGAGATACCTTCCCCTGAGCAGGTCGACCAGGTGGACATCGGAATTCTTAGGAATGATCACGGTAATGTCCACGCCTCTTTTAACTGCATCAGACATAGCCTTTCTCAGCTTGAACCCTGGGAGAAAATAAGGTGTTTCAATGACTACCCTTTGCCTGGCATTTCTAATTAAGTTTTCATAACGGCTTTTGATCGTTTGCCGGGTGATGGATGGAACATCGCGAATGATTTCAAAATTACCGGATTTGAGAAGACGGGTCAGTCCTGGTTTCTTGAATGTATAGCTGTTGTACATCTCAAAATCTTCGATGAATATCTTTTGCAAGACCTTGTTTAATTCAGGATTTTCAAGCCTGAGCATCGATTCACGCCAGTTCAGTGAATGCCCGGCAAGATTGGCTGAGCCTATATAGGAAATTTTATCATCGATAAGCAAGATTTTCCGGTGGTTTCGGCGATGGTTTTTGGTGAAGAAATCCCAGACAAGCTTGATTTTCATAAAAAAGCGAACTTCACCACCGCTTTTTTCCAGCTCACTGAAAAATGCATGAGAAACCTGGGCTCCCCAGGAATCGATCAGTATCCTCACTTTTACTCCTTCTTCAGCTTTCCGTGTCAGAACATCCCGGAATCTTTCCCCAATATTTCCGCTGCCGAACTTGTACGTCTCAACACTTATACTCGTCTCGGCCCCTTCAATATCCTCAAGCATGGCATTATAATACTGCCAGGGATCATCAAAGAAAATCGATTTTCCGTTTTGTATATTGGTTTCGTCAGTCATGGTTCAGGTGCATTCAGGTCAAAGGCTTTTGAACAACTTCATCAGATCTTCTTTTTTCCTGAAGGAAACAGGTATGCGGGAATTATCGTCCATAACCAAAAATCCGCCACCCTGTTTCTCATAACGTTTCATATGTTCAAGATTGATCAGATGTGACTGGTGTACCCTATAGAAACTATAATCAATCAGCAATTCGTTAAATTCCTTAAGGGTTTTGGAGACTGTGATCTCCTCCCCCTCAATGGTAAAAAAGTGGGTGTAATTCTTATCCGATTCACACCTGATAATATCCTTAAGGTTGACGACATGAACACAAGAGGCTGTTTTGAGTACTATTTTTTTTGTATCGCTGCTCAATGCCCCAAGATTTTGGAACAAAGCATCCAGCTTTACCGACATATTTGCCTTTTCAATTTCTTCTTTAGCTTTTATCACTGCATTTGCAAGTTCATCGGGATCCAGAGGCTTCAGGATATAATCCAGCGCACTAAATTTGAACGCCCTGATGGCAAATTCCTCAAAAGCAGTAATGAAGATCACAAAAAAATTAATTTTATCCAGCCTTTTCAAGAGATCAAACCCAGTCCCATCGGCCATCTTAATATCCAGTAATACAAGGTCGGGCTCATGCAAAGAAAGTATTTCTTCTCCTTCGCTCACACTTCCTGCTGTAGCAATAACTTCAACGTCCGGGCAATAAGTTGCGAGCATGTTCAGGATAGTTTCCCGGGCTTTCACTTCATCATCAACAATAATTGTCTTTATCATATCGTCCTTTCTTTATGGCAAGGGTGCCTGAATCGAGGTAAATATACAAAAAAAGCAAGACTTTGTGTGGCTGAAATAAGCCGGTCCTGACACTGGGAGCAATGGATGGTTTTCTATCTCAGACTGATCGGTGTGGTATATATATCGTTACCCTGGTTCCTATTCCATTTCCTGCTGCATCTTTCAGATCCAAAATAGTAAGGCTGATCTTTTTATCCATGATCAGATTCAGGGATGCAATCCTTTTACGCATAATTTCCATTCCAAGAGATTTATGCAGCCTGCTCCTTTTCTGCTGTAATTTCATTGCTTCCTCCCTGCCAATTCCATTGTCCTCAATGATAATCTTAAGATACACATCAGGCATTTCAAAGCTCAGAAGCAACTTCCCTTTTCCGTTCATGTGCTGCAAGCCATGCTCTATCGCATTTTCAATAAAGGGCTGTATCAACATCGGTGGGATCTTTATTGATTCAGGCATCAGGTCTCCTTCTGTTTTGACGTGATATTCAAATTTCTCATTAAATCTCAAGCGCTGAAGATCCATGTAGTACTCCATGGCTTCAATTTCCTGATCCAGGGAAATATATTCCTCACTGGAGCCATACAGTGTATGTCTGATCAACTTGGCAAAGCTTGTCAGATACCTGCCGGCATCCCTGGGGTTGTTCTGGTACATAAATCCCTGTATGGCCAGTAATGCATTAAATACAAAGTGCGGGTTCATCTGCGATCGGAACATTTTTTGCTCCATCAGGGTCAGATCCATCCTGGCTTTTCCCTTGATCTTTTGTTGTCTATGCAGGAAAATAAGAATACCTGCAAGGAGGAGTGAAGATACCAGGATCAGAAGTATCAGAAACCAGATAGTTTGCGTATAGTGTTTTTTTATGTGAAATCTGATACTTTCCGGTGCTTCGTTCCAAACTCCATGCGCATTACCTACATTCACAAAAAAAGTATAATCACCGGGAGAAAGGTTGGAGAAATATGCCCACTGATTTTTAGTCTCAACTATTTCATCATTATAGTTAGACAGCATGTACCTGTATTTCAGACTTCCCCCTTCCCTGAAGCTGATCCCGGTCATACTGATCCTTATATTATTCTGGTCATGATCAAGCACGTATTTATCCATAACGGCAGTATCCCTGTCATTGATCTGAATATTGCTGATCTTGATAATCGGGGGGATCTCATGCGGATCAACATCATCTGGCAAAAAAGAAACGAGACCACTGCCCGTGGCAAGCCAGATATACCCATCGTGCATGCTGATCCTGTTAATCTCATCAGACGGAAGCCCGTCACATTCAGCATAGCTTTCTATATAATATTCCGATCCTGATTTACTAAATAAGATCTTATTCAGGCCTGACTTGGTACCTACCCATAGAATAGAATCGTTTTGGATAAATACGGATTTTACAGCATCCCCACTCAAATCATTCTGAGTAGAAATCAGGTGAGCGGTACTATCTCCTTTCAGCAATACCAAGCCATGTGCCGCAGTCCCTACCACCAGCATATCGCCAATTTTATTAATGCAATTTATACGTTCATTCAATACTGGTGCCAGATCACCCTTAAAAAAATAATTTTGTCCGTTAAAAAGATATAAACCATACAAGGTGCCCAGCCAGACTTTAGCGGGATCCTCCGGGAAAATTGAATATATCCTCTTTCCTACACCCGGTTCACCGAGCAATAGTAATTCATTACCCACATAAATCCCGAGTCTTTTAAAGGATGCATAGATTGTATCTCCCCTGGCCTTCCCCAGGCAAGTTGCAAAAATAACCGTATCAAGCGGGCGGGGAAAGCCTGCCGGATCATACCTTAGATATCTGGTTGATGACAGCCATAAATAACCATCTCTGTCTACAATAATGTTATGTATCCAATTCTTTGGATTACCGATGTCTGTTCGTCGTATATCGCTTATCCTCCCCTTTGATATTCTGCCTGAATACAGTTCTTTTTCTCTTGTGCTAAACCAAAGCCTGTCACCTGATATTTCAAGAGCCATTACATTTAGATTCCTGTTTTCCCCCGGCAGGGTATACAAATTGAAATCAAAGGTGGGAATAAAAAAAACACCATGGCCTTCCGTACTGAACCAGTAATCCCCTTCCCTGTCCTGCCTGACACTGGTCACCGTATAGTCATCAAAGAAATGGCTTGCCTGGCCGTTAAGCAATGCATTATCAAACATATAAATTCCATGGTTAAATTTTATACTCACCCACAAATGTCCTTGCTTATCATTATAAAGAGACAGCACTTCCTCTTCAAAATCCTTTTTTGCTATAAGCATGTAGTCTTTAATAACATACACACTATTCCGGTAACTGACAACATATTCACCATTTGCTGTTTTCAGATAATTCCTCTGGAATTTTATGGCAGTACAATCAATCTTTAAATAATATTTATTATCCATATGGAATAAGGACCCGTTTTGTTCATATGCATCCGGTTTTTCATTCAAGATACTCATGAAATGGTCATTTCCGTAATCTTCAAATGTCAGGTAAATTGAATCACCCCAACGGGGAATTAGATTCATGCGTGTGTGTATACTGCCTTCAGCTGTAATATATGCTCTCCCTCCCTGTCTTGGAGATAAAAGTATTCCACCGGAGGAATCCACACATATTTTGCTGAGATAATTATCAGTAAAATATTTTATAATGGAATCATTGTACTGATAAGCAAAGATCTCATCTTTATCGTAACAACTCAACATCCCATTATAGGCAAGA
Source organism: Bacteroidota bacterium (assembly GCA_013202965.1). Taxonomy (GTDB): domain Bacteria; phylum Bacteroidota; class Bacteroidia; order Bacteroidales; family B18-G4; genus B18-G4. Next base: position 14,664 of record JABMQZ010000106.1, on the reverse strand, counting down.
AACCAGATCCGGCCAAGCAGGTCTTCATATAATTTTAAAACTGAATTTGTGGGCAAGCCATCCGATACATTATAATTTTTAAAAGTATGGCCGTCATACCTGGAAACGCCATTATCCGTGGCAAACCACATATAACCACTTGTGGCACTCAATATATCGTAGACATCATTACCCGGTAATCCTTCTTCTTCAGAAAAATGGCGCACAACAGCTTCCTGTGAAAACAATGCCCCGGAAAAAGCAATCATTAAAAGCACAAAGACTGTCAGGCCAAAATATCTTGCCAATTGATCCAGCATACCGAAGGTATTTGACGCAATTTAATCAAAATTCTTTGAATTAAGATTTTTACTAAGGGCCTCCTGATATTTGCAGAATGCAATTTCATTCTTATCTTTGCTATAAACTAGCGCATATGATCAAGTCAATGACAGGTTTTGGCAAGAGTATCCTTGCTCTGCCTGACAAGAGTATTAGTGTAGAAATTAAATCCCTGAACAGCAAACAATTTGATGCCAGTTTACGTTTACCCCTAATTTACCGGGAGAAAGAAGCTGAACTCAGAATTTTACTCACTTCCGGCCTTGAACGCGGCAAAATTGAACTGAATATCAATATTGATAAGAGCGTGGAAACGGCAAGCTACCGTTTTAACCGGCCACTTGCCAAACAGTATTTTGAGGAAATGAAGGCCCTGGCAGAAGAACTTCAACTTGAAATAAATGAGGATTTGATCCACACACTCGTGAAGATGCCTGATGTTTTAAAAGCAGAGCAGCCTGAACTTTATGAAGATGAGTGGAACAAGGTCAGGCAGATTGTGCTTGATACCATCGGGAAATTGAATGAATTCAGGGTGCAGGAAGGACTGGCCCTGGAGAAAGATCTGGTATCCCGTGTAGAAAATATTGAGAAACTTCTTGAGAAGATCTTACCACTTGAGAAAAACCGGATCCTTAAGACAAGGGAGCGTCTGATGAAACAGTTTAAAGATTCAGTACCTTCAGGAACAATAGATATGAACCGCTTCGAGCAGGAGATCATATATTACCTGGAGAAACTTGATATTACCGAAGAAAAAGTCCGGCTGAAGAAACACTGTAAATATTTTCTCGAAACCCTTAAGGAAAATGGGGCCAACGGCAAGAAACTCGCTTTTATTTCCCAGGAAATGGGCCGGGAGATCAATACACTTGGCTCAAAAGCCAATGATGCAGACATTCAAAAAATCGTGGTGCTGATGAAGGATGAACTGGAAAAGGTGAAGGAACAATTATTCAATATACTCTGATGAAAGGAAAGCTGATCATTTTCTCTGCACCTTCCGGTGCCGGCAAAACCACACTGATGAAAGCCATGCTTGATTCAGGTGCTGACCTGGAATTTTCAGTTTCGGCTTGCAGCCGGCCAAAAAGAGCAGGTGAAACCAATGGCAAAGATTACTATTTCATCGGCCTTGAAGAATTTAAAGAAAAGATCAGGGAAGATGCATTCCTTGAATGGGAGGAAGTATACAAAGATCATTTTTACGGCAGCCTCGAATCGGAGGTTGAACGTATCCGGAGTAAAGGCCGGCACGTCATCTTCGATGTTGATGTTTACGGGGGATTGAACATTAAAAAACAGTATGGCAAATATGCCCTTGCAATTTTTATCATGCCACCCTCATTTGAAGTTCTTGAAGAACGTTTGAGAAAGCGTTCAACCGATACGGAAGAGAATATTTTGAAACGTATAGACAAAGCGCGCCATGAAATTGGTAAAGCCGTTGAATTTGATGAGATCATTGTAAATGATGATCTGGATACAGCAATTGCAGAAGCAAAAAAGCTAGTGTCGGATTTTTTAAATACAGATGCCTGATAAAGTAAAGACCGGTTTGTTTTTTGGATCTTTTAATCCGATCCACACAGGACATATGATCCTGGCCGAGTATATGATAGAATATACCGACCTGAAGGAGGTGTGGTTTGTTGTTTCCCCCCAGAACCCCCTCAAAGAGAAGAACAGCCTTTTGGCCGATTATCACCGGCTTGCAATGGTAAACATAGCCGTTGAAGATGATGCCCGAATGCGCTCCTGTAACATAGAGTTCAAGATGCCCCAGCCATCATATACCATCGATACCCTGGCATATCTTGACGAAAAGTACCCTGACAAGCACTTTGTATTGATCGGGGGCACCGACATCCTTCCCAGTTTTCATAAATGGAAGAATTACAAGGTGTTGCTTGAGAATTATGCCCTTTATATTTACAACCGTCCGAACTATGAGCCCGGCAAATATCGCGGCCACCAGAATATCAGCTTGTTCGATGCACCCCTGCTTGAGATCTCAGCCAGTTTTATCAGGGATTCAATAAAAAAAGGGAAAGACATCAGGTATATGCTTCCCCCCCGGGTGTACAAATACATTCGGGAAATGCATTTCTATGAAAAGTAAGCTTAGGCCTGGCTTCTGCTCCCAACATTAAAATATGCCAGGCAATATTGCGCCGGAATGCTCATCTCCTCATTTACTAGAAATAATACGTTTCCGTATCATCCCCTTTTTCATGATTTTTTATGAGGGAATGATTTAAGCCTGACAATATTATATCCAGCAGGCCGCTGTCAATATCTTCCTTTTCAAAAACCATCTTGATCGGTTCATTTCCGGCAAGCAAAAAGAGGGCAGCTTTTAGTTTCTTTGCGATAAAGCCGGAACTATCCTTGTCCATTGCCAGCTTGACATACTCCTTATCAGGATCATCCTCAATAACTTTAAACCCAAGCATTTTATTATATTTCAGTGCCCTGTCATTGCTTTTCAGGATTGTGGCCCTGGGCTTCAGGCCCCAGATCAAAACACCGAGTTCAGCAAATATCAAGGTGCAAAGCGTTGGGATATGAGTCTTCCGGTAATGCTTGTTCCAGATAAAAATCCCTGTTTCCATCGACTTTTTTTTCCAGTTGATATCCTTTCCATTGATCAGACCGATCTTCTTCCCCTTATATTCAATGATGAAATAGAGGTTCTCATTATTATTGATTGATGCAAACCACTTCTTTTGCATTTCAGGAGTGATCTCTTCGCGGTATACCATGTATTTGGCAATACTTGGATGGTTTCGCCACTTTCGAACCAGCTCAATATCCTCTTCCTGAAGCCGTATGTAACGGATATTGTATTTTGAGATAATCATATTGACTTCATATTAAATGCAGCATGCTGAATGGGCAAAATTAATCATTTCATCTGTGCTTTCAACTGCCCGGACAAAGCATGCTTCAAAAATAATATCTTTGTATCAGAACTTTTGCATGCTAATCAGAATGAAAAAAAAGAAGCTGATCCTGATCAATCCATGGAACCAGTATACCAAACACGGGTATTACGACACACATGCCCTGTCGCCACCCCTTGCCCTTGGGATCATCGCTTCGCTTACTCCACCCGACTGGGAAATTGAGATCATAGACGAAAATTTTGATGAATTCAAATTCAAAGAAGCTGATCTGGTCGGCATTACTGCAGTAACTGCTAACATCAACAGGGCTTATGAGCTCTCTTCCATATATAGAAAAGCGAACATCCCAACAGTAATTGGTGGGATCCATGCATCCATGCTTGCTGATGAAGCAGCAACTTTTTTTGATGTTGTCTTAATCGGTGAAGCTGAAAGTACATGGAGGCATCTTATCAATGATTTTGAAAAGGGCAAGCTTAAAAACCGCTACCAGGGAGAATTGCTGCCAATGGTGAATATGCCCATCCCCAGGCGCGATCTGTTTCATCCTTACTATACCTATGCCAACATACAAACGACACGGGGTTGCCCGATGAACTGCGATTTTTGTTCGGTTCATATATTTAATGGCAGCCGTTACCGCCAGCGGCCCGTAGAAGAGGTACTGGATGAACTTGAAACCATCCCACAGGACCTGGTTTATTTCGTTGATGACAATATCATCGGCTATTCCAGGCAATCTGCTGAAAGGGCTATCAGCCTCTTCAAGGGCATGATCGGGAGAGGCATAAAGAAAGACTGGTATTGCCAGGCTTCACTGAACGTAGCTGATAATGAAGAGGTGCTGAAATATGCTGCAGAAAGCGGTTGCCGCATGATCCTGATCGGTATAGAATCGGAAAAGGAAGAACAACTTCAGGAAATAAATAAAAAACTGAACCTGAAGATGGGCATTGAGAAATATCAGGAGGTTTTCGATCGCATCCATAAATACGGCATCAGTGTATTGGGTGCCCTGATCTATGGCCTCGACAGTGATTCGAAGCAGGATCTTTTTGACAGGACACAATTTGCCATCGACAGCGGTATGGATGCCATGCAGGCCACCATCGTCACACCCTTGCCCGGTACCGGATTGTTCCACAGGATAGAAAAAGAAAACAGGCTGCTTTCTACGAATTTCCCGGAGGACTGGAAACATTATCATTTCCTTGAAGTTGTACATAAGCCGGCGAAGATGCAGAGCAGGGAATTTATGGATGCCATGCAGGAAAACTGGTCGATCATGTATAATGACAAACTCCTGCAAAAGAAGATGCTCCGAAGCCTCAAGGCCACCCGTAATGCAAAAGCCGCAGCCTGGGCCTACCTGTCGAACGTGGAAAGGCATAACCTGGTTTTCAGGGGAATAAAACCCCCGCTTGATCCGAATATACTCCTGAAAGGGCTGCAGAACGACTAAAGACCGAACAGGCCTGTCCCTGTATCTGGAACCCTGCACCCGATACCCAAATCAACTTTTTTCTTACATTCGCAAAGCAATCAGGATTTTCATGGCAAAAAGAAGGTTCGTCAGGGATGTTATAGGTGTTTTTAACAGCAATGCATTTTCTATCATTGCCGGTTTGCTGGCAAGCATCATCCTTGCCCGGGTACTTGGCCCGGATAAATACGGCATTTTCACTGCACTGGTGATCATCCCCATGATCGTGGTCAGTCTTACGCATTTGGGTATCCGCGGTTCAGCCATCTTACATGTAGGTAAAGGAAAATATGATAAGAATGAGCTGGTTTCCTCTGTCATCGTGCTGCTGATCATGGCTTCGGTACTTGGCATCATCATTTCCGCCATTACGTATTGGATTTACGATGAGCCATCTTTTACGCTCTTAATGATCGGACTCGTGCTACTGGTAATCCCCGGCAGGCTTGCCATCGTTTACATTGGTGGCATATTCCTGGGCGATGATGAGATCAACAAAGCCAACCAGCTGAACTGGATTACCAATGCCATTAACCTCGGCCTGATTGCCTTGCTGGTCTGGGCCTTTAGCTTTGAAATTCTTGGAGCCATCATCGCCTTCCTGGTTTCCGGACTTATCGTTGCCATCTATGGGATTGTCCTCATCAGCAACACATACAGGATCAGGCTAAGAATTCATAAAGAAATCATCATAAGCCTGTTAAGACTCGGCATTCTGTTTTCAGCATCCTTTTTTATCATACAGTTAAATTTTCGTATTGATATCCTGTTCATTGAAAAGCTAAGGGATGCTACGGAAGTAGGCATTTATTCTCTCGGTGTTTCTATTGCCGAACAACTGTGGTTGTTACCGCTGGCCATAGGCATTGTGGTTTTCAGTCGCACAGCAACTACCAGGGATCAGGCAGCCATGACATCCACCACAGGGGTATTGGTGCGCCTTTCATTTCTTTTATCTGTCATTGCTTCCGTTGCCATCTTTTTCCTGGTACCATACTTAATACCTCTTATTTTCGGATCTGAGTATATTCCAAGTATACGTATCATCCAGTTGATCCTGCCGGGTATTATCATGGTGGTGATCTTCCGGATCCTGAGCGGACATCTTGCGGGACTGGGGAAGCCACAGATCATACTTTACATTTTCCTTCCTGCCTTGCTCCTGAATATTCTGCTCAATCTTTTATGGATCCCGCAATATGGCGGTGCAGGTGCAGCCATGGCAACCAATGTAAGTTACACTGCAGGTTCGATAGGATATATGATCGCCTACTCCCTCATTGTAAAGGTTCCCCTGAAAGAGATTTTGATCTTTAAGAAAAGTGATTTTACACAGATCCGGCAGCTGATCAGGGAATTGAAAAAATAGATCACATTTCAGGATGTTTGTTGCAGAAGCATATCTTTGTAAATTATTGAAGCCGGTATACGGTCGCCGTTAAGCGGTAAGCATTAAAGGACTTTTTTCACCGTAAAGGGAGGCTTTTTATTCTGCACCATATATATCCGGCTCAGGTAGCCACCGATCACCCCCAGGCTGAAAACGATGATGCTGGTGGAGAAGAGAATGGTTACAATGGTGGAGGTATAGCCTGGCACAGCAACATCGAACAACAATTTTTGCAGGACAAACTTCATCCCAAAAAGAAAGAAAACCAAAGAAGCGATCATTCCACCGTAAACCATTAACTTGAGAGGAATGTTGGTATAAAAGTACATCAGATCCGCCACCAGGCTCAGGAGTTTTTGCGTTGAATACCCCGATTTCTTACTTTTCCGCTTATGATGTTCCACCTCAACAAAAGAGAAATCACCAGTGTACCAGAGGAGGAGTTCATCAATGAAAACAAAATGAATGTTGTGTTCCAGCAGCTTGTCGATGATCTTCTTTTTGATCAGGCGAAAAGAGGATCCTTTACCCGATCCCTTCAAAAATAATTTAGAAGTCCTTTTCATGGAGCGGCTTCCCATGTTGCGGATCATGGAATGTTGCTTTTTGGTGAAGATACCGTAAACGATATCTGCTTCATCTTTATCAAAGGCCGCAATAAGCTTTGATATTTCTTCAGGAGGATGCTGCAGGTCATCATCAATGGTGATCACCCGTTCAGCCCGGGCAAAACTAAAACCGCAAACGGTGGCATTATGCTGCCCGTAATTCCTGTGCAACTTAATTGCAGTGACCATTTCCGGGTTTTCATCTTTGAGCTTCTTGAGAACATCCCAGCTGTTGTCCCATCCGCAATCTTCCACGAAAACAAATTCGAATGAAGCATCCATTTGTTCAAAAACGGCTTTGGTCCTCACGAATAACTCCTCCAGTGTGTCATCACTGTTGAATACGGGAACAATCACTGAATAATCGGGTTGTGACATCAGGATAATGGTTTGTTATAACAAATATAGGATAATTTACAATATACAGTATACAATATACAGTATACAGTATTCAATATGTATTATACAATATGCAAAAAATGAAATCTGGGTATATTGCTCAAATCCCCGCATACCCCATACCTCATCTTATCACCCCGCCCATGTCGATGTTGGTGCCGGAGATCCATTTCGATTCGTCAGACAACAGAAAGACAATGGTATTGGCAACATCCTCAGGCTGCCCGATGCCCATCGGATATTTGGCAATATATCTTTTCAGCGAGTCCTCCACCATCTCAGGGTTTGCTTCTTTGGCAGGGTCGGTGATCAGAGGTGTATTCACCAGTCCGGGCGACAGGCAGTTGACCCGTATCCCGCGATCAACAAGCTCAAGGGCAAGTGATTTTGTGTATGCTTCTATGGCAGCTTTTGATCCTGCATACAGGGCGCCTCCGAAATACGGACTGCGGGTTACAACGGAAGACATCAAAACTACAGAAGCATCCTTCATGAGTTTCTTTTTTTGCAGGATGGAGGCAGTGAGCAAAACCGGCACCCTGTAGTTGATCCCGAACATTTTTTTGATATCATCCTGCCGGATGAACTTGGCAGGTGTCGGGCCTACAATGCCTGCACATTGCACCAGACCATTCAGTTTGGGAAGCATCTGTAAGAGCTCCTCTCTGTCTTCGTCATTTGTCAGGTCGCCTGAATGCATTAAATGCTTATCTCCTGCAAGCAGGCTGAGTGTTTCCGCAAGTTTTTCCTTGTTACGTCCGCTAATAATGAGTGTAGCGCCTTGCTTGCTGATGCTGATGGCTGCTTGCATCCCGATCCCGGATGAAGCTCCTGTTACCAGCACAATTTTTCCCTTAAGATCACAAAAAGACATATATTGGAGGTTTAGAGTTCAATGATTTCAGGGCATAGAATTTTATCTGTTTTCAGAACAACACTACCCCAGGAAAGCCCGACCCCAAAGCCGGAAAACAGCATATTCAAATCTTTGGCAGACACCTCTTCCGAAAGGGCAGCAGCAATTGTCAGGGGTATGGATGCCGAACTTGTATTCCCGTATTCTTTCATGGAATAAGGGTATTTTCCCGGGCTGATCTTTAGTTGTTTCCTGATGGTCTCGTTCATCAATCTGTTGGCCTGGTGCATCACAAAATAATCAATATCCTCCACATCTTTATCAGAATACTTCAGCAGGGCTTTAATATTGGGTGCTACTTCCCTCAGAGAAAAGTTGAATACTTCCAGGCCGTCGAGAGCAATGTGAAATTTATTCCGGACAATTCCCTCTGAAATCTCCTCGTATTCAAAAGATTTACGGGACGCAAAATTCCGGATACCTCCGTCAGGGATGATAATGGCCTTGTAACCAGCTCCATCGGTTTGCAGATTAAATGCCATCTCCGCTGCCCCTTTCACATATTCTATCGCCGTTGCAGAACCAGCATCCCCAAATAAGGGGAAGGTGCTTTTATCTTTAAATGATGTATTTTGTGTGGAGACATCTCCAACCAGAAACAGGCCTTTCTTAATAGCACCATTGGCCATCATTCTTCCCATTACGGAGAGGCCATAAACATATCCTGAACAACCCAGGCTGATATCAAAGGCCATGCATGACTTCGGAAGTCCCAGTTTATCCTGTAAAATACCTGCTGTTGCAGGGATCAGGTAATCGCGCGACTGGGAAACGAAGATCAACAATTCAACATCTTCCGTTTTCCAATTTAGCTCCTCAAGAAGTTTTTGTGCAGCTGCCAGACACAAATCGGAGGTAGCCATCCCCGGAACAGCGACCCTGCGTTTTTCCACACCTGCAATTTTGATAAAGGTATCCCTTTCCTTTTCGGAAATCAATTCATAACCCCTGTTATTATATTCCTGACGGGGAACGGATGCGGCGATACCGGCGATCCTGATATCGGGGATACTAAAAACTGCCATTGGCTATATTAAGCGGCGTTTGCCTTTGATGACACGATATTGTAGAGGTCCTGCACGGTATTGGAGTTTACAAGATCATCAGCATTGATCACCACATCATATTCTACATTCACATGTGCGATGAAGATCAGGGCATTGATCGAATCCCAGTTAAAATGCTCCTGGATCGTGCTGCCGGGCTTCAGTGCACCCGACTCCATGTCTTCAAACTCTCCTTGAACTCCTTTAATGAATTCTTCAATTGCAACCATGATTGTTCTCTCAATTTGCGGTAAAATTACATTTTTTTATGAAGTGGTACAAATCTATATACTTGAAATAAATTAATTAAATTTTTAATGATTATTTTTGCCGTACATGGCATCGAAAAAGAAAAAACTTCTTCTCATCAATCCTTTGAGCACAAACAGGCAGGGACTTATCCTTCACAGTCATGTGATATACCCGCCAATAGGATTGGGCATTGTAGCAGCACTTACACCTGAAGACTGGGATGTTGAAATCCTGGATGAAAACTTTGAAAGGTTTAGGTATCGCGAAGCTGATCTTGTTGGGATCACAGCACTTACCTCCAGTGTTGCCCGTGCTTATGAACTGGCTGACATCTACCGAAAAAAAGGTATTCCTACTGTACTGGGAGGAATCCACGCTTCCATGATGACTGAAGAATCAATTCAGTTTTTTGATGCTGTAGTGAAGGGCGAGGTCGAGAGTGTCTGGAAGCAGCTGATAGAAGACTTTGAAAAAGGACAACTTCAAAAGATCTACAAAGGGAAACTTCTTCCTTTTGAAAATGCTGTTTACCCGGCCCGGCATCTTTTTCATAAGAAATACCAGTTTGCCAGCATTCAAACCACCCGTGGATGCCCGATGATGTGCGATTTTTGCTCGGTGCATACCTTTAACGGCAACAAATACAGGGAGCGTCCGGTAGAAGAAGTCCTGGATGAACTGGAAACTATTACGCATAAAAAAATCTATTTTGTTGATGACAACCTGATCGGATATGGGAAAAAATCAGAGAGAAGGGCTATTGCACTTTTCAAAGGCATGCTTGAGAGGGGCATCAAAAAGCAATGGTTTTGTTCTGCTTCTTTAAATTTCGCTGACAATGAAGAAGTGCTTGAGCTGGCGGCCAAAAGTGGCTGTGTGATGGTACTTCTTGGTATAGAATCGGAAAGGATTGATCAGCTCGAAGAAACCAACAAGATACTGAACATTAAGATCGGCATTGATCATTACGATGAGGTGTTCGAGAATATCCACAAATATGGGATATCCATACTGGGAGCTTTTATTTACGGACTTGAAAGCGACACTCCGGAAACCATGGCCAGTAGAACAGAATACATCAACAATGCAGCTATTGACGCTGTGCAGGCAACCATCCTAACCCCACTTCCCGGAACCGGACTCTTCAACAGGATGACTGCTGACAAAAAAATCGCATTTAATAATTACCCTGAGGACTGGCAGCTTTATGATTTTGTGGATGTCGTTTTTAATCACCAAAACATGAGCAGGGAAGTATTTATGTCTGAAGTCAGAAAAAACTGGGATGCCTTATATAATGATAAGATTCTTAAAAAGAAGTTTTTAAGGACGCTAAAACAAACTAAAAACCCTTTGTCCGCCATCTGGTCATACGGATCGAATCTTCAATATTATAATCTGGTGTATGAAGGTATGCGGCCTATGAAAAATCTCGAGGATATCTTTGGTTTGGATAAGAATAGTAAGGAGTTTAGCGAATCCAGTCCTTTCAGATAAATACAGTCTTTTCACATTCAGAAACACAAGAATGATGCGGATCTTGTCGGCTACACTTCCTTCACAGCAATTATTATACCTTGTTATGAGCCGGCAAAAGAATACCGTAAAAAAATGTAGTTTTGCCATCGTTTCACCCTTTATTCCTGTATATGAGTACCAAGGACAAACAATTTCTAACTTCCTCTGATAAAGAGACAAGTTACCCGGACAGTAACCTGGTATCAGTACTTCAGAAAAATGCTGAGAAATACCCTGAAAAAATTGTATATATCTTTCTTGAAGATGGTGAAAATGAAAAAGAAAAAATCAGCTGTTCGGAGATTGTCAAGAGATCGAAATCCATTGCAGCATATCTTCAGAGATCAGGAGAAAAAGGTGATCGTGTATTATTGCTTTTCCCAAGCGGAATAGAGTTTATCCTCTCTTTATATGGGTGTTTTTTCGCTGGCATGATCGGAGTTCCTGCTTATCCTCCAAAGAGGAATAAGCCAAATGAACGATTTACAGCTATTTTGCAAAATGCCGACCCGAAAATTATTCTGACCACATCCAAAATTAAAGATGAACTTCAGGCGCATTATACACAGATTAACTTACTGGAAGAGAAAACAATTCTGGCTTTTGAAGAGGTATTACCCGAGATGGCAGAAGACTGGCTTGAGCCCGAAATAAATGGAGAAAATATCGCATTGATACAATACACGTCCGGTTCAACGGGCAATCCGAATGGGGTTATGGTAAGCCATGCGAATATTATTCATAATTCAGAATGTATCAGACTTTCATTTGGTTTCGATGCATCGCTGGTAGGGGTTAACTGGCTTCCCAATTTCCATGATATGGGATTGATCGGGTGTTTAATCCAGCCTGCCTATCTTGGAGCAACAAATGTTATTATTCCACCACTAAAATTTCTCCAAAACCCTCTCAACTGGTTCAAAATAATGACAAAATACAGGGCAACTAATGCCGGAGGACCTAATTTTGCCTATGAGTATTGTGTCAGCAAGATTGATAATGCCGAAATCAATAATATTGACCTGAGCTCTGTTACTACCATGTTCTGCGGTTCTGAGCCAATAAGGGAAAAAACGCTGGAAAACTTTTCAGAAAAATTTAGCTCTTCAGGATTTAATGAACGTCAATTTTACCCCTGTTACGGACTTGCCGAATCCGTTCTGATCGTTACGGGAGGAGATTATAAAGAAGCACCTGCTTATCTGAGTGTTGATGCCAGGGCTTTGCAAGAAAACAAACTTATACTGTCGACTAAGAAAGAAGAAAGCCGCATCATTACAGCCTGTGGATATCCATGGCTGGGGATGACTGTAGTGATTGTTAATCCGGAAAGTGCTGAACCCTGTGGATATGGTAACATTGGTGAGATCTGGGTGAAAGGGACTTCAGTTGCAAAAGGCTATTGGAACGACCCGGAAGGAACCGAACGTACTTTCAGGGCTTTTATTCATAACACTGAGGATGGACCCTACCTTCGTACGGGTGATCTTGGATTTATTCACGAAGGCCAGTTATACATCAGCGGAAGGCTGAAAGACCTGATCATCATCAGGGGATCGAATTATTATCCGGACGACATTGAACATTGTGTGGAACAATGCCATCCTGCCCTCCGTGTCAATGCCTGTGCTGCTTTTTCAAGCGATATTCATGGAGAAGAAAAGCTGATCATCATACAGGAAGTACAACGAACATTTATGCGTGATCTTAATGAATATGAAATATTTGAATCCATCAGGAATGCCGTATTCTCTGATTATAATATTCAGCCTTATGCTATCATTCTGATGAGAAGCGGCAGTATCAGCAAAACTACCAGCGGGAAAACCCAGCGGTATACTATGAAAAATGCTTGGCTTAAAGGAGAGCTTAATATGTTGGCTTCCTGGGAGATGAAAGCTGAACAAGACAAAGCAGGTCCACTCATTGGATATCGCCCTGAGTTCCTGCACGAATGGATGATCAATTGGATGGCCCATAAGCTGGAAATAGATCCTGGCAGTATAGATCCTGATAAGCCCGTTTCCTCGTACGGACTGGATTCTATCACAGCAGTCAGCCTGGAAAGGGATGTAAATGCACAATTCGGCGTGGAATGGCCCATCGAGTCATTTCTTAAAGAAAACTCTATAAACCAGCTGGTTAGAGAAGGAATGGATATACTAAGACGTAGGGAAAAATAAATTATATTTCTTTACATATATACTCTTAAGAACCAAATTAAACATTCAGTTCTCTCTTATAATTATCTTCATTATAAGTTTTTATAAGATTATTTCCTGGATTGTTCACAGATATTTCTAAAAACTTCTTATATTTACAACTTACTAAATCATTTTTGTTTTTAGTATATTGCGATATAATTATAAATTCATAAAAAAAAATAATATTATTAACTGATTGCCAATACGTTATAAGGTCGGAAATTATAGGATAAACGATACTATTACAAACCCTTAACTACTACCCATTCTTAGACCACGGGATTACAAATATAAGTTTTTCTTCTTGATGATTTTTCTCTTGTAAATACTTCTTCAATCAGATTACAGGTTCTGTCAAGATTCCTGAAAGGACTTGTCTTGGTCTTGACAGGTTCTGTAGGCTGATTATCTTGGTATTTAGAAAGAAAAATCATTATGCTGCCTGATAATATCTATTTGCCGGGATCTGATGATTAATCCCCTGATGACAAAGTTCATTGTTGTAGTAATCCATGTACTCCTTTAGACCTTGGTAAAGTTCAAGTCCATCAGAAGGTACTTTAATATAAACATAGTCATACTTAACTGATCGCCAGAACCTCTCAATGAAGATGTTATCAATACATCTGCCCTTACCGTCCATACTGATTTTAATATCTTCCTTTTCAAGATACTCGATCCAATCATGACACGTAAATTGGCTTCCCTGATCCGAATTTATTATCTCCGGTTTGCCATGCCTGAGAATAGCATCTTTTGTGACGTTCATACTACAGGATGCATCAAGGCTGTTGGATATTCCCCAACCAACAACATAACGGCTGTAAACGTCTATAATGGCTGTCAGATAAAGAAATCCCCTGGGCATCGGAATGTAGGTGATATCAATAGCCCATACATGATTAGGATGATCTATTGTAAGCCCCTTCAACAAATATGGTTTTATATATTTTGCCTGTCCGAGTCTGCTCAGGTTCTTCTTTGGATAAATGGCCATTAAACCCATTAATCTCAATAATCTTCTGACCCTTTTATGGTTAGCAATAGTGCCGAGAGTCATCAGAAAATCACGCATCCGGATTACTCCAGCAGTAGGATGCTTCATATAATACTCATCCATTAAACGCATAATCCTCAGATTTTCTTCAGTCTCAGCAACTGGCTGATAATAAAAACTACCACGGTTAACGCTTACCAAATTGCATTGACATCGGATGCTAAGACCCTCTTGTCGGTCAACCATTTGAAGTCGATCGGTCATAGGCCCAGTTTCTTTAAGTTTTTTTTTAGAAACTCCCTTTCCATCTCTAACTGCCCGATTTTTGCATATAATTTCTCAATATCCTTCTCCTCTTTATCAGCCGGATGGGTCTTCTCAAATAACTGTGGAGCCCTTTCTAGAAACTCTTTTTTCCAACGGGCAATTTGGTTTGGATGCATCTCATACTTCTTTGCAAGCTCACTTAAAGTCTCTCGTTCCTGCAATGCTTCAATAGCAACTTTCGCCTTAAAAGCTCCTGAGTGTTTTTGTCTTTTTGCTTTCATAATTCACTGGTTTAAAGTTATCAAATTTAACACTTAACCAGTGGTCTTAGTTCCGGGTAGTATTATACATCTT
>JABMQZ010000105.1 GCA_013202965.1 Bacteroidota bacterium | reverse complement strand
CTCTCTAACTCTCTGACTCTCTGACTCTCTGACTCTCTGACTCTCTGAATCCCTAAGCCTCTATGCTTTCCCCTCAAGCAGCCTCTCACATATAAACCACGCAGCCTTACCATCTCCGTACAAAGGTGGAAATGAGCGGGGCGGATTTTTTGAGAAGTGATCATATGCGGCCAATATCTTTTCTTCATCCGCATCCGCGATAATTGCACTGCCATTTTCTACGATCTCCACCCATTCGGTCTCCGCTCGTAAGATAATGCAGGCTTTGTGATGAAAATATGACTCTTTCTGCACACCTCCCGAATCGGTAAGGATCAATGATGCATTCTTTTCCAGCAGTATCATCTCAAGAAAAGAAACAGGAGGGATGATCTTTATGTGTGAAGCAGAATTTACTTTGCCTAAGAGGCCGGGTGACAATTGCTTGTCAAGCATTTTCAATGTCCTGGGATGAAGAGGAATGATCACCTTTTCCTGATGATCTTCTGCGATACGGAGTATAGCGGAAAAAATTGATTCAAGGCGTTCCGGAATATCTGTATTGTTATCACGGTGGATGGTTGCCAGGACAAAGCCAGATTTATTTAATCCATGTTTTTCCAGAATATCCGACTTCTCTTCAGCCAATGCCGCATAATACAAGGCATTATCATACATCACGTCACCGCAATGAAAAACTCCGGGATGATCTACATCGAAAGGAGGTTTCCCATGGAGAGGAAAGCTTTCTCTGGCAAGGTTCTCAATGCCTGCCACTGTTGGGCTAAACAGCAGTGTAGAACAATGGTCACAGGTGATCCGGTTGATCTCTTCCGGCATGGATTTGTTGAATGACCGCAGTCCGGCTTCGATATGTGCTACGGGGACTCCCATTTTCACAGCTGCAATTGCTCCTGCAAGGGTGGAGTTCGTATCACCATATAGTACGAGGAAATCAGGTTTTTCCAATTCAATAGCTTCCTCGATACCTTTGATCATGGCAGCCGTCTGCTTTCCATGCGTATCCGATCCGATATTCAGCTTATGATCGGCAGGAGGGATGCCAAGTTCATTGAAAAATATCTGCGACATATTCTCATCATAATGTTGGCCTGTATGCAGGATGACCCCCTGGATCTTACTGGCATAATCAGCCCGTATGGCCCTTGACAATGCTGCTGCCTTGATGATCTGCGGCCTGGCACCTATGATGGTTAGTATTTTGAGCATGGGCTTGGGTTTGGGTGTCAAAGATAATTTAATTTGTTGGTAATTCTTATTTTGCATGAAGAGGGGAAGGGGATGGGGAGAGGGGGGGATGGGAGCTAGGGAGTCAGGGGGTCATGGAGTCAGAGAAAAGAGAAAAGAAAAAAAATGGTGATTTAAAGAAATGATCAAAATGTCCATTTATCTGCTTGTCGGGACATGTTTACTAATTTACCTAAAATATGATCATATATTAGAAATAGGTCATCAAATTTTTCCTGATCAAGGTATTTAAATTGTAAGGCAAAGTCTAGCCATGTCTGTGTTTCTGAGGCTTCTGATATACAATCGATAAGTTTAGCGACAAATGATTTAGGATATTTTCTTTTTCTGTAAGCTTCAGCCAGGTTAGCACACACCGATCTTGATGACCGTCTGATCTGATCAGTTAAAGAGTATCTTTCTTCCTTCGGGAAGCTTTTCGAAATTTCAAATATCGTGATAGCCGCATCAAAAGCAATCTTATAAACATCCAAATCTTTATGCGTACGAATTTTCATAATCTGTATTTCACTAACCCTCTGAGGCACTAAATCTCTGACCCTCTGACCCCCTGACTCTCTGACCCTCTGACCCCCTGACTCTCTGACCCTCTGACCCTCTGACTCTCTAAGTCTCAGCGCCTAAAGCAAGCCCTCATCCGCAAAGCTGAAATAATTATTCTCCCCGATGATAATATGATCGACCACAGGAAGATCGAGGAATGATCCGGCTTTTTTAAGTTTTTGAGTCAGCCTGATATCCGACTCACTGGGTTTTATGTTTCCCGATGGGTGGTTGTGACAAAGGATAACAGATGCAGCATAAGTTTCCAGGGCGGTCTTGAATATCTTTTTGGGGTCGGCAACAGTACCGGATAAGCCTCCCTGGCTGATGCAAATACTGCTCAGGATCTTGTTGCCCCTGTTCAGTAGCAGTATCCAGAACTCCTCGTAGCTTGAATCTTGCAGCAAAGGCCTGAAGAAAGCGTACACATCGCGACTACAGCTGACCTTTTTCCTGTTGAGGCTTTCTTCCATGCTTGTACGGTTACCCAGTTCCAGGGCAGCGATCAGAGTTACAGCCTTAGCAGGGCCTATGCCTTTTTTTCTGGTCAGGTCTGCTACCGACTGCCGGGACAATTCCTTTAATTTTCCCCTGGAATCCTCCAGTATGCTTTTCGAAAGCTCAACTGCTGAGAAATCCCTGGTTCCTGATCCCAGTAATATAGCGATCAATTCGGCATTGCTGAGGGCACGCTTGCCTTTGATAAGCAGTTTTTCCCGGGGCCGGTCATCTTCTGCCCAGAGCCGTATGGGTATGTTTTTTTTATAGTCAGTCATAGGTCCTTATGACTATTAATACCCAAAAACAAAAAAAGTCCCACCTGAATCAGGAGAGACTTTTAAAAAAAATATCATTTATCAATTACATGGAATTGACATGTCTTGTTAATTTAGACTTTATGTTGGCTGCTTTATTCTTGTGAATGATAGATCTTTTGGTCAGTTTATCAATGATTGAGAAGATACTGGGAAGCTTTTCTTCTGCTTCTTTTTTGTCATCCAGTGCCCTGAACTGTCTTACCGCATTTCTCATGGTTTTACCATAATAACGGTTATGCACCATTCTTTTCTCAGTTTGCCGGATCCTCTTTAAAGCTGATTTGTGATTAGCCATATGCTGTTAAATTATTCTTTTTTTGTTTTTCCCAATCTATTTGGGGGTGCAAAGATAAATATATTTCTTAAAATCAAAAAAATATTATACCAAAATGTTGATTTTACTGCGAAAAACCACAAGCAATTAGCGTGCAAATGTTTCTATGTCTATGACGTGGCTGCTTCACTTATTAATTAAATCCGAAACAATATTCACTGTGCCCACCATAAATCAGTGAAGGTGGGTGATCAAAGCACAAAATTCAAAAAAATAACTAAGGAAGTTTTTTTCAATCAAATGATTCCTCGTGGCTTGCCGCGAGGAATCATTTGAATTTTGAATTTGTTTCGAATTAAGGGTATTGGTGCTTAGAATTTGTTGGGAGAAACACTTCAGGCGCCCTTTGGCGGAAACCTTTGCCTTGGAACACGGCGATAAAAGATCGCTAAAATTCTTTACTGATGAAGCATGCTTGTGATCTCAAAATCCAGATTCATGGTATACAAAACCTTCCCTTTACCTCTCAAAAACTGCTTTAAATTTTGAAAACCTGACATTTTATTGTACTTTAGATTCCCGAAATTATATTCAATTCTATTTACCTTTAAATAAATCAACCATGAAAAAACGATTTACGATTTTCTTAGTAATGATTGTATTTATCCCTTTTCTGGGTTTTACACAGAATTGTGTAGACTTTGAGTCACTCACTTTGGGAACAGAGTATGGCGATGGGTACAATTTAATTGGTGATATTATTTTCACCGAAAATGACATTCCTGTATCGGTAGAATACTTTGAATGGCTTGGTGGCGGAGGTACCTTTGGTAATTGCCAGGTTATTGATGGTGCTGCCACTTTCGGGACTCCACAGGCCATGTGGACAAGCAACATCAACCTCAAGTTTGATTTTAGTAATCTGGCTGTCATCCCTAACTGGATTACCTTTGATTTTCTTGATCAGGGCGGAGAAGAAAATATTTCCGTAAATGGTGCGCCAATCTTTGTGGGCGAACTGAACATGGCTCCCATGCCTCCGGGTATCTCTATAGCTATCAGTAATATGGGGGCTTTTCAAAGAGCAACCCTATCCGGTCCGATCACAAGCCTGCTTGTTGGTGGCCAGGAATTTTCCCTGGACAATATTTGCACTAAATTCGTTGTTGATACATCGGATTGCGTTAATTTTGATTTATTGCCTCTCGGGGCGGAATATGGAGACGGATACAATGCCATCGGTGATATGATCTTTACGGAAAATGATATCCCGGTTACCGTAGAATACTTCGAATGGATTGGTGGTGGAGGCACCTTCGGTAATTGCCAGGTAATTGATGGTGATGCCTTTTTCGGGACCGGTCAGGCCATGTGGACAAGCAATATCAACCTCGGCTTTGATTTTAATAATCTGGAGGTCACTCCTAACTGGATCACCTTTGATTTTGTTGACCAGGGCGGGGAAGAAAATATTTCTGTGAATGGATCATCAATTTTTGTGGGTGATATAGAGGCTGCTGTTTTGCCTTCCGGGATCACCATGTTTATCACAGATATGGGAACCTATATGCAGGCCACCCTCGTCGGACAGGTCCCGATCACAGAATTCCTTATCGGTGGCCAGGAATTTATGCTGGATAATATTTGTCCTACCTATGTTTCTTTCGATAGCTGGTGTGTCGATTTTGAAACATTGTCACTTGGCGATATGTTTGGCACAGGCATCAATAGCCCGGGAGAAGTGATCTTTACCCAAAATGGCATTCCTGTTGCTGTGGATAATTTCAACCAGATTGGAGGTGGAATTACTTTTGGTTTTGCGGAAGTTACCACAGGATCGGGAATCGGAACAGGGCTGGATATGCGCACAGGAAATATCAACCTGATGTTTGATTTTGCAGCCATTGACATTACTCCTGATTTTGTGACTTTCGACTTTGCTGATTATGGCGGGTATGAGAATTTGGCTCTGAACGGTGGAGCTGTGTATGTCGGCGATCTGATCGCGGCCCCGACACCTGCGGGTTTCAGCATGAACGTTAGCATGAGCGGAGATATTGGCCATGTCATCATTGAAGGGCCTGTTGAAAAACTGCTTGTGGGTGGCCAGGAATTCTTTTTGGATAACATTTGTGCATACCAGATCATTACTTCCATTGAAGACCCTGTGGGTTACACTGCTGGCACAGGTATAATTCTTGGGCAGAATTACCCGAACCCATTCAACGGGAGTACCGTTATTCCATTTGAACTAAGCGAAGATACTTATGTTGTGATCTCCATTTATGACCACCTGGGCAGGGAGGTCGCCGTACTGGCCAATGCTGAGTATGAAAGCGGAAGGCACAGTGTAAACTGGGACGGAAACAATGCAGTAAATGGTATTTACTTCTATCAATTGAGGACCCCTCGCTCCTCAGTAACGAAGAAGATGAGCCTGTATAGATAGAGGCTGATATTCGAGATCAGATATCTGAAATCAGATATCAGATATCAGAAATTAGAAATTAGAAATCAGTCTGCCTGCTGCAGGCGGGATATCAGGAATTCGAAATTCGACATGTTGAGACGTTTCATGAAACGTCTCAACATATTTTAAATAATATTATGACGAAATTTGCTGATATTCATTGCCATTCCGGTTTGCATCCTTTTGCATATAAAATAGCCGGAAAGAAGAGAAACAACAATGTCTGGGATTATGACCCGCCTAAAGCCCGGCAGCGCAAAAGCAAGTACCCGGAGTATTCACAGGCAGATTTTACTTCCCTGGCAAAAGGAGGGGTGAAGTTGATCTATATCTCCATCTACCCGATTGAGCAGGGCTGGTTCAATCCTAAATTTCTTAAGGAAGGTTTGATCTCCGACATGGCAGCCAGGATTGTTTCCAAGGTTCCTGTAAAGTTTGTGAATATGGTTCAGAGTGATGACTATAACTATTTTGATTTTTTCCATAAGGAATATCATTTTCTGAATGAAGAGGATGGGAGAACCCACACAGTGGATGGAAAAGATTACAAATATGTTATCCTGAAACCGACTGATGACATTGATAGCATATTGCAGGAGGAGAATACCATTGGCGTGATCATGAGTGTTGAAGGTGCCCAAACTTTTATCCCGGGGAATGCTGCTGATATTGAGAATGGAACCTTTGATTTTGAGCAGACCATACGGAATATTGAAGCGGTGAAAACCTGGGACCATCCTCCCTTTTTCCTCTCATTGTCGCATCACTTTTATAATGGATTTTGCGGTCATACCCGCAGCCTGCCTGCAAAAGCCAGCAAACTGCTGGACCAGACCATTGGATTGAATGAACCAATCAATGAAAAGGGAAGAAAGCTGATTGATTGTTTCCTTGGCATAGGTGATTATGAGGGTAACGGACAAAGGATCCTTATTGATACCAAACATATGAGCGTTTCAGCCAGACAGGAATATTATGCTAAGATCAGGCAGTTTAACGAAGCTAAGGATGACCCTGATAAGATTCCTATCGTGGTGAGCCATACCGGGTATTCAGGCCATCCGTCCATGACTGTGGCCATTTCCAGGCCCGATACTGATGATGAAAAGTACAATGACTCAGATAATTTTAATAACTGGAGTATAAATCTCTCCGATGATGAGATCATTGAAGTCTTTAATTCGAATGGCATCATCGGACTGAATTTCGATGAAAGGATACTTTCTGGTAAGCATACACTTGATGATTATCATTCCATGTTTACAAAAAAGGATATTAAGAATAGAACTCTGGAGCTCAGAAAGTTCTGGGCGCAGCAGATGATTGAGAATATCCTGGGTATTGTAAAGGTTGTTGTTAATTCAGATCTGGTACAGGATGCTGAAAAGGTCAGTATCTGGAATATGCTTGCCATCGGAACTGATTTTGACGGAATGATAAATCCGGAAGACGGCTTCATTACTGCCGAGGAGTTTACAGATTTCCGGACTTTAGTTTTAGAACTATTGCCTCAGCAGACCGGTATTGATCAATTATTGCAAGGCTTGAGTGTTGAACAAGTCGTTGATAAATTTATGTATGAGAATGCTTATAACTTTGCAAAGGCTTATTACGTGAAGTCATGAGGAATGAATTTGGGGTACAGGGTATAAGGTACAGGGTACAAGGTACAGGGTGCAGGGAATCATTATCACCAGGTTTGAAAATAAATAAATGAACAAACACATCTAGCTATGGATAAGATCTTACAAATAGCGGTAGCTGAGTTGGGCCAAAAAGAGATCAGCGGCCCTGTACACAACCCAACGATCATTAATTATGCAAAGGAAGCAGGCTTTAGCTGGGTAAATGATGATGAAACCCCCTGGTGCAGCATCTTCGTGAACTGGGTGGCCAACAAAGCCGGCTTGAAGGGAAGCAATGAGGCCAATGCCCGCTCCTGGTTGCTCACCGGCCTGAACGTAGATATGACGCCTGAACCGGGTGATATCGTTATTTTCTGGCGTGAAAGTCCCGATTCATGGCTGGGCCACGTTGGCATATTTTTCGGTTTTTCAATCGATGGAGAAAGGGTGTATTGCCTCGGAGGTAACCAGGGCAACCAGGTCTCGGTCTCTGCCTTTTCTATCGACAATGTGTTGGGTTTCAGAAGACTGACAGCATCTGGCATGACCAACTTACCCGATGCTGTCCTGAAAAAAGATGACAGGGGTGATCCTGTTAAAGCCCTGCAGGATTCATTAAAAGCAGCTGGATTTGACTGTGGGACCAGCGATGGCGACTTTGGAACCAAGACTGAAGATGCAGTGAAGCTCCTGCAATCTATGAAAACGGGTCTGCCGGTGGATGGTGTTTATAATAAAGCCACAAAGGACTTTTTGTTTGAGGTGTTGAACCAGTGACTTGGTGACTGAGAGACTCAGTGAATCAGAGACTCAGAGATTTGGAGAAATGGTTCTGCAATCTTGCTGTTGGAATTTGGAATTTCCAATCATTGTTGTCCGATAAAAATGTTCAATCAAATGATTCCTCGTGGCTTGCCGCGAGGTTTCCTAATAAGCTCCCCTGATTTTCAGGGGAGATGTGCCGCTTTTGCGGGACAGAGGGGT
>JABMQZ010000010.1 GCA_013202965.1 Bacteroidota bacterium | reverse complement strand
CTTATGGCACGGATAAGAGCCATTGAAGGTGGATTCTCTGTTCTCAGATCTGCCAATGAGGCCACCTCAATGGGATTTAACAATTATGGCCAGATCCGGGCTGCAATGTCGGATTTCGGAAACAACGACAAAATACTGATTGCTTCTTTGCCAGTCGGAAAAATAAACACGCTTTACAGCAGGATTGGAAACCTGATTGCTTATATCGCCATTGCTGCGCTATTATTCTCCTTCTTTATAACAGTCCGTAATTATCTAAGATCAAAGAATATTAACTCAGGAATATCAAAAAAGATTTAATATGAAAAATACTAATGAATTATCAGCTTCAAAGTCAACTATGACAGATAAGATCGATAACACAAAAATGCGTAAACGACTTCTTTTGATAGGAGTCACTGTGTCAATCCTAGTACTTTGGAATGGTGTATGTGATTATTTATTTGCATATTCTTCCCAATTAAGCGGATCGGAATACTCTTCCTCTGCAGTTTTCAAACTTATCTTAAGCGCAAACGGCCGTCCTCACTGGATGGTGATGCTTGCACAAACTGCCGGATGGCTTTATCCGATATATGCCCTGGCTTACTATCATTGGTGGATAGGGATGCGCAAAGCTGGCTTTTGGCTTGCTCGTGTTCCTCTTATATTACTTGCATATGCTATACTGATGATTGGCGGTATTCAACATGCAGGCTTTGCATTTTTAAGTGTCCTGGAACAAGCTAAAGAAGTGGTTGGATGCACTGATGAGGCATTCTATTCTTTAGCTAACAGCTATATTATCGAACATTTTATATGGGGAGATCTTACAGCAATGATAGCATTTAGTGTTGGATCAATATGGCATGCCGTTGGAATCTTAAGTGGAAGAACAATGTATCCACGCTGGTTTTTAATAGTATCTCCACTTGGCGTGCTAACTATCACTATGGTATTTGGTGCCCTTCTTCCTGCACCGTTTGCAGGATTTGTGCTTGCGCTTTTCGGGACCTGGTTTATGTTAATTCCAACGATTGCAAGTACAATATGGCTGTGGAAAAATTATAATTATTAACAGGGTGATATCAGTTTCCATGAAAATTCAATGCCCCGAACTTGAGCAAAAACGGGCTAACTTGCGAATTCATGTTTTAGTTGGCAATCTTCCCCAATGAGGAATTTGTTAATCTTGTATAATAAAAACAGCTTACAACAGAAGTATAATCAAGCTGGCAGAAATTCGTAAAATGAAACTAAAAACTATTAAATAAAATTCGGCTTAAGTAAAAAAGGCAGCGTTCCAAAACGCCCGCCTGCTCATCCTTGCAAACCCTTGTGGATAATGCTTGAAGAAAAACTAAATTTACATTCAAAATAAAAACACCAATGATATTTATATAAACAAAGGAATTAATTAATAAAAAAATCTTTGAAATTGATTATCCTCGGGGCAAGCCCACGAGGTATTAACCCAATTTCATTCCGCAATAGCGGAACCAGATTTTTATAATACCCCTCTGTCCCGCAAAAGCGGCACATCTCCCCTTCCCCCCATCTCCTCCACCTAACACTTGCGAAGCATGCCAAGCAGCCCATCCAAATCCAGGCTTTCGCCTTTCACGGTGATGGTGGCTTTGTTATAAAACTTTTCCCTTTCTGAAAGTTGTCCTTCAATAAAATTACGCATATCCGTACCCTCAACATTCCTGATGACCGGCCGCAGCCTGCGTGCCATGTTGAGTCGTTTTGTCAGTGAGGAAGGATGCATTTTCAGATAGACCGTAAGCCCCTCTTTGTTCATGATATCAATGTTTCCATGATGACAGGCCGTCCCCCCTCCCGTTGATATTACGGCATGCTCGTTTTCAGAGATGATCTCCATCAGGCATGTGTGCTCAAACTCACGGAATTTCTCTTCACCAAAATGATCAAAAAAACGGGGAATACTATAGCGGTATTTCGCTTCGAAGGCATCATCCAGATCAATAAAAGGCATATTGATCCGATTTGCAAGCCGCTTCCCAACTGTTGACTTGCCAGCACCCATATATCCGATAATAAATATCCTCATCTTCAAACAGGAGGTCTATTTCATGCGAAATATAAGAAATAAAACTGAAAATTTCAAATTTGAAACCGAACGGGGTCTTTATCACTTCCTCTCAAGTGCCTTTAATGCGGCACTAACAATAGCAGGAACGTCCAATCCATATTTTTCCAATAATTCCATTGCCTTGCCGCTTTCACCGAAATGGTCATTCACTGCTACCATCTCAAGAGGAAGCGGGATATTTCTGACCAGGCATTGTGCAATACTATCTCCCAGTCCACCAAAGACAGAATGCTCTTCTGCAGTTACGGCACATCCTGTTTTCCGGACAGAATTGATCACGAATTCTTCATCCAGCGGTTTGATGGTATGAATATCCACCACTTCTGCGCTTACGCCTTGATTGGCCAGTTCATCCGCAGCCTGCAGGGCAATCCATACCATATGCCCTGTAGCGAAGATGCTGACATCATGTCCTGCTTTCATGCACAATGCTTTACCTATCTCAAATTTCTGGTCGGCAGGTGTGAAATCCGGCCAGTCCGGCCTTCCGAAACGCAGGTATACAGGGCCAACATATTCTGCTATCGCAAGAGTTGCAGCCTTGGTCTGGTTATAATCACAGGGATTGATCACACACATGTTTGGCAACATCTTCATCAAGCCTATATCCTCCAGGATCTGGTGAGATGCACCATCTTCCCCGAGGGTCAGTCCTGCATGTGATGCACAGATCTTAACATTTTTTCCTGAGTACGCTATCGACTGCCGGATCTGGTCATATACCCTGCCAGTTGAGAAATTCGCAAATGTGCCTGTAAAAGGGATCTTCCCGCCTATGGTGAGCCCCGCAGCCATTCCCATCATATTGGCTTCTGCGATACCGGCCTGAAAAAATCGCTCAGGAAAGGCTGCTGCAAAAGCATCCATTTTCAGGGACCCGGTAAGATCGGCACACAAGGCTACCACCTCCGGATTTCTTTCCCCCAGCTCAAGCAAGGCGTCTCCAAATCCCGCACGTGTAGACTTCTTCTCAATAATTAATGATTGGGTCATAAAATGTTGTGCTATTGATATATTTTTACATTCGTGGTTTTTCCAGATATTACCCTGAAAGACTTTTCTATGCTAAATGCCGCCCGGTTGGCATATTTTGCCCTGAACACCACCCTGTAATGCCCGGGCTGCAGGATGAGCGACTCCTGTACAGGATTTTCCCTGAAATTGTAAATCCAGATCAACTCATTTTCCTGTTCTGCATAAAGGCTTCCATAACCCTGTGCCGATTTCTGAATTACAGCAATGCCCGGCACGGGAATCTCCACTGTGGTAGTGGAACTCTGGGCAATATTGATTTCATCAATATAAATCCTCGGCAGGCATAATATCTCAAGACTATAATCACCGATAATATAATTTTCTGTTTGTCCGAACTGCTGTACGTTGATGGTTTCCATCTTTCCGTTTTGTCTGACGATGGCCTGCAAATTCCTGCTGGATAGGCTGGTGCCTTCCATTTTCAGCCTTAAGCGGCCCTGAGGTGTAACAAGAGGAATGATGGTGTGCTGCCCCGGTGTGATCTTGATGCTGTCAATGCGTACCGGGGGCAAGGTATGAACAACAACATCATAGGTTACCAGTGGATCGAGCAGCAAAGTATCAGGCACACCTTTGCTGTTCAGCGTTTGAATGAAATTATACTTGACCTGTCCCGAAACATGATCATAAAAGGTCATGTTCACATTGGTTTCAGTTGGTTTGTGATATGCGTCGAGCAGGTTTACCTGGGCGGTGGTAGAATTTAGCGCCTGTGAGATGACAAGGTCAAGGGCTTTGCTAAATTGTGCTTCACTGGAGGCATCGAAATAAGTACCCACGCAGTCGAAGGCTTCACGGAAGTTCCTTCCAATACCGATCACGAATGGTTTGAGGGCAATGCCTCTTTTCTGCAAATCCCGCGATACAGCACATGGATCACCCCCGCATTCTTCCAGCCCATCTGTAATCAGGATGATAATATTCCTACAATTATCGCAAGGGGGGAAATCTCCGGCAGATTGTTCCAGTGCAAAGGCGATCGGGGTGGTACCTTTGGGTTTGATATATCGTAATTGATTTTTTATCCGCATGGCATTCTTATCGGCAAAGGGGACCACAAGCCTGGTGTCATTGCAATCCTGCGGGGGGTAAGTTTTCTGATGGCCATAAACCCTCAAAGCCAACTGAATATTCTCAACATCCTTAAGGCTGTCCAGAAGGTTGGATAAAAGATTCTGTGCTATATTCATTTTTATGTCACTCTGCCAGCGCCCGTACATACTCTGAGAACCATCAAGCACAAACAGTATGCGTGTTAAAGGAGGAGGTTTTTCCTTTTCTTCCTGAGCATTCAACTGCACAGTGGCAGCTGAATATGCAATCATCAGGAACAGTAACAATGTTTTTCTTAAGCAGGATATTAGCATTTGTTTTGTTTGGATATCAATAATCACCTAAAGTTTCTTCAAGTTGATTCAGGGCCTCTGCAGCCTGTTCATCATTGGGAGCCACGCCATGCCATTTATGTGTTCCCATCATGAAGTCCACACCAAAGCCCATCTCTGTGTGCAATAAAATAACGACCGGAATGCCCTTATCAGTATATGAAATTGCAGTTTGCAAGCTTTTGATCAGATCCTGCATGTCGTTGCCCTTTGCATCAATCACCTTCCACCCGAACACTTCCCATTTCTTGTGAAGGTCTCCAAGGGGAAGAACATCATCGAGGGAACCGTCAATTTGTTTCCCATTGTAATCCACTGCCGCGATGAGGTTATCGACCTTATTGGCAGCCGCATACATGACAGCTTCCCATACCTGGCCTTCCTGTAGCTCGCCATCACCCATCAGGCAAAAAACTTTTTTAGAATCTTTATTCAACTTTTTCGACAGGGCAGCACCAATTGCCATTGAAAGCCCTTGCCCAAGAGAGCCTGTAGCAGCCCTCACTCCGGGCAAACCCTTATCAGTCCCGGGATGTCCCTGCAAACGCGTTCCGAGTTTCCTGAATGAAGCAAGTTCCTCAATGGAAAAATATCCTGACCTGGCAAGTACACTATAAAGTGCAGCGGACAGATGCCCATTGGAAAGAATAAAAATATCCTGTCCTTTTCCGTCCATTGAAAAGTTGGCAGGATCATGGTCCATGATCTCAAAGTACAGTGCGACCAGGTAATCACAGGCACCCAGGGATCCACCGGGATGGCCTGATGATACCGCATGCACCATGCGAATGATGTCTCTTCTAACTTGCTTTGAAACTGAGTTCAGGTAATCGATATCGGGCATGGGCTTTTTGTTTGTCCAAATCTAAAGTAAAATTCGTAAGACCACCGAAAGAGATATTAATATTTCTTAACATTTTATTAAGAGAGGAAGGCCTGATTTCAAACTTTAGGTCAGTTTTTAGCAGATGCTGGATCAGGAGTGCCGAATGCCTAGTACAGAGTTCCTAGTGAATATCTAAAGTGAAGAATTAAAAGTGAAGAAGTTGGCATTTCGCAATTTCTGATCTCTGATTTCTGGTATCTGATTTCTGATTGGTGCTCCAACCTTCCGGTAGCCGGTGACCGGTAGCCGTTTATCAGATTATCAAATAAACTTAGCAAACCAATTTGCTATTCATTGATTCCTTATCTGTCCACATCAGTATTATTTTTCTATTTTTACGCTGGAATTCAAAGCAGATGAAAAAAAGACTTTCATTTACATTATTACTCATATTTCTGGGCTCCGCTGTATTTGTTACAGGGCAGACAAATAATTCAAGCCAGGAAGGAATTACGGAACAAGCCTGGGTTGATTCGGTTTTCAATTCTCTGAGTCCGGACGAGAGGATCGCCCAACTCTTGCTCGTCAGGGCCAACGATGCGGGAAAGGATTATTTCCCGGAAATTGATAAGTATATCTCCGAATACAATATCGGAGGGCTTTGCTTCTTCAGAAATCATCCCTACAATCAGGCTGTGGCAGTAAACCGCTGGCAATCCATGTCCAAAACACCATTGCTGATGAGCATGGATGCAGAATGGGGGCTGGGAATGCGGCTGGACAGCACAACATCATTCCCATACCAGATGACCTTGGGCGCCATCCATGATGATGATCTGATCTATCAAATGGGTGCCACCATCGCAGAACAATGCAAAAGGATTGGCATACACATGAACTTTGCTCCCGTGGTCGATATCAACTCCAATCCTGCCAACCCTGTTATTGGGATGCGTTCTTTCGGACAGGACAAGGAGAATGTAATGCTCAAGGGCATGGCTTATATGCAGGGTTTGCAGGAGCATGGCATCATCGCCACAGCAAAGCATTTTCCTGGACATGGCGACACCGATTCCGATTCCCATAAAACCCTTCCTGTGATTACGCACTCACAGGAGCGACTCGACAGCCTGGAGCTTTATCCTTTCAGGCAACTCATCAACAATGGACTGGGCGGGATCATGATCGCACACCTGTACATACCCGCCTACGAAAAAAGAGAAGGGATGGCATCCACACTTTCTCCGGATATCGTCACAAAACTGCTTAGCGAAGAGCTTGGTTTCCATGGCCTGATTGTCACCGATGCCCTCGACATGAAAGGGGTGACCAAATACCACAAACCCGGAAACATTGAGGTAAAAGCGCTGCTGGCAGGGAACGACATCCTGCTTCTTCCCGCCAATGTTCCGAAAGCCGTTAAACAAATTCACAGGGCAGTGAAAGATGGTGAACTTGATGTGGAAGTGATCAACGCAGGCTGCCGCAAAGTGCTGACATATAAATACCGGGCAGGTTTATCAGAAGCAGGAAAGGTGGAAACAGAGGGTCTTTATGAGGATCTGAACAGCCCGCAGGCATCGGCCCTCAACAGGCAGTTATATGAAGCATCAGCCACGCTGATCAGAAATAAGCATTCGCTGATTCCCCTTACCCATTTAGACACATTAAGTATCGCATGCGTTGCAACAGGCGGCTCCCTTGAAGAAGATCATTTCGGAAAAATACTCAAGCTGTATGGAAGAGTGGATATGTTTGAACTTCCCGATCATGCCAGAGAAAAAGACGTAGCGAAATTACTGGATCAACTTGAAGCATATAATCTTGTTATTGTTGGTGTTCAGAATACCAATATTCTCCCTTTCAGGGATTATGGCATTCCGGAAATCACCTGGGCTTTTATCAGGAAACTCACAGCAAAGAAAAAAGTGATCCTCGAGCTGTTTGGCAGCCCCTATGCTTTATCCGGCCTGGGCTCTGATGAATTACCTGAAGCCATTATAATTTCATACCAGGACAACCGGCTCAGCAGAGAAGTCGGGGCCGAAGTGATCTTTGGCGGGATTGGGGCCAGCGGAAAGCTGCCTGTTGGCATTTCAGGACTTTTTGAAGCAGGAAGCGGAATTAAAACAGAAGCGAATCGTCTCAGATTTGTTGATCCCGCCTCAATGGGGATCAGCGAAGAAATGCTTGCAAAAGCAGATTCAATTGCACAATCAGGAATCATTCTGAAAGCCTATCCCGGCTGCCAGGTTTTGGCTGCCAAAGATGGCAACATCTTCTACCATAAGGCATTCGGATATCACACTTATGAGAGGAAAGAAGCTGTCAAACTCACTGACCTTTATGACCTTGCATCACTCACCAAGATAGCAGCCACCACGCTGGCCATGATGGACATTTACGGACAGGGGGCAATTGACATAGATCAGAGACTATCATATTATCTTCCCTACTTACGGGGTACCGATAAAGAAGGCATCGTTATTCGGGAATTGATGGCACATCAGTCAAGGTTCCAGGCATGGATCCCCTATTATCAGTATACGGTAGAAGATGACAATCCGGATCCGGAAATTTACCGGAACGAGATCAGTGAAGATTATAATGTCCGCGTAGCTGAGGGCATGTATATCCAAAAGGATTACTATTGTGAGATCCTCGACAGCATAAGGTATTCAGAACTCAGGATTGACAACAGGTATCAATACAGCGACCTTGGATTTTACCTTTTGAAGGAAGCCATTGAGGTCATCAGTAATTCAGCATTTGAAAAATTCACGGAAGCAAGCTATTACAGGCCACTTGGTTTGCCAACAATGGCTTATCTCCCACTCAAACGCTTTAAGAAGGAGATGATCGCTCCGACCGAAGATGATAAACTATTCAGGAAGCAGCTTTTGCAAGGCGATGTACATGATCAGGGAGCAGCCATGCTTGGCGGTATCTCCGGCCATGCCGGCCTCTTCTCCAATGCCTTTGACATGGCAGTGATCATGCAGTTGTTCATGAACGGGGGAGTTTATGGTGGAGAAAGATACTTTAATGAAGAACTCATCGGGGAGTTTACGAGTACGCAGTTTCCGCTGAATGAAAACAGGAGGGGCATCGGCTTTGATAAGCCCATGCTGGAATACGATGAGGATGGCTCAACTTGCAGATCAGTGTCGCCGGACAGTTACGGACACTCTGGCTTTACAGGCACATATGCCTGGGCCGATCCTGAAAACGGGCTGGTATATATATTTCTATCAAACAGGATCCATCCGGAGGCCAATAATTCAAAGATCATGGAATATGACATCCGGACGAATCTGCATCAGGTATTTTATGATGCTGTAGAGAATGTTCGAAAATAATTTAAACCTTTGTAGGTTATTAGGCATTGGGCGGTGGGCAATGGGCGGTGGGCATCCCGGAACCAAAAACAATTTAACAGTTTAACAATTTAACAATTTAATCAGAAATATGAAATTAATCACAAACATACTCATCTGGATATTTGCAGTATTATTAACCGTCACTGTATTATACTATCAGAGAATGACGGGCCCCACTTATCCTCAAAGGGGCAGCGTGGAAATAGGCAATCAAGAGATCGATTACAAGTTATTGAGGACATGGGCAAATGAGAAAGAAGTCGATGACAGGCTGGGAGCCAGGATTTCCATAACAGCTGAAGATCCTGAGATCAGCGGAGAGTGTAAATACAAGAGGCTTGGGACTGCTGATGAATGGACCATTTTGAAGATGCAGCGTGAAGGGAATGACTTGGTGGCAATGCTGCCTTCACAGCCTCCTGCCGGCAAACTTCTTTACCTGGTGTCGCTCCAAAAGGGCAATGATTCCTACAGCTTAACAGAAAAGCCTGTCGTGATCCGCTTTAAAGGCTGGATCCCGGGCTGGATACCACCCCCGCACGTATTTCTGATATTCGTAGCTTTGCTATTTTCAAGCATGGCTGCTGTGGAAGCACTCAGGAGAGGAAAGCATGTGAAGGTTTATACCATTGCGACACTTGTTTCCATGTTCGTTGGAGGGCTGATCATGGGCCCCATGATGCAAAAACATGCTTTCGGAGAATACTGGACCGGCTGGCCAATCGGCCATGATCTCACTGACAATAAAATGCTTGTGGCATTCATTGTATGGGGCATTGCATTTTTCGTTCTCCGGAAACATCCGAAGAACAGGTTCTGGCCGGTTTTTGCCGCCATCATCACCTTAATGGTATTTGCCGTCCCACATAGTATGTTCGGATCGGAATTTGATTATTCTACCGGGCAGGTAACCACAGGAAGACAGGGATAATGATCATTGCAATCATCATTATTACCAGTGTGATCTCTGTCATGGCTTTCAGTAATCCGGAATTATTGAACCGGCTTCAGTTCAATGCCTATGCTATAAAGAATAAAAAACAAGGCTGGCGCTTTTTCACCTATGGGCTGGTGCATGCCGGCTGGGGTCACCTGGCCATCAACATGTTTGTATTCTGGTCGTTTGGCAAGATCGTTTTCTTCCTGTATCAGTCTCACTTTGGAAAGATCGGAATACTATATTTCCTGCTTTTGTATGTTGGTGGCATCATGTTTTCAGTACTATTTGATTACAGAAGGCACAAAAATGACCCATGGTACAATGCCGTGGGGGCTTCCGGAGCTGTTGCAGCTGTGGTTTTTGCAAGCATCATCCTTTATCCTTCGGGGGGAGTTTACCTTTTCTTCATCCCCATCGAGATCCCTTCTCCCATATTCGGGATACTGTATCTGGTTTATTCCGCATATATGGCCCGCCGTGGCCGTGATAATATCGGGCATGATGCACATTTCTGGGGCTCCGTTTACGGAATACTGCTGACTGTGGCCCTGAAACCACAATTGTTCCTGGATTTTATTCATCAAGTGGGAAATTTATTTTGAGAAGGCCAATATATTTTTATTAACTTGCCTGCATGGAAAGTAGTTTTACAGATAAAACCGTTCTTGTTACCGGAGCATCCCGCGGTATCGGCAAGGCCATTGCGATCGCATTCGCTGAGGCCGGTGCCAAAGTACTTGTTCACTATAACAAGAATAATATAGCAGCTGAAGAAACACTGGCAGAACTGACAGGGAATCAGCATAAGCTGATACAGGCTGACATCTCAGACCCTGATTCGGTATACGAAATGGTGGAAAAACTCAGTGCTGAAAATGGAAAGATCGACATCCTGGTGAACAATGCCGGCATCTATGAAGAAGCCAACATGCTCGAACTCAGTTATGAAGAGTTCAGGGAATATTTCAGCAATACCATGAACACCAATCTCGTCGGCGTCGCGAACCTCTCTTTTCTTGTGATCAAAGAAATGATTGGAGCCGGTGGAGGAAAGATCATTAACATCTCGTCACGGGGTGCCTTTCGTGGAGAACCATTCGCACTCGCCTATGGAGCAAGCAAAGCCGGCATGAATTCATTCGGGCAGTCCCTGGCGGTAGCCCTTGCTTCAAAAAATATTTTGGTGTATACCATTGCCCCAGGTTTTGTTGAAACCGACATGACCACTGAGATCCTCCAGGGCACGCGGGGCGATGCCATTAAAAATCAAAGTCCGCTCCACAGGGTTGCCAGACCTGAAGAAATTGCCAAAACCGTAATATTCCTTGCCTCAGAAGGTACTGAGTATATGACAGGATGTATTGTTGATATTAATGGAGCGTCGTATCTTAGATCCTAGATGCTGGATGCTTTGTACGCCGCCCGCGTGTCGCCGTAGCTTTAGCGCAGCGCCGTCGGCAAGCCTTTGGCGGCCGATGGGAGGCACAAGCTTTAGCGTAGGTGTACTGGATCCTGGATCAGTGCCTGGTGCCGAGTTCCTGGTGGAGATTGTAAGTGAATAGTGTAAAATGTATAATTCATCCAAAATCCAAAATAAATCAAAAATCCCCAATCTGAAATCTGACACCCTATCGACAATCGACAACCGACAATTTCCTTATTCTTTATTCTTTATTCTTTATTCGCTATTCTGCATAGTCTTCCGCATCTCCGCAACTACACATCAGATTCCGGTCGCCATAGGCATCATCTATGCGGGTAACATCCGGCCAGTATTTGTCGCGATGCGGAATATTTCCGGGAAATGCAGCCGCCTGTTTCGAATAAGGGAATGCCCAGTTTTCATCCATGATCATGGCCAGGGTATGGGGTGCATGTTTGATCATATTGTCCTCTTTTGAACAACGTCCTTCTTCTACCTCCCTGATCTCCTCACGTATGGCCACCATGGCATCCACAAATCTATCAAGCTCCGATAAAGGTTCACTCTCTGTCGGTTCAACCATGAGGGTGCCAATAACAGGAAAAGCTACCGTTGGCGCGTGAAAGCCAAAGTCCATCATGCGTTTGGCAATATCGACAACACTTATATCGGCAGTTTTCAGGAATTGATTGCAATCCAGGATCATCTCGTGTGCTACCCTTTTGTTCTTTCCTGTGTACAGTATCTTATACGATCCTTCAAGCCTTGATTTCAGGTAATTGGCATTCAGGATGGCACATTCGGTGGCAAATTTCAAACCCCTCCTGCCGAGAAGCTTGATGTAGCCATATGATATAGGCAGGATCATGGCACTGCCATACGGGGCCGCTGATACCGATCCGATCCCTTTCGCTCCCCCACTCTTAACGATGGGATGGCCGGGAAGAAATTCTATCAAGTGTTCTGCAACACCGATAGGCCCTACACCCGGGCCCCCTCCGCCATGAGGAATACCAAATGTTTTATGCAGATTGAGATGACAAACATCGGCACCTATAAGCCCGGGACTCGTCAGTCCGACCTGGGCATTCATATTGGCTCCATCCATGTATACCTGTCCTCCATTGCCATGAATAATATCCATGATCTCAAGTATGGACTCCTCAAACACACCATGTGTAGAGGGATAGGTTATCATGAGGGCAGCCAGGTTTTCTTTATATTCTTCAGCTTTTGCTTTCAGGTCCTGAACATCAACATTCCCCTGCCCATCGCATTGAACGATCATCACTTTCATCCCGGCCATCACCGAACTGGCAGGATTGGTTCCATGAGCAGAAGAAGGGATGAGGCAAATATTTCTGTGCCCTTCTCCCCTGCTCTCGTGGTATGCCCGTATAACAAGCAATCCGGCATATTCGCCCGAGGCTCCTGAGTTGGGTTGAAAAGAGATGGCAGAAAATCCGGTGATCTCACAAAGGTCTTTCCCAAGGTTTTCAATCAGCTCCGCATAGCCTTCAGCCTGGTCAGCAGGCACAAAAGGATGCACAGCAGCAAATTCAGGCCAGCTTAGCGCAAACATCTCAGCCGCCGCATTAAGCTTCATGGTACATGAGCCAAGCGGGATCATGCAGCGGTTCAAGGCCAGGTCCCTGTTTTCCAGCTTTTTCATATAACGCATCATCTCGGTTTCCGAGTGATAGGAATTAAACACAGCATGTGTCATGAATGAAGATGTTCGTACCATCTGGGGCAGCAAACTGTCGCATGCTACACCTTCCTGTGAAGATTCATTTCCCGTGAGGGAAAGAAAAACTGATAATATTTCCTGCACATCGTCTCCGGAAGTTGTTTCATCCAGGCTGATGCCAATCCTGCCATCATCAAAATAGCGGAAATTGATCTTTCTGCGAAGTGCTTCCTCATTGACGGTTTCCTGGTTTATTCCTTCAGGAATGTTAATGACGATAGTATCAAAAAAATGTTTTGTATGAATTGTAATGCCCAGTTCCTTCAACATAGAAGCCATGATGCAGGTATAATCGTTGATATCCCTGGCAATGGCTTTCAGGCCTCGCGGCCCGTGATAGGCTGCGTACATCCCTGCCATGGATGCAAGGAGTGCCTGGGCAGTACATATATTCGAGGTTGCCCGTTCTCTTTTGATGTGCTGCTCACGGGTTTGTAAGGCCATACGTAATGCAGTATTTCCTTGCGCATCAACGGATAAGCCTATGATCCTGCCAGGGATGTTGCGTTTGTATTTTTCATGGGTGGCAAAATAAGCAGCATGCGGACCACCATAGCCCATAGGGATCCCGAAACGCTGTGTGGTACCGACTACAACATCGGCACCCCACTCTCCGGGAGGTGTCAGCAGCGTAAGGCTCAGCAGGTCAGCAGCCACTGCCACGGCAGTTTCATTTTCATGTGCCTTTTCAACAAATTCACGGTAATCGATGATCTCACCATACTGGTCGGGGTACTGGATCAGCGCCCCGAAAATATCTTCACTTAGTTCAATATCTTCATGTTTGCCAAAGATGATGTCGATGCCAAGCGGTACAGCCCTCGACCTGACCACCTCCACTGTTTGTGGGAACAATCCTTCGGACACAAAGAATTTATTTGCACCTCTCTTAACTGCAGGTCGGCTCCGTGCATGGAAAAGCATGATCATGGCCTCAGCAGCTGCAGTTCCCTCATCAAGCAATGAAGCATTTGCAAGAGGCATAGCTGTAAGATCCGACACCATGGTCTGAAAGTTCAGCAATGCTTCCAGCCTGCCCTGTGAGATCTCTGCCTGGTAAGGAGTATATGAGGTATACCAGCCGGGGTTCTCAAGAATATTTCTCTGTATAACACCGGGAGTGATGGTGTTATAGTAGCCCATTCCGATATAGGTCCTGAACAATTTGTTCCTGGAGCCGATCTCCTTCAGGTGAGTGAGATACTCCAATTCGTTCATCCCCTCCGGGAGATCCAAATCCTTTTTCATCCGGATGGAAGAAGGAACAGTTTCATCGATCAGCTGATCAAATGAATCCACTCCTATTATTTCAAGCATCTGAGGCACTTCGTAAGGCCTTGGGCCATTATGCCGCAGTATAAAGTTATTGGTAAGCATCTGTTTGATATAAGTGTTAGGTGTTAGTGTTAGGTTTCTGTTGACTTTGAGAAATACTTTTACAATTTTCAGTTAGCGATCCACCCAAAACTCAACATTGTCCGCCAAAGCTTTAGCGTAGGTGGAACATACAAAATTCAAAACCACAAAAGTAATAATCTTATTCATATTTTGATATGTTGGTTAATTTATTGTGAATAAATTCACAGTTCATCGGCTATCTCCGGCATCATAAACTTCCGCTTGTTACAGAAAATTTCAAGAAACGCTTTCCTTAAACAGATAAAAAACATATCTTTACCTTACATTGTTTACGACATTATAAGCCACTCATTTTCCAGAAGGTGGAACGGACTTCAGGTATATACAAGAATTACTTGGGCATAAGTCGTCACGGATACAAGAAATCTTTAGAGTTAAATCCTGATAATGAAAATGGAAAGAAAAAATTGAAAGACATTAGAAGTAAATGAATATAAATAGGCAGCGTTTCGGTTTGAAAATACCCACACACTTGCCCGCAGCTGTTTTGTAATTTGTATTTTGGTCATTCAATATTGCCTGGGATTTAGGTAATTAGGATTTCGGATTTAAACAAAAAGTGAAGCACTCACAGCATAGCCATAGGAACATGACCACGCCCATCCGCGTGTGGCCGAAGCTTACACTACAAAATCGGCAACCTTTCATAACCAAATCGTTACCGACTATTAAGTTTTGCAGGAATAATTATATCATAAAGATCAAATTATACTTTGTACAAAATGCTAATGTTCCAGAGTTTAATTCATTAAACATGCATGTATGAAATCTTTGGCTTTATCGATTTTAACAATCATAATACTGTCCTGTTCAGGCTTTACTCAAGTTACAGATCCTGAAATACAACTGACTGAATCACAAAATAATGATTCGTTTGAACAATTCGAAATATTTTTGGATAAGCTTAGAATTAACCTCAAAATACCTGCTATTTCTGCAGCCGTTATCGAAAACCATGAAATCATCTGGGCAAAGGGATTTGGTTATGCCGACATTGAAAAAGATATTAAAGCAACCGATTCCACTTCTTTCAGGGTTGCTTCTATTACAAAAACATATGCTTCAACCATCATTATGCAGCTTGTAAATGAAGGAAAAATTAACCTGGAATTCCTGGTTTCAAATTATGGTGTTGATCTGTCGGCAAACAAAAAAATCAAAGTTAAACACCTGCTTTCCCATACTTCACAATACAAACCGGGGAAAATATTCAGGTATAGTGGTGCCCGCTTCGGTTATCTTGAGGATGTGATAATAAATGCATCTGGCAAAACTTTTGGCGAACTATTTATTGAAAGGATCATTATTCCATTAGATCTTATGAATACTGCACCAAGTGTATGGAACGATATAACATTCTATCCTGAGGTAACAGGAAATTTCAATAATATCTATGAAAAATTAGCTAATCCATATAGATTAAAAGAGGATTATTCCATTGGTAGGTCAAAATATATTATGGGCTTTATGGTTGCAGGGGGACTTGTTACCACCGTGCATGATATGGCCAAATTTAATATTGCTCTCGATACAAATTTTTTCTTTGATGAGTTGATAACCAAAAAAAATTATTCACCTACCGTTTCCACCGATGGCAGGTTATTACCCTATGGTTTAGGATGGTTTGTTCAGGATGTTAATAATCTCAGGCTTCTCTGGCATTATGGATGGCATCCGGATGCCGCTTCATCTCTAATCCTTAAAGTCCCTGAGAAAAATATTTCATTTATAATCTTTGCTAACTCTGACATGTTAAGTAAACCTTTTTCATTACACAACGGCAACGTATTAAACTCACCAGCAGCCTTAATTTTTCTGAAAACATTTCTTCCAGAGGAGTTTATAGATTTTGACCTGGTCAAAAGGGAAAAAGAATTAGAAGAGATAGTTTTTAAAAGTGCTGGTGAAAAACCTTTGCTTAATAGATCCCAATATTTTTTATTAATCTTTTGTCAATTATTTTTTCTATCTGCAATTATTTTCTGGCCTTTAAGATTCATTGTGATTAAGCTTTTCCCCCTCAGGTTCAAAAGTAGAAATAAAGAAGGTTTAAAAGGATTTCTATTCCGGTTCTATCTTTTTATACTTTGCTTGATTTGTTTCTTTTTTACTGGTGCGCTTTTCTATTATCCTCCTATTATTTATTGGCATGAACTGCCCGGATGGTTTGACGGTGTTCCATTGTATCAAAATTTGACATTGGCATTACCCTCTATTATTACCCTCCTTACAATATTGGTAATTCCTATAATTTTTTACATCTGGACTAAAAAAATATGGGTTATCCAACACAGAACACATTATTCAGTCATAATATTGATGACAGGAATTTACTTAATGCTTTTGCGTTATTGGCACCTCATTGGGATTAATTATTATTGGAAATATTTAATTTACAATCTATGATAAATACTTTAACATTCGATAACAATAAAGCAGTAATGCAATCCATTAGGGCGGGAGTTCATTATGTTTGCTGTTGTATGAAAAATGAAACTTAAGGTAAAAGCAGCACGCGCCATATTCGCATACCGTTGTAGGCCAGCTTACAATTGTACGGAAATAATATATAAAAATGATTAAATCATAAATATTTAAAATCAGGAGGTATTTTTATGAAAAAGAGTAAAATAGGATATTTGATTATAGCAAGTGCTATTGTCTGGGGTGCAGTAATAATTGGATGTGCTTTAGTTTTAAAAGGCACATCATATAAAGAGGAAGTAAATTATATTCTTTATGGCGGAGTAATTTCCCACTTATTATTTATATGGACTCCTTTAGGAAATCAATTCCGAAAAAAATGAGAAATGATAACGAAAATGAGCAAGATGTTATTAATAAATACGCAACAAAAAATAAACGCCTTTAAAACGAGCGTTTATTCAATCCGTAAGGTAAAATATTATAAGCCATTAAAATGATAAAAAAAATCTTATACCTAATCACAGTTTTAACCATTATCAGCTGTAACAATGCTAATAAAACAAGTATGGTTAAGGAATATGAGATAATAATTGAACCTAATTACTATGTTTCACTGAACTGGTGGGGATTAAAGCAATTGGGGTTTTGGGGAAATGATCCCAATCCTGAATATTTGCACTGGAGCAATAAATTATCTGAAGCCGGTGACGATCTCCGGTTTAAAGCTCCGCTTGCAGGTGGACCTCTGTTTACATTTATTTTCCAGATTCCAGGATACATAGGGCCGGAAAATGTAGATGACTTTGAAATAATTATCGAGGGTTGTGTTGGCTTTATCCGGACAGGATCAATAGAGAAGCTAAAAGCAGATTGGCCTGAGGAAACCAAATATTTGGAAAAATGGTATAATCATGTTTACATAGACATTATTTTCAATGAAATCGGTGAAGAAAAAGAAGATGTCATTAAAACATTAGAAATATGGAAGGATTATATTAAATTAATCTGGGATCAATATTTGCCCATATATAACAAAAAAATAGAAGAGTACCCTTTCGACAGTATTAATGCATATTATAAAAATTCAACCATACTCCTTCAATGGGATTCTATTATGGGGGTTCAGTATCCATACGAAAAATTCATTGTTTGTATCTGTCCTGAAAATAATACTTTGGCAAGTAGTCTGGGACCGGAAAAAATTGTGTTTGGCGCCAGGTACTCAAAAGATTATCTTGAGCATTCAATTGTCCATGAGAGTGGTGTAAGATATTTTCCCTTTGATGAATTTGCTTCGAGAAAGGAAGCTGCTGAGATTATGAAAGTCGATTATGAAAATCTGTTAAGAATAATAGAAACTGAAGTATGTTTCAGGAAACATGAAATAATAAAGATTGACAAAGATATATTTCTTTACGGAATGCATCTTGAATAAATACTAAAATTTCGACAAAAAAA
This sequence comes from Bacteroidota bacterium, assembly GCA_013202965.1. Taxonomy (GTDB): domain Bacteria; phylum Bacteroidota; class Bacteroidia; order Bacteroidales; family B18-G4; genus B18-G4. The sequence continues at coordinate 6,542 of JABMQZ010000010.1, read as the reverse complement.
GTCTCAAAACAATCATGATATTTTTGATTTTATAACCCAATTATATATAGAGGCTAAGAAAGATTCGATAATCAATTAAACTTTGCATAACAAAAGCTGTGTCTCATGCCTCTCTCTCACACAACCAGCATCCAGCATCCAGAAAAAAAGGCCATTCGCCTTTGGCGAACAGCCTTTATCCAAAACTTCTTCTATCTTCTATTGATTAATCCTCATCTTGTAGAATGAGCGGTAAACAAATACCAGCGCAATAATGAGGAATCCGGCACCAATATAAGGAGCAATATCCCTGAATTGTGCCGCCAATGCAATTTCCATAGCCAGCAATCCGAACAGGGTTGTGAATTTGATGATCGGATTCAGGGCAACCGAAGAGGTATCCTTATATGGATCACCAACAGTATCACCAACTACAACTGCTTCGTGCAGCAGGGTGCCTTTTTCCTGCATATCCACCTCAACCACCTTCTTGGCATTGTCCCATGCACCACCGGCATTGGCCATAAATATCGCCTGGAATAAACCGAAGAATGCAATGGAGATCAGGTAACTTATAAAGAGTGATACCGGGGCAGCATGGCTTAACATATCTGTCTCGCTCATCCCGTCAACAAAGCCTGCAGGAGCCGCAAGGAAGGCAAAAGCAAGGGCAAAAGAAAAGATGGCGATAAAGATATTCCACATCCCTTTCTGGGCATATAAAGTACATATCCTTACTACAGCCTTGGATTTTTCCACATCGGCTTTCTTTTCCGCATTGGGGTCAAGGTTGATATTCTCCCTGATATATTCAGTCGCCCGGGCAGCTCCTGTGGTGACCGCCTGAATAGAGGCGCCCGTAAACCAATAAATCACCGCACCACCAAGGAGGAATCCAAGGATGGAATACGGATTCAGCAGGTTGAGGATCTGTTCCGGCTCTATACCCAGGGTATGCTTGATTACCAGTACCAGTGAGAAGATCATGGTTGTGGCACCTACAACGGCAGTACCGATCAAAACCGGTTTTGCTGTTGCCTTAAAGGTATTTCCAGCGCCGTCATTGGCCTCCAGGTAATATTTGGATTTTTCGAAATCAGGTTTGAAGCCGAAATCTCTTTCAATCTCTTCGCTGACACTCTCCTTATTTTCTTCTATCAACGAAAGTTCATAGATAGACTGGGCATTGTCAGTTACCGGTCCGTAGCTATCAACAGCAATGGTAACCGGCCCCATTCCAAGCATACCAAAGGCAACAAGTCCAAAGGCAAAAACAGACGGATATATCATGTGATCGATAAGGCCATAGGTGCTGGCATAATAAGCAATGAACATCAAGGCAAAGAATACCATTCCTTTCCAGAATGCGCTGAAGTTACCGGAAACAAGTCCGGAAAGGATGTTCAGGGAAGCGCCACCTTTTTTGGAAGCTTCCACAACCTCTCTCACGTGTGCTGACTTTGGGCTTGTGAAAAGTTTGGTGAATTCAGGAATCAGTGCAGCACCCAGTGTTCCGGCACTGATGATCACTGAGAGCACAATCCACATCTCATTCGGCATGTCACCGATTATGAAATAGCTGGCAACAAAGGTAACGATGATGGAGAGGATGGAAGTGATCCAGACCAGGCTGGTCAGGGGTTTCTCAAAATCGAGGTCATCAGCATTCTGGTATTTCGCCTTTGTCAGGGCTCCGTTGATCCAAAAGGATACGATAGAGGTAATGATCATCAGTATCCTCATCACAAAGATCCAGGTAAGCAGGCTGATCTGGTCTGCTGCAGTAGACACAGCAAGCAGGATAAAAGAAATCAGGGCAACTCCTGTTACCCCATATGTTTCAAAGCCATCAGCGGTAGGGCCAACGCTATCACCAGCATTATCACCCACACAGTCGGCAATGGTCCCGGGGTTTCTCGGGTCATCTTCTCCGATCTTGAAGATCACTTTCATCAGGTCAGATCCGATATCGGCTATCTTTGTAAAGATACCGCCTGCAATCCGGAGTGCGGATGCAGCCAGGGATTCACCAATGGCGAAGCCGATGAAGCTGACACCGGCATATTCTCCCGGAACAAACAATAGAATGATAAGCATCATGATCAGCTCCAGGGAGATCAGCACAACACCGATACTCATCCCGGCATTGAGGGGAATATTTAAAAGTTTGATGGGCTTTCTTTCAAGTGAAGCAAAAGCCATCCTTGAGTTTGCAAGGGTGTTCATGCGTATCCCAAACCATGCGACACTGTACGAGCCAAGGATCCCGACTACCGTCCATCCGAGGATGATCAGCACGCCCTTCAAACCAAAGTTGGCATCTGACAGCCAGCCAAAGTAAAATGCAACAGCTGTACCGATAAAGAGGAATAAAATGACTAAAAATTTTCCCTGCTGGATCAGGTATATCTTCGCGGTTTCAAAGATCACCTGGGCAACATCCAGCATGGACTTGTGTGCCCTGATCTTTTTTACCCGCATGAACTGGTACAATCCAAACATAAAGCCTGCAAAGGTGATCAGGAACCCCCAATAAAGGATGCTTTGTGATTTGATCTCCTCCGGGATAACGAGATCAGCTTCGCTTGCAAAGGTGATCGCAGGAAGCAATAAGATCATAAAAAACGACAAAATCTTTCTCATGTTATAATAAATTTTGGTTAGTGAATCCGCAAAAGTATAAATATAATTGAGACTTCAAGAAGAATTTATGCACAACAATCTCAATATAACTAACAAAATATCAGGATTGTCTACTCGAGAAAAAGACATCAGGCACGCATGAATATCAGGAAGCAAATGCAAGTATGCTATTTCCAGAATATATAGTGTAGGCTTAACAAATATTAATAAATCTGGCACTGTCTGGTCCAGATATATAAAAAAATTAATACTTTTATCAATTCGAAAAATAAAGGCGAGCAATTCAAACCTTATGGATAAGATCAGGCTGGAAATAATTGGAATGTCATACAGTCAGTCGCAGAGTGGCGCCTATGCACTGATATTAGGTGAACACAAAGGGATTCGGAGATTACCGATTATTATAGGAGGCTTTGAAGCCCAGTCCATCGCCGTGGAACTGGAAAAGATGAAACCAAGCAGGCCGCTTACCCACGACCTGTTCAAGAACTTTGCTGAACATTACAACATTTTTATTAAAGAGGTGATCATCGATAAATTTATGGAAGGGGTATTTTTTGCGAAGCTGATCTGCATGCAGGGAGATGAGGAAAGTGAGATCGATGCAAGGACATCAGATGCGGTTGCACTCGCGATCCGTTTTCGCTGCCCGATCTATACCTATGAAAATATCATGTCGGAAGCAGGGATCGTCATGGAGGAAAAAGCAGACGAGTTGATGGATGAAGAGGAAAAGCAAGCTGCGGAAGAGCCGGATGCAGATGAATACGGAAGCAATAGCATGGATGAGCTCAATGAGAAACTAAAGCATGCTATAGATAACGAGGAATACGAAAAAGCATCAAAAATAAGGGATGAAATTAATAAAAGGAGCAAAAACTGAATATAAATACTAAACGCAGGATTGTCATTGGATGCTTATCTCCGGTGACAATTTTCATTCTATCGCATATGAATAAAAAAATATTGATCTTTTTGAGTTTACTATTACTGCTCAGCATGCCCCTCTTGGCCCAGGAGGCGGGGGAAGCAATCGGTGGAGGAGTACCTGATACGGGATTCTCATTTATTTCCCTCCTGAGGGGATTGTTGGGCATTTCCGTTCTTGTGGGACTGGGCTACCTGTTCAGCAGCCACAGAAAAGCCATTGCCTGGAAGGTGATCGGAACCGGGCTTGCGGCACAGTTCCTCATTGCCATCATTGTCCTGAAAGTTCCATTCTTCCAATATGTGATCGGGATACTTGGAAAAGTGTTCCTGAAGATCCTTGATTTCACGCAGGAGGGAACCTCTTTTCTGCTGAGATCATTTATCTCAGACCAGGTGGATTCCCCACTCATCAATTTTGCATTCTGGATACTTCCTACGATCATATTCTTCTCTGCCTTAACAAGCATTCTGTTTTACTACGGCATCATTCAGAAAGTCGTTTACGGCCTGGCCTGGGTCATGAAAAAAGCCCTTGGCATCAGCGGAGCCGAAAGTCTTTCTGCAACAGCCAACATTTTTCTCGGTCAAACCGAGTCCCCTTTACTGATCAAAGAATATCTCAAAAACATGAACCGCTCCGAGATCATGCTGGTCATGACCGGCGGGATGGCAACAATCGCAGGTGGAGTGCTGGCCATATATATTGGCATGCTGGGTGGTAACGACCCGGCCAGTCAGCTGCTGTTTGCCAAACACCTTATCACGGCATCCGTAATGGCAGCACCCGGAGCCGTTGTTGCTGCCAAGCTGCTGGTTCCCCAAACGGAACTTATCGAAAGTGGGATCAGGATATCCAGAGAGTCGATCGGTTCAAACGTGCTGGATGCCATATCCAACGGAACACAACAGGGGATCAAGCTGGCCATAAACGTTGCAGCCATGCTGCTGGTATTCATTGCACTTATTGCTATGCTCAACTTTCTACTCATCAAAGTGGGTGACTGGACCTGCCTGAACGAAGTGATCTATGCAGCCACAGGAGGACAGTACGACGGACTGAGTATGCAGTTTATACTTGGTTATGCACTTGCACCCCTGACATGGGTGGTGGGGGTCAGCCCCGACGACATGACCCTGGTAGGACAACTATTTGGAGAAAAGATCATCCTGAATGAATTGATCGCATACAAAAGCCTGAAAGACCTGATCGTGGTAAATGCCTTCACACATGAAAAATCCATAATCATGGCCACATACATGCTGTGCGGCTTTGCCAATTTTGCTTCCATCGGGATACAGATTGGCGGGATCGGGGCACTGGCACCAGGCCGCCGGGTAATGTTATCCCAGCTGGGACTCAGGGCCCTGGTTGGCGGCGCACTGGCTTCATTGTTCTCGGCTACAATGGTGGGGATTATACTGGGGTAGGATTTGGGACTGGGAGACTTTGGGACGGGGAGACTAGGAGATGGGGAGATGGGGGACTTTGGGAAATGTTGCGTAGCGGTTTGTTGGAAATCAGATATCAGATATCAGAAATAAGAAATCAGAAATAAATAATAATAATTAGCACTCATAACTTAATAATCCCTGTATCCTGAACACTAAACAAAAACTATGACTGATCCATACTTTGATGTGCCATTTCGACTGATGCGCCTTACTTTTCTAAAGTCATTTCGACCGGAGCGGAGGGAAGGGAGAAATCTTTCATTCTTACTTAGCTTCATCGTCTTTTTGCTCCTCTCCTCCTGCACCCAGCAACCCCCCACTGAAGCAGAACTCATAAAAAAAGCACAAGCAATCCACGAAAAAGTTCTTACCGTGGATTCCCATGTCGACACCCCTATGTGGATGACAAGGGAAGGCTTTGATATTGGAAAAAATAACAGTGAAAGCTCCAGGGGCAGTAAGGTAGATCTGGTCAGGATGCAGGAAGGCGGACTGGATGCAGTCTTCTTTGCGGTATTTACCGGACAGGGGCCCAGGAATGAAGACAGAAATGCCAGAGTGCGTGTACGTGCACTGGCCATGTTCGACACCATTTACAATGCCATTGGCAGGTATCCTGAACTTGCTGAAGTTGCCCTCAGCAGCGAGGATGCATACCGCATCGAAAAAGAAGGCAAAAGGGCCATCTTCATCGGTATGGAGAATGGGTATCCCATTGGAAATGACCTTAGCCTGGTGGAGGATTATTATAAACATGGGACAAGGTATATCACTCTTTGCCATACCAGAAACAACGACATCTGCGATTCTTCCACCGACAAGAATGGCCCAGAACATGATGGCATCAGCGAATTCGGAGAGGAAGTCGTGAGGGAGATGAACCGACTGGGGATCATGGTGGACGTCTCACATGCATCTGATCAGTCATTTTATGATATTCTGGAGACATCCGCCACTCCGGTGATCGCCTCACATTCCTGCGCAAGGGCCATATGCGACAACCCGCGAAACCTGGATGATGACATGCTACGTGCCCTGACGCTAAACGGAGGCCTTATACAAATGTGCATACTGAGCGCTTACGTGGAAGAGCCGGACCCCAACCCGCAACGCGACAGTGCCCTGACAGCCCTCAGGGAAAAATACAACAACTGGGAAGACCTGAGCGATGAAGAACTGAAAAGTGCCAGGAAGGAATGGCAGGAGATGAATGTAAGCTTCCCGCGAAAACTTAGCTCAGTAGAAAAAGTGATTGACCATATTGATCATATCATCGCTGTAACCGGCATCGATTATGTCGGGATAGGCACCGACTTTGACGGTGGCGGGGCAGTAAACGGATGTTATGATGTAAGCGAAATGGAAAATATCACTATTGAGCTGGTGAAAAGAGGATATACGGAAGAGGAGATAGAGAAGATCTGGGGAAAGAATCTGATGAGGGTGATGAAGGAGGTGGAGGAATACTCAAAAAGCCAGATGTAGTGCTGGAGGGAGGGAAGAGGGGAAGAGGAGAAGAGGAGAAGAGGAGAAGAGGG
>JABMQZ010000104.1 GCA_013202965.1 Bacteroidota bacterium | reverse complement strand
CTCCACAATGGATTCCTCCGTCAGAAGTTCAGCAAGGATGGTACCCACCAGGTCGCGCCCGGCCTTATCTTTAATTGCAAGCCTTGAAGAGATTTGTTTATAATTGAACAGTCTCAGTGGGTCAGCAATGAAAAGACTTAATATATTATCCCGGAGCAGATTTTTCCTGCCTCGTGATCTTTTCTTTTTATTATGTTTAGTCATTATAAAATTGTTTAATTGCCGGTACCGGGAATAGCCCGTATCAGCTTCTTTGTATATTCTGTTTTTGGATTGAAATAAATTTCGTCTGCTTCGCCCAGCTCTACAATTTTCCCATCTTGCATCACAGCCATCCTGTCCGACATATATTTTACAACAGACAGATCATGAGAAATAAAGATATAGCTTAGCTTATATTTTTGTTTTAATTCATTCAGGAGGTTTAATACCTGTGCCTGTACGGATACATCCAGGGCTGAAACAGATTCATCACAAATAATAAATTCTGGGTTTACTGCAAGAGCCCGGGCAATACAAACACGCTGCCTTTGCCCTCCTGACAATTCATGCGGATACCTGTTGGCGAATTCGGACGAAAGGCCTACCCGCTCAAGAAGCTCATCAAGCCTTTGTTTTTTATCGGCTTTATTGTGTACCAGGCGATGTACCAACATGGGCTCACTTATGGCAGAGCCGATCGTTATGCGGGGATTCAGGGATGAATACGGGTCCTGAAAAATAATCTGGAGCTGTTTTCTGAGCGGACGCAGCTCCCCTGAACTTAGCTGTGAGATATTTTTCCCTTTATAATGGATCTCTCCCGATGTTTGATCAATAAGCTTAAGTATCGTACGCCCAAGAGTGGTTTTACCACAGCCCGATTCACCAACCAGGCCAAGGGTTTCTCCGGGAAACACCTCCAGGCTGATATTGTCAACCGCCCTGATAAAGCCCCGGGAACGGCCCAGGATTGTCTTTCCAAGGGAAAAATGAGTTGACAGCTTGCTGAGCTTCAAAACAGGCTCCTTATCATAAATGATCCTGTGATGCTCCTTGCGTTTTTCCGCAGCTTCATGAACATCAACAGCAGACTTTAATAATTCAGTATCCTGATCCGACCGCAGGAAATCACTGACGGTAAGCAAACTGGATGGCCGGTCTTTTAAAGGAGGACGACATGCCAGAAGCCCTTTTGTATAAGGGTGTTCCGGGTGATGAAAAACATCCTTTGCCTTTCCTGACTCAAGCACCTTCCCCTGGTACATTACAATAACATCATCGGCAATATCAGAAATAACCCCAAGATCGTGGGTGATGAAGAAAATACTCATTCCATGAGCTTGCTGCAGGTCGAGAAGAAGCTTAAGAATATCTTCCTGCACCGTTACATCAAGTGCCGTTGTGGGCTCATCGGCAATAAGCAGTGAAGGCTCACAGGAAATAGCCATGGCGATCATAACCCGCTGTCTTTGCCCCCCTGATAGCTGATGGGGAAAAGCTTTGAGTATTTCTTTTGGGCGGGGCAATCTCACCTCATTGAACAGATCAAGGCATCTTTCCCTGGCAGCTTTCCGGGAGAGGTTCTTATGTTGCATAATGGCCTCTATGATCTGATTTCCGCAGGAAAATACGGGATTTAATGAAGTCATGGGTTCCTGGAAGATCATGGCGATCTGATTGCCCCTTATATGACGCATTTTTTGCTCATTAAGGCCTAACAGTTCAACAGGCCCTGAATTATTTTGGAAAAAGACCTGACCTCCAAGAATCTTTCCCGGGGGAGAAGGAATAAGCCCCATAAGCGAAAGCGCAGTAACAGATTTTCCGGAACCGGATTCGCCCACTATCCCCAATGTGGTACCCCTGCCTGCCGAAAAACTTATATTATCGACAGCCGTGATATTACCGGATTCAATTGAGAACCCAACCGAAAGGTTTTTAATGCTGATCAGGGAATGATTATCCATCTTAGTACTAAGGATTTTTCAAAATTAGGCTTTTAAGGGGAACAAACTAAAGAAAGAGGTATTAAGTTATAAAGACTATTGACAAATGACTTACTTAAATGATTTTCTCTCATTGGTTTATCCGAATGTTTGCCCGGTATGCGGAAAAAGCCTGTTCAAAAATGAAAAAGTGATCTGCATGAAATGCAAACACCATCTGCCACGAGCCCGCTTTTCAGATGATCCGGATAATCCTGCCGCGCAGGTATTCTGGGGAAGGCTACCCCTTTACAGGGTAACGACCGGCTTTTTGTACAACAAAGGAAATATGGTTCAAAAGCTGATTCATCAATTCAAATATAGAAAACACAAGGAAATAGGGCTGTTTCTTGGAGAAGAACTGGGAATGGAAATGGCCCGTATTTCTGATTTTCAAGATATATCAATGGTTCTTCCCGTACCCCTTCATCCGAAAAAACAAAGGAAAAGAGGCTTTAACCAAAGCGAAATACTTGCAATTGGCCTGGCAGGAAAACTGAATGCCGGCACGGATAACAGCATTCTCCGGAGAAGCATTTTTTCACAAACCCAAACACGGAAATCCAAATTCGAAAGATGGCAGAACGTAGAAGGTATTTTTACGCTCAACAATCAAGAGCTTATCGAAAACAGGCATGTTTTACTTATTGATGACGTCATTACCACAGGAGCAACAATTGAAGCCTGCGCTTCCCCTTTGCTCAAGGTGAAAGGAATTAAGATCAGCGTGGCGGCCATCGCGTTTACGGGATGGTGATTGTAAGAGTGAAAGACCGTCT
>JABMQZ010000103.1 GCA_013202965.1 Bacteroidota bacterium | reverse complement strand
AGGATTATAATTCCCCCCATCTTTAGGACAGGTTTTTATCAAATTTAAGGATTATTTATTTCACTATGCAACATTCTTAAGTTCTTGTTGATATACCGATACCGGTGTCTGTTTTTTTAAGCTTGAATGTCTTCTCTCATTGTTGTAGTACTCAAAGTATTTACCCCCGCTGGCGCGAATCTCCTGATTCGTGCCTTTTAACAGCTTGTTTCCCGACAAGTATTTTCACCCAACATCTTAATTTAAACAGATTTTTTATGTGATGAAATTAAAATTCTGGTATTAATGGCGAAAACGAACTGTCAGATATTATCAGGGATTTCAAAAAAATATACCTCCGGAAAGATCGTCAATCAGATTATCGAACAACCCAAAAGTCAATTAAAAGGCTTTTGCTAGTTGTCGGGGTAGTAGGATTACCTTCAGTGATCCGTAGGGGAGGGGCTCAACCCCCAAAACCCTTATTCGCTTTCACCCTTTTACTCTTTCTCCCTGCCGTTTCGCCACCCCATCACCTCCTCTCAAAGTCACAAAGTCACAGGATTACCTTTGCTGATCCGTTGGAGGGAGGTACAATCTAAATGTACAATTTAAAATATAAAGAACAATTTGTCCTAAGTCTTAATGAAAAGTGTCGTTAAACTATAACTCAACACTCAACACTCAAAACTTAATGTGGCGGAGAGGGTTATCCTCAATAAATACACCCGTCCTGATGAACCTCAAATTATTCAGTCCATTAAGGCTGTTCAGGTGGGTTCTTTATTCGCTATTCCCGAACTCTTTATATCTCATCATTGAAATCCTCTTCGAAGATCATCTTTTTTGGCAGTAAAGCGATGATCTCAGCGGCAATCTCTTCAATGGATTTGCTGGTCACATTTATCCTTTGCCAGTCGGGATGAGAGTCAAATATCCGGTTGGCATAATTGATCTCCTTTCTCACGTATACAGGGTCAGCATATTCTCCCGTATTCCCTCCCAGGCGTTCTTCACGTGCACGGCGTAACTGGATTAGCCTTAAAGGGTATGTGGTGAGACAGTAGATCTTTTCGCCTGATATCTGCAGAACTTCGTCAGGAACAGGAAAGTTCAGTATTATGGGCACATTCGCCACATACCAGCCCCTGAATGCAAGGTAGATGCTCAGGGGGGTCTTAAAGGTTCTGGATACTCCTAAAAGGATGATCTCTGCCTGGTCAATATTATGGATTCGCTTGCCATCATCATGCTTGAATGCGAACTGCATGGTTTCGATCTTACGGAAGTAGGAATCGCTTAACACGCGGTATAATCCTGGCTCTTCGGAAGGATTGGCAGAAAGGTGATCGGAAAGCCTGTGAAGCAGTGGCCCCATCAGGTCGATACTTTCAACATGGTGAATGCGGGTGAGTTTGACAAGTTTCTCCCTGAGCTTTTCTGTTACAAGTGTATGGATGATAATAGCCTTTTCAGCTTTTGCACGCGAAACGATCTGCATCACCTGCTGAATATTGAGGATGTCGCCGTATCTTTTAATTTCGGGATTACTCCCCTTGAACTGGGTAAGTGCGGCCTTTACGGCCTGCTGGGCAGTCCTGCCGGTACCATCGGATATGACATAGATCGTTAGCATCAACAGCTAATATAGGTATTTCCATGGATATATGGCATAAATTATAAGGTAAATTGCTGGGGCACCAGCGGATGGATATTTTGGGAGGTCTGAGGAGATACTGAAAACACGAAGAGAAACGAAAAGAAAAACAATTGCTTTAAGAAGAAAAGACTACTTTATACAGAAAGTTCAAGTGATATAAATTGGAATTTAATACGAAATGAAGTATATTTGAAAAAGAGAAAAGTACAATTAGCATTTAACTAAAAAGTGTCCAAGTTTGTTTGAAGTCAAACAGTCATGGATCAATCTTTTGTTTTTAAGAAAATTGCTTAACTTCGATCCATAAACCAAATAGGGAAATCATGAATATTCGAGTAATCATTGTTGTAATATTATTTTGTTTAGGTGTTATTCTATGTATGTGTAAAAAGTCTGATGAGGAAAATAACTCTGCTCCAGCAGCAGCCTTCACGATTACACCCAGTATTGGGGATACTCAAACAGACTTCATATTTGATGCTTCGGGATCGACAGACAATGAAGACCCGACTCCTACTCTTCGGGTTAGATGGGATTGGGAAAATGATGGGGCGTGGGATACTGACTGGTCCTCTAATAAAGTGGTAAACCACACCTTTACTCAGGTAAATGATTATAGTGTTACAATGGAGGTAATAGACACACAGGGTTTAACCGACGCTACTTCCAACACAGTAACTGTTTCAAATGGATGGAATGAACCCCCTCATGCTAACTTCTATGCAAACAATACGTGGGTGTCAGCGGGACAAACTGTTTTCTTTTATGATCAATCGGCAAACAGTGCATCAAACTGGGAGTGGGATTTTGGTGATGGGGGAACAAGCCTTCAAAAAAACCCATCTCATATTTATTCTGAAGATGGAAATTATACTGTTATTCTATCTGTTTCCAATTCTTTTGGAACTGATACTGAGACGAAACCTAATTACATTACAGTTGGGAGCGGGGGGAGTTTTGGAGAGCCTTGCCCTGGCCTGGAAACCATTACCTACGGGGGACAGGTATATAATACAGTATTAATTGGCGATCAATGTTGGCTTAAAGAAAACCTTAATATTGGTCTTATGATTGATGGATCAATGGACCAAGAGGACAATGATACTATTGAAAAGTACTGCTATGATAATGATCCCGTTAATTGTGAGATTTATGGGGGATTATACGAATGGGGTGAGGTGATGCAATATGTATTAGATTCGGGGGCTCAAGGTATATGTCCTGAAGGTTGGCATATACCCACTGACGATGAATGGAAGATTTTGGATGGGACAGCAGACAGTCAATACCCGGTTGGAGATCCAGAATGGGATAAGGATGAAGGAAGAGGATACGATGCGGGGAAAAACCTTAAGTCAACATTTGGTTGGTTTGATGATGGCAATGGAACAAATCTTTATGGTTTTAGGAGCTTAGCTGGTGGAAATAGGAACAATAATGGATTTAGCGTATTAACCAGGGCTGCTTGTTTCTGGACCTCAACTTATGGAGATCCACAGGCCTGGTCTCATATATTTGATAGTTCTGTTGATTATTCCATAAGGAGCAGACAAAATTGGAGCTTAGGGTTTAGTATCCGCTGCATCAAAGACTAATAATATTCACAGCTGAGACAAGCTGTTACCTCCTTTCCTGGATACAGGATTTAGGGGGGCATTTTTTTACTTGCATGACCCAAGAGACTCCTTAATGGCCCACCGCACGGCATCCTCACATTCCTAAGCTATCTTAACATAATAGCTTCTTATCCGAGCAGTCGCCTGCGGCTTGGTGTCCGATAAGGCCATTATGAATAATGAATAACGAATAACGAACATGGAAGTAAAATTAAAGCCAGTATTATTTATCATCCATAATTCATAATCCATCATCCATAATCTGATTACTTGATTATAGCCTTGTGATTTAGTATCTTTACAGGACCAACGGGTAACCTTCCTTATGCTCTGCTTAATCAGAAGCTGTTAACCTAAAAACAGTGGAGCTATGAAGAATCTATTATTTATCTCTGTATTTGTATTAACCAGTATAACATTATTATCACAACCATGTCCAGATAGTCTTTATATTACTTCACAAGCACAAATAGACAGTTTTCAAACTAATTATCCTGGCTGTACAGAAATAGAAGGAGACGTTTTAATTAGGGGCAATGATATCACTAATTTAATCGGATTAAGTGTGATAACTTCCATCGGGGTAAACCTTTGGATTTCAGACAACAGTCTCCTGACCAGTTTAACAGGTTTGGATAATGTGACTTCAATCGGGAGAAACCTTTGGATTGGTAACAATAATGCCCTGACCAGTTTAACAGGTCTTGACAATCTGTCTTCCATCGGGAGGAAATTTTATATTAGTGGCAACGATACACTGACCAGTTTAACAGGTCTTGACAATCTGTCTTCCATTGGGGGAAAACTTGAGATTCATGGCAACCATGCTCTGACAAGTTTAACAGGACTGGAAAATCTGACATCTATTGGAGGAGGTCTTGCTATTTATGAGAATGCTTCCCTGGCAAGTTTATCGGGGCTGGATAATGTGACTTCAATCGATGGAAACCTTGAGATTAATCACAATGATGCCCTGACCAGTTTAGCAGGACTGGATAATGTGACTTTCATTTGGGACCTTTATATTATAGACAACAATGCCCTGACCAGTTTAACAGGTCTTGACAATCTGTCTTCAAACGTGGGAAACCTTTTGATTGATAACAATGATGCCCTGACCAGTTTAGCAGGACTGGATAATGT
>JABMQZ010000102.1 GCA_013202965.1 Bacteroidota bacterium | reverse complement strand
TCATCTAAGTCCCAGTACCACTGGGTGATGGGATTGCCGGAGGTTCCAAAGATGGTGGTGGTCTCACCCAGGCATGTAGGCTCGGGTGTCCATGTGAAATATACCGTCGGGCGGTCGGGTACGAGCACAGGTTTACTGATGGAGTCCGTACAGATCAGGCCTGCGGAGTCAGCCGAAACAACAAGGGAGACATTGTACACTCCTCCTGATGCATATACATGTGCAGGATGCTGTAGGTTGGATGTTGTTCCATCGTCAAAATACCACAGCCATTCCACCAGGAAATAGCCCTGGGGCGCCGTTGACAGGTCGGTGAACTGTATAGTGTCACACGTCATAATGTTGTAAGTGAAGTCAGCAGTAGGTGGCTCAGCCACAAAGATGGGTTTTGTAATAGAGCTTACACAGCCGTTGGTAGCCGTAACTGTTAGGGTTACCTGATGCAAACCAAATGTGGTGTAAATATGCGTGACGTTCTGCCCGGCACCTGTGCTTCCATCGCCAAAGTCCCAATCCCAGAATAGTATGTCATCAGCACTGATGCCAAAGAAAGAGAATTCTGCATTTACACATGCTGAGATCATGCTGGATATAAAATCCACTTCGGGATGCTCAAAGACAAATACCTCATGGCTGATCTCATCCTGACAGCCTATATCATCGGTATATGAGAATATTACAGTGTAGGCACCTGCTGTGGTGTAGGAATGAGATGGATTAAGGCCATTGGAAAAATTCCCGTCGCCAAAGTCCCAGAGCCAGCTGACCAGGTTTGCTGTTCCTGTTTTGGTGAAGAATATATTGTCATCAATGCAGGTGGAATCATTCGGGGAAATACTGAAGTCAGCATCGATCTGCGGGTAAACGAGGAGGTCTGTTCCGATCACGCTGTCGCAGTTCCATACCGACATCAGGGTATCGTAGTAAAAACCGCTGGTGTTCACCCAGCTTCCACCCGGCAATAACAGGGAATCCCCATAGCAAATGCTGTCGCTCTGGACTTCATAAAATACAGGATGAATGGTCAGCACCATCTCATCAATGGAGTCGCAGTTGAGTATATTGGAAGCGACGAAGGTAAGGGTGATGGGCCCGAGTTCTCCCGGAGCGGGGATATATATTGGCACTTCGACAGTGGGGTCCACGAAGGTGCCGGCTCCACCTGACCACATCCTTGTCAATTCATTATAGGCTGCGGGAGGCTGAGCGCTGGTGGCAAAATCAAAAGGCTCACCCTCACAATGGTCTTCATCAGAGCCTGCAAAAGCATAGGCACCCTGTAATACATACAGGGTCATCATGGAAGTGTCGTTATGGCATGGATCTATTCCGTAAGCTACCATATACAGGTTCACGTTTACATTGTACTCATCGTCTTCCGGCGTGTATATCGGGGCTACGAGTGTAGGGTCATTGAAAGTACCCAGTCCCCCGAACCACAGGATGGAACTGTAATTGGATGCTGTTGGAGGATCAGGCATTGTAGAAAGGTCAAAAGGAACATCCTCGCAGGACATGGTATCCTGCCCGGCATAAGCAACTGCCTGCGGATTGACCAGGATATCGTGCTGTACCTGTGAGGTGCAGAAAGTTAATGTAACCGTATAGGTATTCCCTGTTGTGAAGATATGACTTGTGTTTTTCCCAATGGCGTTGTTGCCATCTCCAAAATCCCAGACGTAATTGGTAAAACCATAGTTTCCGATCCCGAAAAAGTCAACAATGAAACCTTCACAGCTGGGTGAAGGAAGCATGTTGAAATCTATCACCGGCTCCACGACCACCCGCTGGTGGATCATGGTATCCTGGCAACCATCGCCATTGGTGACGATAAGGGAGATATTGTATGTCCCGGGGTTCAGGTATGTGTGTGTAACTACCTGTCCGTTGCCCACATTGCCGTCATCGAAATCCCAGTCCCAGCTAATGATATCAGCGGTTCCGCTTCCACCGAAGGTGATCAGCTCATCTACACAGGAAGTATCATTTGGGGAGATGGTAAAATCGCAAACGGGCAACTCATAGATGGTCACCTGCTGGGTCATGGTATCGCGGCAACTATTTTCATTGTAAACAAACAGGGATACATCATAAGTGCCTGTTGCAGCGTAAGTATGCGTAGTATTTTGTGTATTGGCTGTATTTCCATCGCCAAAGTCCCAGTGCCAGTTCAGAATATTGGTGGAAGATGATCCGTTAAAAGTAAGTTCTCCCATGTGGCAAATTGAATTGCCGGGGAAAACAGTAAAATCAGAGACGGGCAGCTCAAAGACTTCAATGGGATATACAACTGTATCGGTACAGGCATCTGTATTGGTGACCACCAGGGTAATATCGTAGGTTCCTGCCAGGCCGTAGGTATGAACTACATTTTGTCCTGATCCGGTATTTCCGTCACCGAAATTCCAATTCCAAGCGGTGATCGTTGTTGAGGAAGTAGCATCAAAAGCGATCACTTCATCCACACAGATGGAATCACCAGGGGTGATGGTATAATCTGCTTCAGGACCGTCGAAGATCGTCAGGCTCATATAAGAAGTGTCGTTGCTACAGGGCAGGATGGCATATGCTACCAGCATGAAATTAATCACTCCTATTTCACCCAGTGCCGGTGTATAGACAGGATGTATGGTGCCAGGATCACTGAAAGCACCCAAACCGCCCGACCACAGCAGGGAAGTATAATCCAGCACAGATGCCGGGATGGCAGCAGTGCTGAAGTCAAAGGGAATATACTCACATATGCTCTCATTGGAACCTGCTTCCGCTACCGCCGAAGGCACCACCTCATGATCGTGGTTCACAGTCTTGGAACATACCGTAAGTATTACATTATGTATGCCCGGAATAGTATAGATATGCCAGGTTTCTCTTCCGGAACCTCCATCTCCATCCCCGAAATCCCATTCCCAGCTGGAATAGCTCACAATATCACCGGTACCGTAAAACCATACTGTATCTCCAATACAGTTTGGGTTGGGTGTTGTGTAAAAGTCAATTAGCGGATCTGTAACTATTTTGGTATAGTAAACAGTGTCAGAGCAACTGTTGTTATTTATTGCCTCAAGTGATATCAGGTAGGTTCCCGGGTTTGTATAAGCATGTGTTACGTTTTGTCCGCTGGCGACATTGCCATCCCCGAAATCCCAATTCCATGAAACAATGGCGCAATTTGCTGTACCATTGAATTGAATGATATCATCAATACAAACAGTGTCAATTGGAGTTGTAATAATATTTAAAACTGGGACTGTATCCAGTGTTAGGATCATGCTGCTTACCTCATCTCCACATGGTTCCATGCCGTATGCTGTGAGCGTCAGGGTGACATCTCCAAGCTCTGCGAGGGTGGGGAAATATACCGGATGGAGGATGCCGGGGTCACTGAAGGTTCCCAGACCGCCTGTCCATCTGAGGGAATCAAAACTCGCTGCCCAGGGCGTCACGGCAGAGGTGTTGAAATCGAAAGGATCTCCCTGGCAGACCAATTCATCAGAGCCGGCACCGCAAACAACCTGAGCCTGCACCCAGGCCGTATCAATAAGCTGGTTGATACATACTGTATCATGTGGTATTAAGGTATAATCAATAAAGTAATTTGTAAATTGTATGATATTGATCCCCATATTGGCAATAAATGGATTAAAGGTATTCCCTGATGCACCGGGACCGTTGAGCACCCCGCTCGGGGGATATAGTGTAAGTGTGACCGGAGGGTCTGTAGCGCAATATAAAGAATCCAGCCCTGTCATTTCAATGGTATTATCCAATAGATCCAGTTCCAGGGTGTCTTCTTCAATGGTACATGCAGATTCATAATCAAAAACAATGATCACTGT
This sequence comes from Bacteroidota bacterium, assembly GCA_013202965.1. Taxonomy (GTDB): domain Bacteria; phylum Bacteroidota; class Bacteroidia; order Bacteroidales; family B18-G4; genus B18-G4. The sequence goes on along the minus strand of JABMQZ010000102.1, from coordinate 4,433 downwards.
CCTTGTGGGATCGATCATGTAATTCTGGACAGGGATAATATTGAGGGAATCAATGATGGACCCGGCCGGAATAACAATTGAATCAGGTAACAAATTATAGTCAACACCATTTACAGCTGTCCCGAGATACTGGAAATGTATCGGATAATCACTGGACAGGGTGTCGACAAGCTCAAAATATATGCTTGCATCGTTACAGCCTTCAATGAGGGCTCCGTAGCCGGGCGAAGATGAACTGAAATTGGAAGATATTGTCAATCCTTGTGCGGAGAAACTATTGGCTTCAAGGAAAACACCTGAATCAAAAATATGATCTAAATCATCTGCTATCGTTAGCTTCATATGATATGTTGAACAGGGGGTAAGCACTGCTATAGCCTCCAGTACGGTAGTAAACCCGTCATATACAATGCTTGTTCCGCCTGTGTTATCTATATAATATTCGCAGTTTACACAAGGTCCCGTATTGGTCGTACCATTGTTAACATTATTGATCGAAACCGGGAGTGTAGTGCCTGGAATAAGGGCGATATTTTCATTGGTATAGTTTCCTCCGGCAGGATTAGAGCCTGTAATGAAGAAAGCAAAGACGTCATTAAACTGGTTTACAAATTCCGGGTATTCTTCCGATCCGAAAACATAACGGAAGGTGAGTGTGTCGCTTTGGGGGATAAAATCAAATTCAAGAGTGGCTGCATCATTTGTACCTAATACTCCAGGGAGGGCATCAAGATCAGGGTCGCCGGGAGTGTTATTATTTGTGCTAGCAAAAAATGAAGCGGGATTGGCAGCTTCTCCAGCAATACCGGAAGATAAGATGATCCCTTCATTAAGGCCCAGATTGGTGGTGGAGCCATTTGTAAAAGAGCAAATTGCATTGCCCACGTTACCGGTAAATACAACATTGGTGGCAGTAACACCAGACCCGATAAGTATATTTTGAACCAGCTGTTCCGGGGTCATTGTGTTATCAATAACTAACTGGGCAGAACTTTGGTTGTAGGATAGAATGATAAAAAGAGCGATGAGACTCTTCCTGAAACTTGCCCTGAATATTTGTCTTAAGATTATCATTTATTCCGCTTAAAAAACACGCAGACTTGCTAAAACCATATGTTTTAACAAAATTCTGAGTACAAAGTTATTACAGCTTCCTGCAAAAGCCAAGAAAAATATATGATACTTTTATTCTTAGACAGGCATTTATATGAAAAGTTGTCTGTAAAAATCAGATTTATCTACTGGAATTTACAATTCTGTGTGTGCGATTCTGTATTTACAATATGATGTTCAAAATCAGATATCCCATCCTAAATCCGTTAATCGTCATTCTCACCGAATCAACAGCACCGTCCCAAAGGTCTTCGTATTCCCGTCCCCGGCATCGGTGCCGTTCCATAGGGCGCCGTCCCTGAATTTTGCAGAGATCGTCCACATATAGGTTCCTGTTGCTGATATCAAGTTCTGTGGCCCCATTCACTGTTCCCGGAACAAAGCAGCCAAAAAATAGCGCAAACAGGAAGATTGTTATAAAATGCCTGCTTTGGTATACTGTTGCCTTATGTTTCTTGAAACCCAGGATCAATAGCTTGTAGTTTTGTTATTGCGATTGTCAGATCAGGCAGTAAATATACAAAAACATGGTGTAGAACAAGATTTTCCGGTTTTTTTTATATGTCAGGAAGATAGGGACCTTGCATGCAATGTCTCTACCTTCTGTTTGCATAAATCAATATATTATTCGTATTTTTGCACCGCCATTAAGGTCGCGTAGCTCAGCTGGATAGAGCAACAGCCTTCTAAGCTGTCGGTCGCAGGTTCGAATCCTGCCGCGATCACGAAAAAAGCCTTGCTGATAATTCAGTGAGGCTTTTTATATGCATGGTCTATGAGTAGAGATGTTGTACGGAACATCTCCACTCATAGATTAATTTCAAATGAAGGCAAACACAAAATAAGTTAAATTTGCTTCATCGATAAAGTAGAGTCGTTGCATCCAACAAACTACTTTACAACAGAAAACGGAAATGATCATACAATTCCTTGGAAACGGCCTGGTAAATGGAAGTCTGATTGCATTGACCGCACTTGGATTTGCATTGATATATAATACCATGAGGGTGTTCCATATTGCCTATGCCGGGATCTATCTGTGGGCAGGCTATGTCTTGTATGTGTTTCTGGAACTCTTGCACTGGCCACTGATTCCATCCGTTCTTGCTGCCATAATTGCGGGATCGCTTTTAAGTGTTCTGTGTGAGCTTTTATTGTATAAGCCGCTGAGGGACAGGGGCCGTTCTTCCGATTCCCTGATGATCAGTTCTGTGGGCTTGCTGATCGTTCTGGTAAGCTGTACTGAGTTGTTCTTTGGCAATGCAGCACTTTTCCTTCACATATCAACAGCTGGAAAGTTTTTAGGTGTAGAAGGCTTTCTTCCTGGTTTCAGAATGCCCGGTTTAATGACTGCCCTGATATTTTTAGGAATGTTTCTTTTTTATCTGAAATATACCCGTGTAGGGATCAGGATCAGGGCTTTGCGCGACAACGAAACACTCAGTCGCATTTATGGTGTCAGGGCAGGCCGTTTAAAAATTGCCCTCTTTGCTTTGTCGGGAGCGTTTGCTGCAATAGCTTCTGTTTTGAGTGCGATGGATGTGGGTATCAATCCACAGATTGGGCTGCCTGTTTTTATAAATGCATTTGTAGCCCTGGTGATTGGTGGTGTGGGTAGGTTCGAAGGTCCAGTGATCGGTGGTTTATTATTGGGCTTGTTACAGGCATTGACAGAATATTTTTTCGACAGCCGCTGGGTGATGATGGTCACCTTTATACTGTTGATCTTCTTCCTGCTTTTGCGGCCGCAGGGATTAATACCTGAAAAATCGAGGGCTTTCTGATCATGGGATACCTGAGTCACATACTGATACTGATAAATATTTATATCATACTGTCGGTTTCTACCGGACTACTGGTGGGGCTTTCCAGGATGATCTCACTCGGACAGGCGGCATTTTATGGAATCGGTGCATACATAACGGCCCTCTGCATCCTGCTGCTTGACCTGTCCCTGATCCCTTCCCTCATACTCGTGATGTTTGTCAACGCAGTGATCAGTTTGCTGTTGGCCCTGCCTGCAATCCGCCTGAAGGGCGATTTTTTCATCCTTGCCACACTGGCTTTTCAATTTATTGTCTATTATTTGTTGAATAACCTTGTATCAGTGACCAATGGAACCCTCGGGATAGGAGGGATCGGGCCAGCCAGCCTGTTTGGTATTTTTGAGATCAGCGGGCAAGGCGGATTCCTGATCATGAGCGCAGTGCTGGCTGTCATCGTGCTGGCATTGTTTTATAAATTATTCCATTCACCCTATGGGCTTGCCTTGAAAGCACTGCGTGAAGATGAGGTTGCCCTGCAAACGATGGGAAGGAATACGCATCGCCTGAAGATACTTGCATTTGTGATTTCAAGTGCATTCATCGGATGGGCATCCTATATCTTTGCTACCTATATGACCTATATTTATCCGGGAGGTTTTCACCTGGAAGAATCAATATTTATACTGATTGCCGTGCTGCTTGGAGGCAGCGGCACGATCAGGGGTGGCGTTGCGGGGGCAGTTTTTGTGATTGTCATTCCTGAACTGCTCAGATATGCTGGCTTTCCGGATGACATTGCCGCTCCACTGAAGCAGATCCTGTTCGGATTGATCCTTATCCTTGTAATGCGTTACAGGCCAAATGGTTTATTCGGAGAATTGAAACTATAAGCATGGAAAACAATATCCTCGAAATACAAAACATTCATAAGAGCTTTGCCCTTAATTATGCAGGGAGAGGACAGGCCATGAAAAAGGAATTTAAGAATGTTATCGACGGGCTGTCCATCGATATTGCCCGGGGAGACGTAACTGCACTGATAGGGGGGAACGGTACCGGTAAGACAACACTGTTCAATCTGATCTCCGGACTTTTACGGCCGGATGACGGGATGATCTTATTCAGAAGCAATAAACATGATGTTGAGTGTACGAATGCTTCTCCCTGGAGAATTGCTTCGGCAGGGATCGGACGAATGTTTCAGGGCACAAGGATCTATGGCGAGCTGTGTGTGATGGATCAACTTCTTTTACAGTCATTGCCTGTGGAAATTGAATGGCCTTTCTATAATATATTCAGGGCAGGGAAAACAAAGTCTGTTATCAGGGAAGCTAAGGAACGGATCATGAATGAACTTGGTGCTTTTGGTGGCTTTGATGAGATCATCCGTGAAGCGGATCATGTAGCATCAAGACTTTCATTTGCGCAACAGCGTATGCTCTCACTGGCCGGCCTGATATGCGGAGATTATCAGCTCCTCTTACTTGATGAGCCTTCATCAGGACTAAATCCGGATTCCTTTGGGCTTGTTTATAAAGTTATTGAGAGGATGAT
>JABMQZ010000101.1 GCA_013202965.1 Bacteroidota bacterium | reverse complement strand
CTTCACTTCTTCATCCTTCACTTCTTCAGTCTTCACTTCTTCAGTCTTCACTTCTTCATCCTTCACTTCTTCGGTCTTCACTTCTTCATCCTTCACTTCTTCAGTCTTCACTTCTTCAGTCTTCACTTCTTCATCCTTCACTTCTTCAGTCTTCACTTCTTCATCCTTCACCTCTTCAGTCTTCACTTCTTCGGCTTTCTCATCAACAGTTTCCTGTTCTTTGATCTCCTCGTTAACAGGAGTTTCTTCGTTGATTTTTTCTTTTTTATCAGTCATTTGGTACTCATTGTATCCGTCCTTCCCTGTACCCGGCGGTTTCGGATTGGTTAAACATTTATTGAACAACTTGAGGTACAGCGAGGTATTAAACCCTTTCAAGCTGCTTTAAACGGCCTGCAAAAGTACCAAATTATTTTGACAATAAAAACTAATATTCATTAAGTGCCTGTATTTATTCGTTGATTTGTTTATCCATCCGGATGCCGGGCACCGGATACCAGGTAACGGGCACCGGCATCAGAATTTACTATCTTTGCAAAAAAATATCAAGAATGGGCTTAAAATGCGGGATCATAGGGATCACAAATATCGGAAAGACAACCATCTTCAATTGCATCAGCAACACGCGTGCACAGACCAGTAATTTTGCTTTCAGCGCTTCAAAATCAAATATTGGCATGATCTCAGTTCCTGATAACAGGCTGGAAAAGATCAACAGCATTATTAAATCTGATAAAGTAACTGCTGCAACTGTTGATATAGTGGATATTCCCGGTCTGACAAAAGGATCAAGCAAGGGGGAAGGGATCGGAAATAAATTTCTTGGCGACATTCAGCAGTGCGATGCTTTGATCCATGTGGTACGTTGCTTTGATGATGAGCAGCTTCCACACATTGAAGGCTCTGTAAACCCGGTGCGTGATAAAGAAATCGTTGAGCTTGAACTTCAGATCAATGATCTGGAAATGGTTGAGCGCAGGATAGCGCGAACCGAAAAGATTGCTAAATCAGGCGATAAGGATGCTAAAAAGGCGCTGGAGATCCTGAATATCTACAGACTACACTTCGAGGATTTTAAATCTGCCCGTACCGTTCCGCTCAATGAAAACGACAAAAATTTTATCGATGATCTTCTTCTCCTGTCGGATAAGCCGGTGCTTTATGTGTGTAATGTAGATGAAGCTTCCGCTGTCCGGGGCAATGCCTATGTTGATCAATTCAGAAAGTCGGTAGAGGAAGAGAATACCGATGTATTGATCATTGCCGGAGAGCTTGAATCTGAGATCGTTGAACTGGAGGACGAAAACGACCGCCAGGAATTCCTTAAGGATGCCGGATTGTCTGAACCCGGAGTAAACAAAATGATCCAATCTGCTTATGCCATCCTAAAGCTACAATCCTTTTTTACAGCAGGAAAACAAGAAGTCCGTGCCTGGACCATCCGCAAAGGCATGACCGCCCCTGAAGCAGCCGGCACCATTCACAGTGACCTTGAACGGGGATTTATCCGCGCTGAAGTGATGAGTTTCGAGGATTTTTTCAGACTTGGATCAGAACAAGCCGTTAAAGATGCCGGGAAATTCAGGGTTGAGGGAAAGAGCTATGTTGTTCAGGAAGGAGACTTATTGCATATTCGGTTTAATGTGTAGAGGGTGCCGGGTGCCGGGTGCCGAATAACGAGCAACGAACAACGAACAACGAGCAACGAACAACGAGCAACGAACAACGAGCAATGAACACCTGCAAGCAATCACAGCACAAAAAAAAATCCCGCAACATTTCTGCTGCAGGACCTTTCAGTTTTTTACACATAGATTATTTTTCCTCAACAAAAGGAATCACATCCAATATCTCGTAGCGAATAGCTGTGAGCAGGTAGCCCTCCAGCTGATAGAAACGCATGGCCACAATGGGAGAAGTGACTTTCTTAACTTTCTTATAATAGCTTACAATAAGTTTATCCTGTTTCCCTGCAAGCGCGATCACTTTTTTCATCCAGACTTCTGATTGCTCATTGGTCATGGTTTCATATTCTTCGGCAAATTTTTCAAGAAGGTCAATCCTATCTTTACCAAGTTTCTTGCGTTCCACTTCATATGCATCGTACACTTCCCAGAAAGGCACCCTGTTGTCAGTTTTAGGTTGCACAAATTCTTCCACGATGGCCTTCTTTTCCATTCCATAAATGGATTGGAAAAAATCAATTTCTTCGGTGTTCAACTGTGCATATGTAAACAATGCTGCAAACATCCCGGCAAAAAGCAATGTAATTTTCTTCATTTCTAATTAAGGTTTTATGATTAATAATGACTGTAGAACAATTATCCGGATCAATTGTTCAATGCAAAAAAACATTAATTATATTGATAGGTCCCAGGTTCCGGATTCCAGTTTCCAGGAGTGCCGGGGAATAGGCTAAGTGACTTAGGGAATCAGAGGGTCAGAGAGTCAGAGACCAGCAACTGAAGAAGATCCCTCCTTTGTCGGGATCAGTTCCACTAAGGCTTCAGGCTTCGCCTTCAGACAGTGTCACTGAACTAAAACTGAACCCCAAGCGCAACCCCAAGGTAGGACAGTTTTGTATCATTTTTGTTTTCACCTATCTTTTGTGAATTTACCAGCCCCAGGGAATATCTTACTTCAAGGAACACAACTGTTATTTTTACGCCCACTCCAAATACCAGTCCGGCATCGAACCTGTTATCTGTTTCATCATCAAACTCATGGTCATGTGTCGTTTCGATCAGATTTCCTGTTGTCAGATCCGGAGCATAAGTAGTAGTTTTAGCACTAAGCCAGTACCCCCCATAGCCGCCCACGTTAAAATATAAATTTACCATATTGATCCCGATATGTATCCTGGTCATCAATGGCACTTCAAGATAGCTAAGGGTTGACCTTGCATATTCTACAGTACCGCTTTTTTCAAATCTCACACCTTTCTGCACATATAACACCTCAGGCTGGAACCTGAACAGGCCATCGCCAAGCACCAGAAAACCACCACCCCAAAAACCAAGTTTAAATGGAGTATCGTAACCGACAGGAGCATCCACATTCATGGTAGCCATTGACAAACCACCTTTTACTCCTCCATGTATCTGGGCTTTTAGTGTAAGTGTACCCAGAAAAAGCACCAATGTTAAGATCAGGATTTTTTTCATAATAATAATTTTTACTTATAAAATTTAAGATATTATTCTCCACCAAACAGCCATGCTGCTGTAATAAAGACAGTACGGTTAGAATATTTATGATCCTTAGGCTCATAATTTTGATCAGCAGTACGATCCGGCTGCAAGTTTGTAAAACCCATTGCAAAACCAATATTAAAGAGCATTTGTTTATATTGGTATCCTATTCCGATAAACCTGCCTCCTCTTCTGCCATTTTATCCAAATCATATGATGCACCTTTATTAATAACAGAAAGGCTTGGCTGGAAGGCCAGGAAATTATTAATTTGGATATTTACAATCCCTCCAATTGATTGTCCAAACTTGAATGTGAGGTCCATTTCATCATCAGAGTCTTTGAAATGTTGAGTGAAAGTTGATATGTTCATACCTATCTTTGGCCCAAAAGAGATCTGGGCAAGAGAACTTCCGGCAATCAAACATACCGCCAGTGCAAATAGTAATAATTTTTTCATGTCATTGATTTTTGGTTAATAATTGATTTGTTCAAGCAAATATAACAAATATTATCATTCGGAATTAAAATGAAAATGATATCCGGCTAAGGCTTAGCGGAAGTTTAATAGTAAAAGACTTTGTGACTGGGTGACTTTGTGACTGGGTGACTTTGGATCGATCCACCTTTCCAGCCTGAGCTTGGCGGCAGCCTCGTCGATCAGGTCGATGGCCTTATCAGGTAAAAATCTGTCGGTGATATGACTTTTTGTCAAAAAAAACATCCGCTTTGCGCTCACCGAATGTCTTCATGGGATGAAAAAAATCCAAACAGGACAAAATGGGTATTTTGAAGCAATGTTTACAATTTTTGCGTACTTTTGCCGTTCAAAATCCTGAGGGATAATATTATTCTGACAGGCCAGGGTCAAAACATGAAGAAGTTTTTTATACTAATCGCTTTCCTCCTAACAATCAAGCTGCTGCATGGGCAGGTATATGATACAGTCAATGTTTTTCAAAATGACACTGCCCTGCGATGCCATGTGGATACACTTGTGCTGGATGCAGGGCCCGGTTTTGTGTCCTATTACTGGAATACGGGCGAAACAAGCCGCATGATCAAGGTCACTGAGAACGGTAATTATGATGTAACAGCATCAGATGTGGGGGGAGGTATTCAGCAAGATTCATGCTATGTAAATATTATTCATGCAAAGATTTTACAGGAAGCTGACACCCTTTGCTATAATGATAACTTTTCGCTCATTGTAAACTCCACTGACTACCAATACCTGTGGAGTACAGGTGATACATTACAATTTATCAACTTCATAATTGCCCGTCCGGAAACCTACTCAGTCACAATATATGATAATATTAATTCCTGTGAAGACAGCATTTACCTCGGTATGTTCCCTCGCATATATGTAGAATTTGAGCAGAACCAGGAAAACAAAGGATGTCCGGGAGGTGATTGTAAAGGTCAGGTCAGGGTATTTGCCGATGGAGGAACAGGGCAACTCGAAATAGAATGGGATACCCCCAATGTAGATCCGGGCGATTCCTCTTATGCCATTGGGCTTTGCGAGGGATTCATTGCGGTACACATTTATGATGACGCAGGCTGCAGGTTCGATACCAACTACTGGGTTGAAGTATGGGATATGCCGGAAATTATCACCACTCCGGATACCACTACCTATATCCAGGATCCCAGGGTGACCTTCTGGTTTGAAAATCTTTCAGAAAATTCTATTGCCCTGGTCAACTATTTCTGGGCACTGGAAAACGGAAGCAGTTCTAATCTGCCCAATCCCACCTTTTCCTTTGATGCAATGGGAGAGCATAATGTAAGCTTTGAATACACTACGATGAATGGATGTGTTGATTCAAATATTACTGTGATCACGGTAGCCAGTGTAAACCTTCTCGTTCCAAATGTATTTACTCCGAACGGAGATGGAGCCAACGACACCTTTATCATCACCATCAAACCACCGGAAGAAGACAATCCGGGCCGTGCAGGCGGTACCGGTTCAGGAAACTATCAGCCCATAAATGATTATTATATCAGCAATGAGATCGTGATCTTTAACCGTTGGGGCAACAAGGTGTTTGAAGCCACTGATTATAACAACGACTGGGATGGCAGCAACTTGCCGGATGGCACATATTTTTATGTTCTGAAGTGCGAAGGGAAGTTGGGAGAAGATGTGTTTAAGGGGGCAGTGACGATACTTAGGAATTATTAAGGGATTAACGATTAACGGATTAACGGATTAACGGATTAACGGATTAACGGATTAACGGATTAACAG
>JABMQZ010000100.1 GCA_013202965.1 Bacteroidota bacterium | reverse complement strand
TCTTTTATGGAGACGGATATTTATTTTAATAGAATTATTAATTTTCAGTATGTTTTTTATAGCAGCAAAAAAGATACTACGGAAGAGTATAAAGCACTCATAAACGAAATTGGTGATATTACCCTGAATGCCACTAAATATGAAAATCCTGACCATCTGAATCAAAACTATCAGACATGGTTAAAATATCATATTAGCAGACAACTTAACAGAGAGATATTGGAGGAGTACGAAAAGCCAGATAAGGCAGTGTATGATTCCATTTTTTATGCCCGATTACAGCAACTTTTGTCACCCTTTGAATTACAGCTGTTTTTATTAAACAAAACCAATAGTCTGGCCAATTCTTATAATGTGGATGGATTTGAAAAGATAATGCCACTGGTGGACCAATACGTAACAGATCAGGAATACAAAGATGCAATTACCAATCAATACGAAGAAGTAATACGCAAGGTAAATCAGCCTTTGCCTGAAGATGCCATGCTTTATAATCTAGATGATAAAAGTTTACTGAATCTCAGTTTTGAAGATGTATTGGCCATGTACAAAGGCAATGTCATTTACCTCGATTTCTGGGCCAGCTGGTGTGGGCCCTGCAAAGCAGAGATGCCAAATTCAGCCAAATTAGCAAAGAAGCTTCATGAAGAAGATGTTGTATTTCTCTATGTTAGCACCGATAAAGATTCCCTTGCCTGGGAAAGAATGATACGCATTATGCAGCTGCACGGACTTCATTACCGTCTGGGTGACAACACCCGCAAACCGGTATTTGAAGAATACGGCATACGATACATCCCTCATTATGTCCTTATCAATAAAGAAGGGAAGATGGTGAAAAATAATATGAGCCGCCCTGGTGATGTGGAAACTGAGAAGATGATTCGGGAGTTGCTTTAATTAGTGCTTAGAATTTACTGGAGAGAAACACTCCATGCACCCCTTTAGGCGGAGATTCCATACTTAGATATGATCTTTTATGGCAACTGTGATGTTAATTCTATTCTGATATCTTCTGAAGAAGCCCCAATGAGGAATTCATATTCCCCCGGGTAAAGAACATATTCTTGTTTTTCAACATCCCATTGTTTCATAAAATCAATAGACAAGGGTATTTTGACCTCAATAGTTTTGCCGGCAGGAATTAAAATCCGCTTAAATCCGATGAGGGATTTAATCGGGTGCCGGGTACCAGATGACGGATACCGGGAATAAATCTGGATGACTTCTTCTCCGTCAATAAGGCTTGTGTTTTTTACATTTATTATGAGTGTCAATGGTTCTTTTCCTTCTTTCCGGTAGTCTATCTTTCCTTCGAGGTATTCAAAGCTGCTATACGATAATCCATACCCAAAGGGAAACTGAACATCTCCTTCGAAAAAACGGTATGTTCTTCCCTGCATACTGTAATCATCGAAAGGAGGAAGGTCATTCGTACTTTTATAAAAGGTGACTGGTAGCCGGCCTGCCGGATTTTCATTTCCGAAGATCACATCTGCCACAGCATTCCCTCCTTCTTCCCCCGGATACCATGCGAAAATCAGGGCGTCAGACAATTCTTCCACTACCGGCATGGCAATGGCACTGCCACCGCTTACCACCACAAGCAGCTTTTTGTCTCCAATCCGTTCTTTTAGTTTACGAATATATTCCACCTGGTTTTCGGGCATTTCAATGCTTGTGCGGTCACCGCCTCTCAGGTTCAACATGGCATCACCTTCTTCACCCTCCAGCAGGCGATTGATGCCGATAACTGCAATGACTACATCGGCATACCCGGCATGCCAGAATCCATAAAAAATACTGTCGTTATTCAGTAATACTCCTGTTGTGTAATCAACGGCAATACCCGGCCCGACATGATTAACAATGCCTTCAAGAAAGGTGACCATCTCCCCTGAGTATCCGTTGTAATTCCCTGCCAGGACGGCAAGGTCTGCCGCCATGGGACCTGTCACGAAGATGTTGTTTATACTGTCTATGTTCAATGGCAATACTCCATTGTTTTTTAAGAGAACAATAGATTTTACAGCTGCTTCCCGGGCCAGTTGACGATGGGCGTCACAATTGACAATCCCCGGCGGGATCATCGCGTAAGGATTCAGGCTGTCGGGATCAAACAGGCCAAGCCGGAAACGGGTATGAAGCAGTGGCCTGAGTACATTATCGACATCCTGCTCACTGAGCAACCCCTTTTCTACTGCCTCAGGGAGATAGGTGTAAATGTATCCGCAATTCAGGTTCACTCCTGCCTGTACTGCCATGGAAGCAGCTTCAGCCCTGCTGTCTTTTACCTTATGTCTTGCCCAGATATCGTCCAGGGCCCAGCAATCAGAAACAATATGGCCATCAAACCCCCATTCATCGTGGAGAATGTCTTTTAACAGAAAAGGACTTCCACAACATGGTTCATCGTAGGTGCGGTTATAAGCACACATGATGGCCTCCACATCAGCTTTCACCAATTCCCTGAATGGCGGAAGATAAGTTTCCCTGAAATCGATTTCATCGGGAACGGCATTGAAATAATGCCGGGAAGCTTCCGGCCCACTGTGTACCACATAGTGTTTTGCACAGGCTGCCGCTTTGAGGTAACGGGGATCATTGCCCTGAAGTCCCTTTACAAAAGCACTTCCCATCATGGCAGTGAGATATGGATCTTCACCGTAGGTTTCCTGTCCCCGGCCCCAACGTGGATCGCGAAAAATATTAATGTTCGGGGTCCAGAATGAAAGGCCAAAATATTGTGCCCTGTTTCCTCTTCTGACTGCTTCATGATGCTTGGCCCTGGCCTCATCGGAGATGACCTCCGCAACGCGAAAGATGAGATCATCATCAAAGGTGGCAGCCAGTCCGATGGCCTGGGGGAAAACTGTAGCTTTTCCTGCTCTTGCCACACCATGCAGGCATTCGTTCCACCAATTGTATTCAGGAATGCCAAGCCGCTTAATGGCAGGGCTGTTGTACAGCATCATATTTGCTTTTTCAGCAAGCCTAAGCCTTGATATCAGGTCTTCCGTTCTTGTAGAAACGTCCATATCCGGGTTCATAAAAGGATATGAATATTGCTGTGTAAAAACAGAAGGGCTAAAGAGAAGGACAAAAAGTGTTATGATATATAAGTGCTTCATTTGCTAAGGTATTAAATCAATTGATGTATATCGTTTCGCCATTGCCCTTTAACCTGAGTTCTATCTGCATCTCTCCCTCAGTTCCCATAAAATCACATGATACTTCCATCTGATGCTGTCCCGGGCCGATAGTTAATTTGTTCTTATCCAGACTGATGGATTTCATTAGTTGCCATTCGGATGAATATATTCTGGCAAACTGTCCGTCAAACTTAAGATGCTCGCCGTCGCTCAACTTTACCGGGACAGTGATAAACCTGTTCGCGTCAATTTCAAATTGCGGGTTGATGAGCGTGCTTTTGTTTGCCGAGATGATAAACTGCATGATCTGCTCTTCTCCCGGATTATCAAAATTAAGGGTGGAAGAAACAAGCTCCCCCGGTTGTCTTTGAATATTTTCATGCTTTATCCTGTATGGATGTACCCTGGTGAGAAGAAGGGTGGAATCATTTTCTTTTTCAAGATGAAATTCATTTAGTACATCTTTCATAAGTTCTTTTTGTTCCTCATTGAAAACACCTTTCATCCTGGCATCTTCCCATAAGGAAATAGCTGCCAGGATCTCATTCGTGTATCCATTCTTTTCGAGTGATTCATATGATGTCACAAAAGCATAACCGGCATCGAAAGCGGCCGAACGTGCCAGCAGCCATTCAATATCTTCTATGCTCGTGGCCGGTTTCATCAGGAACCAGCCCAACATGTTTGGTATATAGTTCCTGTCGAAATATTTCTGGTTTTTTAAACGATATTGTGTCTGGCTTTCCCGAAAACCCGCATACCACGGCTCTCCCCAGTTCATACGGGTGAAGATATGCCAGAAATAATGCGAAGAGCGGCTGGCATCAGCAATATAATGGGCTTGAATATCTTCATCAAGATGATTATACCAGGTGCTTGTGAAAAGGATTTCCCCATAATTCCCGAGCCCGGTAGAACGGCATCCTTCCAGCCCGTCGAAAGATATCTGCCTCACTCCTGTTTCATTATACAGTTCGGCAATGTTCTCTGCAATTTCAAAAGTCAGTTCCGGATTGGAAAGAAAAACTTTATAAGCGTGATCAGCCAGTTTGAAGATGGGTTCGTTAATTAAGTGAGCAGACGCCGTCGTTCCGAAAGCCCCTCGCTGGCAATCGATCAGTGTCCATGGTTCCGTTTCACTAACAGCCGCGTAGCGGATGATCTCATCAGCGATACGTACGGCTTTCAGGGAGTTGTTTCTGAACTGATTGAAGCGGGCCGGGTTTTTTATCATGATTTTGTTATCGGCGGGGCCAATGTCGAAAGACAGCAATGTATAACCCACCTCTGCAAGACGTTTGTCAGGGACTGGTGTTACGTAGGTATCGTTGGTTGTAATGAAATTCGACAGGGTATGAAGCCCGATTGAAATTCCTTTTTCTTCAGCTTTTTCCACGCATCTTTTCAAACTCTTTCTTCCCTCCGGAAAAAAATCTTTATTGAGGATAAAATGCCCCCAGGTCTCAAATGGCCCGGAGTGATAAAGGTATTTCAATCCGGCCTGCCCGGTATAAGCCAGCGCTCTGTCAAGATCTTCCTCGCCGAAACCCATGATCATATATGCTGAGGATGCCTGCGGAGTCGTTTTACTCCATTCTCCGTTAATCTCCGGATGGGGCAATCCCTCAGAAATTTCTATGTCAGCGATCGTTGAAAGCACATTTTCAGGCTTACATCCAAAAAAGGCTATGGAAGAGGCAATCAGCCCTCCATCATCGAAGGCTTTCACAATATAATTGTCATATCCCCAGTTTTGCACGGACCTGTCATCGTAGCGGTCACGGCAATAAGCATGGAGTACACTGCCACCCTGAACGGGACGTGCTGCTTCGATACGGTAGAGGGTATGCGCGATGCCTCCCTGCTTCAGGTCAACATAGTTCTCCTGGTCGAAATAGTCCATTTCGGGCATGACATCATTCTCAAGCCATGGATAACCACCCAGGGTTTTGGGGTTCAGGGATTGAATAGCGATGGCAAAATCACTGTTTCTTACCACCCCAACAGTTTCACCGATGATTTCACTGATGTTTGTATAAAATGGCCCCCAGATAAGCAGATCAGGCTTCGTTTTCGAACGAATATTATACAATTCAAAGGCCAGGTAATTCTCATGTTGATCCACCTTCACCTTAACTTCTCTGTCTCCCGCAAAAGAAAAATATAGCATTTTTTTTTCTTGTTGATAAACTACGGATTGCGCTTGAAGCATTTTTCCGTCAAAACGCATGCGTATGAGGCAGCTGACAGAATCGCTTAGCAAGTGCTCGCTTCCATTGTCAAGATCATATAAGCTGGAAATATTTCCATTTTCGCTGATCGTGATGCTGAAAACACCGCTCACAAATTCAATGTCATCTTTATTTGTGGTACATGCATTCAGCAAGAGTAGCAGGATGATCAGGAATGATAATGTGGGTTTTCTCATGGGATCTGATTTTGAAGGGTAAATATAATAATTTTTATCATATTTCATCCTGACCTGTGAGGTTCTGTAAGCTTACAGGTCGTATATAATACTTATCTTTATCTGCTTATCAACATTTGATATAAAGATGAAACACCAGACCCTTTTTCTGATTATGGTTTTCTTTTTCAGTAGTACCACTCTCGCTCAAAATGGAGGTGATACACTTGTAATTCAAACCTTCTCCTTTGATGATCCCAGCCCGGAAGGATGGGGTGCGCCTTATCGGGGGACATTTTCTTTCCCGGATGATGATCGAAGCTGGGAGCGTATACTGATGATAAGAACACTGAAATGTGATTCTGCAACCAAAGGGGATAAATACCCATGCGGTGAATGGGACTATCATACACATACCGTAATTTATCTCCCGGATGGGGATACAGTGGAGGCTTTTGAGCTGGGAAGCTTTATTACCCCATACGGAAAAAGATTAATAATGGGTGGCGACAAGGGTTGGACATGGGTGTATGATGTAACGGATTATTTCCCGATCCTGAAAGGGGAGCTTGACCTTAAAACTGGAAACAACCAGGAATTACTTGATATGAAATTTGTATTTATTGAAGGAACACCAGCACGGGATGTGATTTCGGTTGAAAATTTGTACCCCTGGGGCTTATATAAATATGGTGAGCTGGCTGACGATACTGTTTTAAAAGCAAAAGAAATAATCCTCAACCCTGATGCCAAAGGCTATATGCTGCGTGCAAGAATTTCAGGTCACGGACATTACGGACCACGAAACTGCTGCGAATGGGATAGTAAGACACACAGCTATTATATCGATGAGTGGGATCACTTCAGGTGGAATGTTTGGAAGGACTGCGGCTTCAATCCCATTTACCCGCAGGGTGGAACCTGGCCCTTCGACAGGGCAGGATGGTGTCCCGGCACAAAGGTGGATGAGTATGATTTCGAGCTGACGCCATTTGTACACCCGGGAGATACGGTGATGATTGATTATAGCATTGAGCAATATAAAAATAATGGCGAGAAGGATGGTGAATTCCGCATGTCGCATCAGCTGTTTACTTATGGCCCACCTAATTTTCAGATCGATGCAGTTATCGAAGATATCATCGCACCCAGCGATAAAGACTCCTATTCAAGGCTCAATCCGATTTGTTCTAATCCTCTGGTGATAATCAGAAACTCCGGGGCCGTACCTCTCAGGAAGCTAAAGATATCTTATGGAATAAAGGGTAGGAAAATGAGTGAATTCACCTGGAGTGGACGGCTTGAATTTCTTGAAAGGGAAGAAGTATACCTCCCGGAACCAGACTGGACGGGCCTTGAGGATGACCTGACTTTCGAGGTGCTGGTCAGCGGGCCGAATGGAACAGCAGATGAAAACCCCGGGAACAACTACCTGAGCTCAAAAATGGTGGTTCCGGAAATATTGCCAGATGAATTTGTCATCTATATTGAACCAAATGATATTGGCCGTGATCGTGACAATGCGTATACCCTGACCGATGAATGTGGTGCAGTGGTTTACTCCAGGGAAGATTTTACGGTCGATACCCTTTTCCGTGATGCCGTGAAGCTGGATCCGGGCTGCTACGAATTCCGCCTTAGGGATAAGGTAGAAGACGGCATGAACCGGCACTGGTGGTACCGCAATGAAAATCCGGATTTAATGGGCAAGAATGGGAAAATTGAATTCCAGGATGTAGATGGCAATGTTATTAAAATATTTCCCTATGACTTCGGGCAAGAGATACTTTACCGTTTTACGGTAAAGAGTGAATAGTGCTTAGTTGCAAATGCAAAATTGTAGTGAAGAGGAATAAAGCAATATTTGAAACCGGGCGTATCAATATGTGACCCATCCAGGATCAGGCACACCCCCAGGCTGTGCATAGTGACGAAGATCAATAATCATCAAGAATTTAAAACTCAAACTTAAAACTCAAAATTATTAATTAACCCAACACCCAACACTCAACACCCAACACTTAATTTGTTATTTTTGCAGCATGGCAAACAATGAAGATATTTTTAAGAAAGTGATTGCTCATGCCAAGGAGTATGGGTTTGTATTTCAATCAAGTGAAATTTACGATGGGCTGAGTGCTGTTTATGACTACGGACAGTATGGCGTGGAATTGAAGAACAACATTAAAGATTACTGGTGGAAGGCCATGGTTCAGCTTCACGAGAACATTGTTGGAGTGGATACGGCTATTTTTATGCATCCTACGGTATGGAAAGCTTCCGGACATGTAGATGCTTTCAGCGACCCTATGATCGATAACAAGGATTCAAAGAAGCGCTATCGTGCCGATGTGCTCGTGGAAGATTATCTTGCAAAGCTTGAGGGAAAGATCAATAAAGAAGTAAACAAAGCTGCAAAGCGATTCGGCGACAGTTTTGATGAGCAACAGTACATTACCACTAATCCGAGAGTGCTGGGTTATAAAGAAAAGACCGAAGAGATCAAAAAGCGCCTTTATGGGGCTATGGATGCTGAAGATTTGAAGGGGATAAAAACACTCATTGAGGACCTTGAGATCGCATGCCCCGTTTCAGGTTCACGGAACTGGACTGATGTGCGCCAGTTCAACCTGATGTTTGCCACGCAAATAGGATCACTTTCAGAAGGTGCCAGTGAGATTTACCTTCGGCCGGAAACGGCACAGGGCATTTTCGTAAATTTCCTGAATGTGATGAAATCGGGCAGAATGAAAGTGCCTTTCGGCATTGCGCAGATCGGAAAGGCCTTCAGAAATGAGATCGTAGCCAGGCAGTTCATCTTTCGTATGCGGGAATTTGAACAAATGGAGATGCAGTTTTTTGTCAGGCCGGGTGAAGAACTCAAATGGTTTGAATACTGGAAGGAAGAGCGTATGAAATGGCATCTCTCCATGGGTATACCGGCAGAGAATTACAGGTTCCACGACCATGATAAACTTGCTCATTATGCCAATGCCGCCACCGATATTGAATTTAATTTTCCAATAGGTTTTAAAGAACTGGAAGGGATCCACTCCAGAACAGATTTCGACTTGAATGCACACCAGGAGTATTCTGGTAAAAAGCTGCAGTATTTTGATCCGGAACAGGATAAGAGCTACGTCCCTTATGTTGTAGAAACCTCCATCGGCCTCGACCGGACATTTCTGGCTGTTTTGAGTTATTCCTTTACTGAGGAAAAGCTTGAGGATGGTTCTGAACGTGTAGTGATGAAGCTTCCTCCGGTATTGGCTCCTATCAAAGCGGCCATCCTGCCCCTTGTCAGAAAGGATGGTATGCCGGAGAAGGCACGCGAGATCATGGACAAGTTAAAGGTGGATTATATGTGTCAGTATGACGAAAAAGATGCTATCGGAAGGCGTTACCGTCGGCAGGATGCCATCGGCACCCCATACTGCATCACGGTTGATCATCAAACCCTGGAAGATAATACTGTTACCATCCGCGAACGCGATAGCATGAAACAGGAAAGAATAAAGATTGAGGAAATAGCCCAGATTATTGCCAAACGCTTAAAAGCTTGATTCCTATTTGTTATTGTAGTCGGTCATGGTTTTATCAATTCCATGTGCCACGAAACTCTTGATCATTTCAACAGCCATGCCGATTTTAGGGATCATCATCTCTTCTTCCTGAGGGGTCCATTTTCCGAGTACATAATCGGCCTGGTAGCCGCGTGCGAAGTCACCACCAACGCCGATTCTCAGACGGGGAAACATTTCTGTGCCGAGGGTAAAGATGATATTTTCGAGCCCGTTATGACCCCCATCTCCGCCTTTTTTACGCATACGGAGGCTCCCGGGAGGAAGAGCAATATCATCGGTAATGACAAGAGTTTTATTCGCCGGGACCTTTTCTTTATCCATCCAGTAGCGGACCGCCTTACCACTGAGGTTCATGTAGGTGGAGGGTTTGATTATGACCAGGATCTTTCCACGGTATTTGATCTTTGTGATCGAAGCATACCTCTCCGCTTTGAATACTGCTTCCGCCTGCTGTGCCATGGCATCAGCTATGATGAAACCGATGTTATGCCTGGTATTGGCATACTCGTCTCCGATATTTCCAAGTCCGACGATCAGGTATTTCATCTTACAAAGATAATAAATGAAAATAAAAAAACAGGATGTATGCATATGGCATACATCCTGCAAATGTCAAAATATTAATCCTTGCTATTTAGCAGGCTTTTTACCACCTTCAGCAGGTTTTTTACCACCTTCGGCAGGCTTGTCACCACCTTCAGCAGGTTTTTCACCACCTTCGCCTTCTTCGCCTTCTTCGCCTTCTTCGCCTTCTTCATCTTCTTCT
>JABMQZ010000099.1 GCA_013202965.1 Bacteroidota bacterium | reverse complement strand
GCTTGCCCCGAGGATAATCAATTTCAAAGATTTTTTATGGAACGATATTTGATCCGGTATATTTTCTCTTTATTATTACAATCGTGAGCGAAAAGAATAAACTTTTTTACAGTCTTTTTTTTCCAACAGTTTTTCTGTTGATCATCTGGGCAGTGGCTGTGACGGAATATCTGCTTGACATCCGTTTTGTTACCTATGGCCTGTGGCCCCGAACCCTCAATGGATCTATCGGCATACTCACTTCGCCATTGATCCATGCTGATTTTAATCATCTGTTTGCCAATTCCGTTCCTCTTTTTGTTCTGGGAATCAGCCTGTTTTATTTCTACAGGAGCATTGCCTTAAGGGTTTTTATCCTGATATATCTTTTCAGCAACATTTGGGTCTGGGGGATAGGAAGAGAGGCTTATCATATTGGCTCAAGTGGTATCGTATATGGGCTTGCTGCATTTCTTTTTGCAAGTGGATTGATAAGAAAAGAGCCCCGGCTCATGGCCATTTCCATGATTGTTGCTTTTCTCTACGGCAGTTTTATCTGGGGCATCTTTCCTGAATTATTCCCGGAAAAGAACATCTCATGGGAGGCCCACCTGATGGGAATTTTTGCAGGTATCATCTTTGCAATTTATTTCAGAAAAAAGGGACCGCAAAAAAGAATCTACTCCTGGGAGGATGAAGAGGAGGAAGATGAAGGAGAGGATGAGGATGCCTACTGGAAGATTCCGCCTGTTTGAGACTTGTGACTTTGTGACTTTGGGACTTTGAGACTTTGAGACTGTGGGTCTTGATACTTTACAACTTATTCCCTATTCGCTATTCCCTATTCGATATTCCCTATTCCCTATTCGATATTCACTACGCTTTCGTTTTCAAAAGCAAGCGGTCATAAAGAAACAATACCACCACCGTTCCCATCCCTATTGCAGAGAAGAGCATCCAGATATTCGAGGGATGATAGGTAGCCCAGAGATAATTTGTGAGGCCTGCATGGTCCAGATTCATCAGTTCGCATGCCCTGCTGAAATAGTCATTCTTTGAAAAAGTGTCTGAAATTTCCGGAATGTCCAATCCCTGCTTGCCCACTTCCAGGGAAAGCAGGTAATATTTATCGCTGATCCTGGTATAAACATTTCCTGAGAGTATCCCTGCCAGGAAGTTGCCACCGGCGAGCGGGAGGTAATAGGTGCCCATGTACATAGCCACTTTGTCTTTCGGGGCGATCTTGCCAATATATTCAAGTATACGTGGCGAACTGGCCATTTCCCCGGTGGCGAAGATCAGGATAGACAGAAAGAGGTAAAAGCCGTTCTGGGTCATAAACCATAAGGCGATACCTATTGAGCTGATAAAAAATCCTGTGATAATGGTGTTCACCGGTTTGTACTTCATGATGAGAAAGGATACCAGTACCTGGAAGAACACGATATACAGGGCATCAATATTAATTAGCATTTCCGGGTTTACAGTCCCATGCTCGGTCCCTATGAAATCAGCCATCCATGGCCAGAACCCGCTAAGCCAATTGTAGATTTCTGCAGTATTCACCCATTGCTCAATAAATACGGGCAGGGTGTAAAACAGCTGGTTGTACATGGTCCAGAAACCAACGATGATGAGCAGGAATATGACCAGTCTGACATCTGAAAGTGCTTTTCCGAGGTTCAGGAATATCTCTTTGATGGTTTTCCCAAGTGCCTGTTTTGTTTTTTCGCGAGTTGGCTCCTTATAAAAAAAGATGACGAGAATCAGGTTGACCAGGATGGCTGCCGATGACATCCAGAAAGCATATACCCAGTCGAGTTCGCGTAATTTGGAGGCCACCACAGGGCCCACAAAAGCACCAATGTTCACGATCATATAAAAAATCCCGAAGCCTATGGATGCTGTTTTTTCTGTTGTTGTTTTTGTGATTGTTGCAGAGATCACCGGCTTGAACAGGCCTGCCCCCAGTGCGACATAAAGGAATGCAAGGAACATGGAAGTATATGTTGTGGCATATCCCATCAGCAGGTAACCTGAAGCAAGGATCAGGTAGGAAATGATGAGGATTTTTTTATAACCAAATTTATCGGCAATGGCTCCGGTGATCGTAGGGAGCACATATAGGATCCCGACCACACTTCCCATCAGCAATCCCTTTTGTGCCTGGGAGAATCCAAGAGCCCCCTCATCGGTGGATCCGGTAAAATACAGCGCCAATAAAATAAAGATGCCATACCATGCCCAGCGTTCAAACAGCTCCATGGTGTTTGCTGTCCAGAAGGTGGCGGGGAATCCGAAGAGTTTTTTATTATTGCTTATCATATGAGTTTTACCTGTTGCAAAGAAACAAAAAAGTGTTAGGTGTTAGGTGTTAGGTGTCAAATTTTAGGTGAATTTTCGCTATTCCCTTTTCGCTATTCGCTATTCGCTATTCGCTATTCGCTATTCGCT
>JABMQZ010000098.1 GCA_013202965.1 Bacteroidota bacterium | reverse complement strand
AAAGAATAGAGAATAAAGAACAAGGAATAAGAATAAGAACAGGGAAGTATTGTTAAACTGCTAAATTGCTAAATTGCTAAATTATTAAATTGTTAATCTGTTAATCTATTAATCCGTTAATCCGTTAATCTTTTAATCCATTAATCTGTTAATCATGACCATGATTATACTTACTTTTACAGAGCAGACTTCCCACCGGATTCTGCATAAAACCGAACTATGAAATTTGACGAATTCGGATTAAATGATCAGCTGTTGGAAGCCGTTTCCTATATGGGATTTGAAAAGGCAACCCCCATACAGGATCAGGCGATCCCACACATTATGAGAGGACGCGACCTTATTGCCTGTGCACAGACCGGAACAGGCAAGACTGCCGCATTCATTCTGCCAATACTTGATAAGCTAGGCGAAGAAACCTCAGATCAAACCACGGTATTGATCATCGTTCCAACCAGGGAACTGGCCTTGCAGATCGATCAGCATATACATGGCTTTGCATATTTCACTGATGTCTCATCCCTGCCTGTTTATGGCGGAGGTGATGGCGTCGACTGGGAGCAGGAAAGAAGATCACTCACCAAAGGAGCCAACATCATTGTAGCCACACCGGGCAAGCTCCTCGCCCACCTCGCTATGGGCTATGTAAACTTCAACAACTTGAAATACCTCATTCTTGATGAAGCAGACAGGATGCTCGATATCGGCTTTTATGATGACATCATGAAGATCATCACCTATTTACCCAAAGAAAGACAAACCCTGATGTTCAGTGCCACCATGCCTGCGGACATCAAGAAGCTGGCTTCCAAGATCCTTAAAAAACCGATTGAGGTCAGCACCGAGATTGCAAAGCCACCGGAAGGCGTGCTCCAGGCCGTATATCTGACTTTCGACAATCAGAAGACTCCGCTTATTAACAGCCTTATCGCCGACAAACCGGATTGCAAAAGTATCCTGATCTTCTGTTCCACAAAAAAGAAAGTGTCAGAAATTACCCGGGCGCTTAAAGGCAAAGGATCCGTTGTGTCAGGCATCTCATCTGACCTGAAACAAAACGAACGGGAAGAAGTACTTCGAAAATTCAAGGCAAGACAAATCAGGGTACTGGTGGCAACGGATGTGATGAGCCGTGGTATCGATATCAAGGATATCAACCTGGTGATCAATTACGATGCACCCAACGATTCAGAGGACTACGTTCACAGGGTTGGCAGAACGGCACGGGCAGAAACCACCGGCATCGCACTCACCCTGATCAACAGGGAAGACATGTATAAGCTGAAGCGGATTGAAGAACTGATTAAAAAAGAAATCATGAGGATCCCAATGCCGCCAGAACTCGGCCCGGGTCCGCAATGGGATCCCCGGCCTGCAAAATCCGGATATAAACATCATGGTGGCGGGAATAAGAGAAGACAGAAAAAATAGTGTTGGGTGTTGAGTTGATTTTGGATTTACAGTTTAACAGTTTAATAATTTAGCAATTTAACAGTTTTATTTACACCCATGCCGTCCAAAGCACATAAAACAATGCAGTTCATCAGTCGCTTTATCAACCTCAGGATGGGCATGGCGGGAGCACTTGTGATGGGATCCATCGTCTGGATGATCAATGCCGGATTTGGCTGGTGGCCGGCTACTACAGCAGCCATGAAACAGGCAGCTTACACATTTCTCTTTGGAGGCATGCTCATTAAAATGCTTGACGCTATAGCGATCAGGATAAAAAACAGATACCTCGCCGTTGCAACAGCCACAATAATTACTGCATCAGTAACAATCATCCTGGTATATATCATACATAGTTTGAAAGGTACTCCCAGGCCATTTGCATCAACATTGCCAACCATGATCATGGCACCACCGGGTTTTCTCGCCCTGGCCATCAGGAAAAGGATTAGGGGATAATATCGTAGGAGTGCCGAGTTCCTAGTGCCTAGTGATGATTTCGAATGAAGAATTTATAGTGAAGAATTCGGCAATTCGCAAGCCCAATGCCAAACACTATTCTGCCTACAGCCTATAGCCTACTGACTTCTGACTTCTGACTACTGACTTCTGACCGCCATCACGCATACATAAACCTCTTGATCTTCTGAGTGGCTGTTTTTTCAAATGGTTTGGAGTAGACGACAATGGCTTTGAGCTGGGAAAACTTGTTCACCCTTGCATTTACATAATCATGGAGTTCCTTGCGAAGTTCTTCAAGCTTCTGATCAATTTGCTCTGTGATCTCTTCTTTGAGATGCTGGTAACGATTTTCGAGCTCTTCCTTGTTGAAATGTACCAGGGCGACCAGCTTGCCTTTCTGCTGCACCACCACAGATTCAATCACGAAACGAAAATTATTGATCACAGATTCGATCTCTTCCGGGTATATATTTTCCCCGCTGGAGTTCACGATCATATTTTTCAGGCGGCCTTTAATATAAAGGTATCCCTTATTATCAAATGAACCCAGATCGCCGGTCCTGAACCAGCCGTCTTCTGTCATCACCTCTGCCGTAATCTCCGGTTCATTATAATATCCCTTCATCACGTTGGGGCCCCTTGCCCAGATCTCTCCTTCCATGGTCACAGGGTCGGGCTCGTGAATTTTTAATTCCACACCTTCCAGAACGGGCCCGGTGGACTGAAGCCGTGTATGTTCCGCATTGGCTCCGGCAAGAAGCGGTGCAGTTTCTGTAAGGCCATACCCGATAGCGTATGGAAAATGTGCATCAATGAGGAATTTTTCAACTGTTTTATCCAGTTTTGCACCACCAATGCCAAAAAAGACCAGCTCCCCGCCAAAACTTTTCATCAATTTCTTTCCCGCTGCCCGGTGCAATACCTTCCTGATAAAAGACACCTTATACAATGATCTCATGACCGGAGTTTTGGTAAGCTTGGGGAGTATCCTCAAACGAAAGATCTTTTCAAGAATGAGCGGCACAGATAGCATGACTGTAGGTTTCACCGCCTGCATAGCCGGGAGCAAGACCGTAGGTGTTGGAGGCTGCTTCAGATAATAAACACACGCACCCCCTAACATAGGCAAAACAAAACCCAGGGTATTCTCATAAGTATGAGACATGGGTAAAATGGACAGCATGCGATCTCCGACAGCTATTGGCTGTATATTCCTGCTCATCATCGCATTAGAACAAATATTTTTATGACTCAGCATGACCCCTTTTGACTTTCCTGTTGTCCCGGAAGTATAAATGATGGCAGCCAGGTCGTCCTCCTCAACAGCATAAGACTTTTCAGGCTTCAGCAAAGTTTGATCAGGCTGATCCTTTTCAATATGCAAAACAGAGAAATCCTCAATCGCAACACACAGGCTTAGGCCTTTGCACTTTATTTGCTCAATTTTCGGAAGCAGTTTCTCCGAAATAAAGATTCCCTTTGCTTTCGAATGTTCCAAAATGGTTTTGATCTCCTCCTTATGAAAATCAGGGAGAAGCGGAACAACAACCGCCCCCATTGAAGTGACGGCCAGGTAGGTGACGCCCCAGTTGGGCATATTTGCGCTGAGAATGGCAATCTTATCGCCTTTTTGCATACCGGCATTTTCAAGAAGAGCCATAACAGCATCAACTTTGTCGTTTACCTGATTGTATGTAAAGGGTGTGTCCCCGACAAATGACAGGAAGTCTTCCTGTCCGTAGTTCTTTACCGAATCATGAAAGAGAGCGGGAAAGGTCAGTTTTTGTTTATTTTGCATAGTTGGGTTTTTGTGCTGCAAAAGTAATACTAAAATTGTCTACATATATTATTAAAATTATTAACCAGTCTCGTTTTGCACACAGCCTATCCGTTAAACCCCTGTTAATAATAGCTTTCCTGCTCAGGATTATTTTATACCTTTAAGCACTTAATCAAAGTTGATTTCTTTGTCCATGCCCCATAATCGAAATACCTTAGCGAAAATCATCATGATCCTGCTCATGGCCGTCCCGGGTCTTATTTCATGCAACACGACTGAAGAAAAGGAAGAAATGACGGCAGAAAGATCAGGAATCGGTGAAGTCAGTTTTACCTCCTCCGAGGCCGAACTAAAACAGGCCTGGGAATGGGCAAAAAAAACGGCACTTTCTTATGTACGCGAAGGAGATGCTGTTGGCCCCTGGTATGAAGCCGCCCTTCCGGGAAGAGATGCCTTCTGCATGCGGGATGTATCGCACCAGAGTACAGGAGCAGCAGTGCTCGGATTGGATCAACACAGCAAAAACATGCTCTTCCGCTTCGCGGAGAACATCTCCGAATCCAAAGACTGGTGCAGCTACTGGGAGATCAACAAAGATAATCTTCCCGCCCCGGTTGATTACAAAAACGACAAGGACTTCTGGTACAACCTCCCTGCGAATTTCGATGTGATCGATGCCTGTTTCAGGATGTACCTCTGGTGTGGGGACACAAGCTATGTTACTGATCCTGTCTTTCTGCATTTCTATGAGAAAAGCCTGACAGATTACGTGGAAAGATGGGACCTCAGGGCTGACAGCATCATGAGCAGAAAGCGCATCATGAACCTGCCGGAAGGAGCTACATCAGAGAACCATCATTATTACGACAAGAGAGGAATACCGGGCTATTATGAAGGTGGCGGGGGAAAGATGCAAATGGGTATCGACCTGCTTGCAGCACAGTATGCCGCTTATAAGTGGTATCATCACAGGATTTTCGCCCCTGCACAGCAAGAATCACTATGGCTCAGTGAAGCCAACAAAATAGATTCGATCATCAGAGTTCAATTGTGGGATCCCGATAAAAAGGCTTTCAGGAGCATCATTTACGAAGACGGAAGCTGCGATTATTCAGTAAGCAGCCAGGGCCAGGATTTTTCACATTACCTCCTGCATTATTATGTATTGAGTGATGCTGAGATGATCAACAGCATTCTGGATAATTACAGTAAAAACAAAGAAGGCATGACCATAGAGCTGGCATCACATATGCCGGAGATATTCTTCAGGTACGGCAGGCCGGATGACGGCATTTTTATGCTCAAACACCTCACTGACAGCAATACTTTTCGCAGGGAATACCCCGAAAACCCTTTTTCAGTTGTGGGAGCCTTTATCACGGGGCTGATGGGAATAAATGCAGATGCTACTGAAAACTACATCAGCAGCTTTTCCGGCCTTGAAGACAGCGGAGCCTGGGCCCGGGCCGATGAGCTGCCTGTTCTGGGGAAGCAGATATCACTTTTGCACCAGGGCAGGCATACTTCGATATTGAAAAACCACTCAGAAGATACCATCTACTGGCAGCCATATTTGCAGGGAGTACAGGATCACTGGTATGTTAATAATGAAAAAACAAGATATTCCGGCCAATCCAATGAATGGTATGGCATCGAAGTATCATCCTGGCATGTTAGTGTGGGACCGGGAGAGACAGTGTCGATATCAGCATTCCAAAATAAACAAATCTATGAAGAATAACTTTTTCCCACTCCAATTCGTCATCCTGGGCTACCTGCTCATTGGATTTGGCATTTATTTCCTGATCCGTGGCGACTGGGTAGGGTTTATTATGATCCCGGCAGGGATGGGGTTCTCATTTCTCATCATCAATCAAAAGTTTGATCTTGAAAACAAAAAGTACCGTGAGTACTATGGGTTTCTTGGGCTGAAATTCGGCAAGTGGAAAGATATTCCCATGATTGAATATGTCAGCGTATTCCTCGAAAGATCTGTGCAGGGGAAAAATGTTGTAAGTATCAGCAGTTATCATGCAGAGGAGAATTTCAAAATTGATCTGATCATCAGCAAGACGGAACGCATTGAAGCCGGCCTGGAAAAAGAGCGCGATGCTGCACTTGAAAAAGGAAAAGAAATTGCAAAGGCATTGGATAAGAAATTACTGGATTACACTTCCGGGAAGCCGGTGTGGGTTGAGTTGCAAAAAGAAAAAACCAAAAAATGATGTTTGCCCATAATGTCCGTTTTCATCATTACGATATCGCAATCATAGGCGCCGGCCCGGCCGGATGTGCTGCCGCGCTGGGTTTAGGGAAAAGCGGACTGAAAGTTGCCTTGATCGATAAAGCAGAATTCCCACGCGAAAAAATCTGCGGGGATGCCATCCCGGGGCCGGCCATCAAAGCATTAAAAAGCACATTCCCTTTCTTCGAAAAAGAATTCAGCAAATTAAAAGAAAAGCAGAGGATCAGCAGCAGCCGGATCATGTTAAGCAAAGAAAGGTCGATCGATTATCATTGGAAACTTCCGGCCTATAATATAAAAAGACATGAATTTGATGCTTTTCTACTGCAACTGGTACAAAAATATGCTTCCATAGATATCCTGACAGGATGGCCGGTAAGTGAAATAAAGCCGGGGAATCCAAGTCTGATCAAGTCGGAAAAGAAAAATGCATCTATTACGGCCAAACTGATCATCGGATGTGAGGGCGCAGGCTCCATCACTGCAAAAAGCTTTGAACATGATGTTTGCATAAATCCAGGATCTGTCCTGGCTGTCAGGGGATATTTCAAAAATGTGAAGCTCGACACTACAAGGAATATCTTTTATGTATCCAAAAAATACCTGCCGGGATATTTCTGGGTATTTCCCCTAGGAGATGATGTTTTCAATATAGGTTTTGGCATGAAAGCAGACAAGCATGGGAAAGTGAAGGTGAAAATGAAAGATGCTTTGGAGGAATTTATTCACTCTGAGCGCATGAAGGATGTTTTCAGAGGAAGCGAACAAGTCTCAGAAATATCCGCTGCTGTAATCCCGGTCGGTGGCAAGCGCGGGATGTACAGCGGTGAGGGCTATCTGCTGGCCGGAGATGCAGCCCGGCTGGCCGATCCTTTGCAGGGGCATGGCATCGATAAGGCCATTGTGAGTGCTTTGCTTGCGGCCCATCATTCCCTGAAGTGTTTCAGGGAAAATAATTTCAGTGCCGCTTTCAATGAAGACTATGATATCATGATCAGGATAGGCCTTGAAAAGGAGCTTAGAAAAAACCGCCGCAGGCAGATCATGCTCAGCAAATGCCCTGCACTTCTGAACATTTATTCTTTGTTCAGGAAATAGCATTTCGGAATAATACTGCAAAAATTGACTTTCAGCCGGATTATTATTATATTTATGCTTTCTAAATATAACCATCGATATGAAAACAAAGATCAGCCTTATTCTACTCTTTATCAGCCTTCAGATGAGTGCCGGCTGGGAGCCCTTTTCCCCGGAAGGGATCAATGCAAACCGGATCAGGTTTTACGTTGATAACTCAAATCACTGGGCCGTCTGCCACGAAGCTGGCCTCTACCTTTATGATCTGAACAGCCAGTCCTGGACAAATTACCCTTCCATATTACCGGTGGTTGATGTTGCCGGGCTGGACGGAGAAAACATACTGGTGATCCAGAATGAAGGGTCATACAGTGACGGAATATATTCCTTTAATCCCGGAACGGGGGAATATACAATTATTGAGTGGCTGGAGGGGCCAAACTTCATTACTTTTGATTTAGCACTTCACACATATTTTGTGGGATTTCACCGGGGTCTTGTATACTCAGATGACGGACTTACATGGGATAGCTGTTCAAATTTTGATAATATGAACATTGTCGACATGGATATCTTCGGCAACCATTATGTCGTTAGTGAAATGGACAACCTCTATAACATTTATTATTCGGATGATGCCGGACTGAACTGGCAAACAGCCTCCAATACACCCATGATCTCCGACCTGGAGTTTGACTACACAGGAAAACTATACGGTGTTTTCCCGGATGAATCCTGGTCATCCGGCCTATGGTCTTCCAATGATTTCGGTGAAAACTGGAATGTTGAGTTCTGGGCAACAGGAATGAATTGTGTCGGTTTAGATGCGGCACAGGATGTCTTTGTCGGCTTTCATGAAACCCAGCCACTGAACGAGGGAATTGCCCGCTGGGACTCACTGAGCCAGAATCTTTATTACATGAATGAAGGTCTGCCTGACCTGATGATCAACCAAATCACACACAATCCAGGCATGAGCGCCATGGCATTGTTTTGCTGTACACAGAATGGTGCATACATCAATTATGATTATGTGGGCCTGGATGAAAAGCAGTCTTCAGCACATATACAAATGGAAGCTTTTCCCAATCCGGTAACAGATGTGATAAATATCCGGTATAGATCAGACATGCCATCGGAAATTTTTATTTATTCCTCTGATGGAAAAATTATTGAACAAAATTACCATCTATCATCTTCCGGTGAAATGCAATTTAATTGCTCCAAACTTTCAAGCGGCATATACTATATTGTGATGAAAAGTGAACATTCACAAGATGTTCAAAAATTTATTAAACGGTAAGCCCGGATCAGATATTCACCAATAAGCAGAGACCAACATCCGGAATAAGATGCCCTGAAAGATGTTAACAAGGGGCGTTTGAAAAGTTTCAAAGATTTTTCCTCATAGCTAAAAACCTATTGATTATTTTTGCCGCAATGGGTATAGTAGCTGAAAAATATACGGAAGACAGTGTCCGCTCGCTCGACTGGAAAGAACATATCAGGATGCGTCCGGGCATGTATATCGGAAAATTGGGTGATGGTGCTTCGCAGGATGACGGTATATATGTGCTGATCAAAGAGATACTCGATAATTCTATCGATGAGTTTGTGATGGACCACGGGAAAACCATTGAAGTCATGATCGAAGAACAGCGTGTCGTGATACGGGATTATGGCAGGGGCATTCCGCTCGGAAGCCTGATCGATTGCGTTTCAAAGATCAATACGGGTGCAAAATACGACTCCAGAGTCTTTAAAAAAGCAGTCGGATTAAATGGCGTCGGCTCCAAAGCCGTGAACGCCCTCTCAGAAAATTTTGAGATACAGTCGATACGCGAAGGGAAAACCAAAATCGTCCAGTTCGAACGTGGAGAGATGATCCGCGATGAAAAGATCAAAAAAGATACAGAAACAGCAGACGGTACCATCGTCACTTTTGTTCCTGACAACGAAGTATTCGGAAACTTTCATTATATCCATGAATATGTGGAGAACATGTTATGGAACTATGTTTTCCTGAATAACGGACTTACGATAAAATTCAATGACCAGCGCTTTTACGCCAAAAACGGTCTTCACGACCTCCTGGTAAAGAATATCAACGGCAATGGCGGCCTGCTCTTCCCCATCGTCCATATCAAGGAAGATGACCTTGAATTTGCATTCTCCCACAGTTCAAAGCAATATGGAGAGGAATATTATTCTTTTGTCAATGGCCAGCACACCACCCAGGGTGGAACACACCTTACTGCCTTCAAAGAGGCCATTGTGAAAACTGTCAGGGAGTTTTTCAACAAAGATTTTGACACCAGTGATGTACGCTCGTCGATACTGGCAGCGATCAGCATCAAAGTGCAGGAGCCTATTTTTGAATCACAAACCAAGACAAAGCTGGGTTCGCAACTCATGGAACCCGATGGCATGACTGTCAGGAACTATGTAACTGACATTGTAAAAAGAAATCTCGACAACTATCTCCACAGGAATCCGGAAACTGCCGAGGCCTTGCACAAAAAGATACTTCAATCGGAAAAGGAAAGAAAAGAGCTTGCCGGCATCAAAAAGCTGGCCCGCGAAAGCGTGAAGAAGGTCAGTCTGCACAACAAAAAACTTCGCGACTGCCGGGCACATTATAATACCAACGACGAACGGGGGCTGGAATCAACACTTTTTATTACCGAAGGTGACTCTGCCAGCGGTTCCATCACCAAGGCGAGGGATGTGATCACCCAGGCAGTGTTCAGCCTGAAAGGGAAACCCCTCAACTGTTTCGGCCTCAGCAAAAAGATCGTTTACCAGAACGAGGAGTTCAACCTGCTGCAATCGGCCCTGAACATTGATGAAGACCTCGACAACCTCCGCTACAACAATGTGGTAATCGCCACCGATGCGGATGTGGACGGCATGCACATTAGGCTGTTGCTGCTGACATTCTTTCTGCAATTTTATCCCGACCTGGTGAAAACCGGGCATGTAAAGATCCTGCAAACACCACTTTTCAGGGTAAGGAATAAGAAAAAAACCTTCTATTGCTATACTGAACAAGAAAGAGTTAATGCCATAAAGAAACTCGGCTCCAATCCGGAGATCACCCGCTTTAAAGGATTAGGCGAAATATCGCCCGGCGAGTTCAGCAATTTCATTGGCCCGAATATCAGGCTCGATCCTGTGCTGCTGAAAAGCTCATCCTCCATCAAAGAAATGCTCACCTTTTATATGGGCAAAAACACACCAGACCGCCAGGTTTTCATCATCAACAACCTGAGGGTTGAAGCAGATGAGGTGGAGAAGGATTTGGTAGCGTGAAGGAGGGAATCAGGGAATCAGAGAATCAGAGGATCAGGGAATCCGGCTGGCGCGCGTTTGTAACGCGTGCAACTTCCCAGTTCTCCCAGCTGGCGCGCGTTTCAACGCATGCAAATCCTCGTTCGTCTGTGACGAGCTCAGCTATCTCACAACAAATTTACAGCTATGATATCCCTTTCCGGCAAACTCAAGTTTGAGTATATAAATGCCGGGAGGAAATTGGGTATTCCTGATGACTGTATTGTCTGTATCCGGCATGAATACCTTTCTGCCAAAAGCATCGTAAACCACCATGCTTTGCACTGATACATCCAGAGGCAGTTCAATTGTTGATCGCCCCGTGACGGGATTGGGAATAACCTTTACTTCTATATCTACGCCGGATTTTTCATCGATTCCCACTGTAATCCTGTGGCAGGTATTATAAAGCGGATTCATATAATACAACTCTTCCTCATATTTATAGCATAGCAACTCAAACCCCAGGTCAGCAACACACATATAATGTCCGGGAAAGACCGGCCCCATGCCTGACCCTATACCTTCAATCCACTCCTCGATATAATTCGAGAAATATGACTTCATAAACATACGCCTGCGTTCAATACCCATTTCATCTGTAAGGGTATCAACGTCTACAACATCCAAATCAACCTGACAACCCTCCCACCAGAAGGTAACAGTGTTTCCAACATCAAGGCCAAACTTATAAAGAAGCCGCTCCTGTGATTCCCATTTATTGAAATAATAGACTTCTTTTTCGAGGGTATCCTCCCTCAAGGCACCAATGTAATTAAAAGAAGTCTGCAACAAGGAATCCGGAGTTACAAAAAGCCTGGCATAAAGAACATTATTGATCATCGTATCCCCATTGATCAGGAAATAGTCCGTATTTCCCCATCCCCAGGATTGCCAGTAAACCGACCAGGAATTACCCTGTACTACCAATGGTTTGTAATCCTGTCCGGTCAACGACAGGCAAATGACGAGTGAGACCGAAAAAACAAAAGATCTCATAAGTAAAATGTTTGGTTAATATTACTTCTGCAAATATTGATATGCATATCCAATATGCCCGATAATGTCGCTGGCCAGGGATGCTTCGTACCCCAGCTCTTCCGAAGCCAGGTCGCCGGCGAGGCCATGCAGGTGGGCTCCGACAAGGCAGGCATCCAGTGAGTGATAGCCCTGCGCAAGCAATCCCAGGATCATCCCCGTGAGTGCGTCACCACTGCCGCCGGTTGCCATGCCGGGATTTCCTGTCGAATTGTAATAGCAGGTCCCGTCCGGACAGCTGATCGCAGTGGAATAGCCCTTCAACACAACATATGCCCCGTATTTTATCGAAAACTCACGCTGCAGCTTGTCCCTTTCAAAAGCATTGCTGCTTGTCCCTACCAGGCGTTCAAACTCTTTCGGGTGGGGGGTAAAGATCGATCCCTGAGGGATGAAGGATATCCATGTCTTGTTCTCTCCCAGGATGTTGATGGCATCAGCATCAAACAATATAGGCAAGCCGGTATTTTGTATCAATACTTTTAATGCAGTCTGTGTTTCCTTTTCCTGTCCGATGCCCGGGCCGATGCCGATGGCATTGTACGGATCAAGATTTGGGATCTCAGTGAATGCTGTTTCTGAACGGTCTATACTGCTCATGGCTTCCGGCACGGATGTCTGAAGAATTCCATACCCCCCCTGCGGAATATGGGTCGTCAGCAAGCCTGCGCCGGCCCGCATACAGGCTTCTGATGCCAGCACCGCAGCACCCATCTTACCATAGCTGCCGGCAATGAGCAAAGCATGTCCGAATTTTCCTTTATGATCAAACTTCTGGCGTTGCTTGATCAGTTTCTTTATATCCTCCCCGAGCATAAAATTGTCTGCCTTATCCACACTCTTGATGAAGTCGGGATGAAGGCCAATATACATGGGTTCCCACTCTTTCACATATACAAGGTTCTCGGCAAACATGAAGGCCTTCTTTGGAAACTGGAAAGTCAGGGTATATTCGGCATGTATGATGGCACCGCCGGAATCCACACTGGATTTATCGCAGAAGAGCCCGGAAGGGACATCGATGGAAATGACCTTCGCACCCGACTGATTGATATGTTCAATCACCTCGGCGATGAATCCGCTTACGGGCTTCGACAAGCCGGAACCAAAAATGGCATCCACTACCCATTCGCCCCTCAGCCCTGAAGGCAGTTCATCACCTGCACGGATTTCATTTATCCTGGCAATCCCCTGGTATTCCAATCGTTCGAGGTTGATTGTAAAGTCTTCCGAAGCCTTATCGGAGTACCTGACAATAAACACCTCTACCCTGAATTCCTTTTTTGCCAGCAGACGGGCAAGCGCCAGTCCGTCACCGCCATTGTTACCCAAACCACAAAAGATCTTCACAATAGCGCCTGGTTCAAGCTTCTTTTGCATCCATTTGAAACAGGACTTTGCCGCTCTTTCCATCAAGTCTGTCGACTCAATAGGCTCATTTTTAATGGTATATGCATCCGCCTCGCGGACTTTCTCAATAGGAAGGACTTTCATATCAGGATTGTTTTATCTTAGGCAAAGATAGACATTATGAGTTCCGAGTGCCGAGTGCCGAGTGCCGAGTGCCGAATTTAAGTGTAGAGTGTAGAGTTTATATTTATGGATTTAACTCAGAACTTTGAACTTTAGCTCACTTTAGTCACTTTAACTCACTCCCAACTTTAAATACTTCTATCATTTGTTGTACTTTCGCAAAAAATTTAAAACAGTATGAGCAGAAAGAGAAACCATCCACTGTATGAGGCTGTGGAGATCATAGATGCAGGATCGGAAGGCAAAGCAGTTGCCAGGGTAGACAACATGGTCATCTTTGTACCTTTTGTGGTTCCGGGAGATGTAGTGGATATACAAGTGGTCAAAAAGAAAAAAAGCTTTTTTGAAGGCAGGGCCGTCAGGATTCATAAGTATTCAGACAAACGTGTGGAGCCTGCATGCGAGCATTTCGGACATTGCGGGGGCTGCCGCTGGCAGAATATGGATTATTCCGATCAGTTAAAATACAAACAAAAACAGGTGAGCGACAACCTGGAAAGGATTGGCGGGCTTGAGCTTCCGAAGATATCTCCTATACTGGCCTCCGACAACATATACCATTACAGGAACAAGCTGGAATATACTTTTTCGAACAGGAAATGGTTCATTGAAAAGCCGGATCCCGACAATCCTGAGCAGCAAAACCGAAACGCTCTTGGATTTCACCTGCCGGGTATGTTCGACCGCATCCTGGATATAGAGACCTGTCATCTTCAAAAGGATCCTTCTAATGCCATTCGTTTGGCTGCCAGGGATTTTGCACTTAAGAACGATTATGAATTCTATGATGTAAAAAAATGGGACGGCTATCTGCGAAACCTGATCATCCGCACTTCTTCTACCGGCGATCTGATGGTCATTCTTGTTTTTCGTTATGTAGATCACTTCAAGGGCCCTGCCCTGCTCGACCACCTGGCTGATAGCTTTCCTGAGATCACTTCATTGATGTACGTGATCAGTGACAAGCAAAATCCTGATTTTTCCGACCTGGAGGTTAAGCTTCATAAGGGTCAGCCATATATCATCGAAGAAATGGAAGGTTTGCAATTCAAGGTCGGACCAAAATCTTTCTTCCAGACGAATCCCGCACAGGCCTTAAAACTTTATCAGACAGCAGTGGAATTTGCAGGCCTGAGCGGAAAAGAAGTTGTGTACGACCTGTATACAGGAACCGGCACCATTGCGGCCTACATTTCACGTTTTGCGAAAAAGGTGGTGGGAATTGAATACATCGAGACTGCCATTGAGGATGCAAAAGAAAATGCAAAGCTGAATGGGATCACGAATACATCATTCTTTGCAGGTAATATTTTAAAGGTGTTAGATGATGACTTCATCGAGGCGAACGGAAAGCCGGATGTGATCATCACCGATCCACCCCGTTCCGGCATGCATGAAAAGGTTGTGAAACAGATCATGAAGATCAGTCCGGAAAAAATCGTTTATGTAAGCTGCAACCCCGCCACACAAGCCCGCGACCTCGCCATCCTTGCTTCGGAATATAAAATCGTAAAAGTTCAGCCGGTGGATATGTTTCCACAAACACATCATGTTGAGAATGTGGTGTTGCTTGTTAAAAAAGAAGTCAGTAGTCAGTAGTCAGAATAGTGTTCCACCTTCGTCCCGAGGACTCGGGACTACGGCGGACGCAGTGGGTGTTGATGGCAAAAGGCATAAGGCTTGCGAATTGCCGAATTCTTCACTCTAAACTCTTCACTCTAAATCATCACTAGGCACTCGGCACTAGGCATTAGGCACTCCCAGATCCAGTATCCGCTAATATATCACAAGCCTTTTCGTAATAACCGACTGCTTATTATATAGTTTAATCAAATAAACTCCCTGTGACAAATGATTACATTTCATTTCTTTAGAGAAATTGTTCTGGCTAACATCATGCAACTGTTCTCTATGAACAATGGTGCCGCTCAGGTCAATGACATCTACACTAAGCGTTCCATCAAATCCTGACAGGATCAATTTAAAGTCTCCTGTGCTGGGATTGGGGATAATTCGTGCATACACATTGCCGGCCATCTCACCAATTGCAGTTGAAAGATAGATAAAAACATCCTTTGCTTCCGACCAGGTGGTGTCGCAATCATTAACACCCCCTGCATGCAACTGGGCATTTCCCGAAAAGGCTGCATTCCAGGTCGCAATACAGCTGTTGTTATTTGCATTCAGGGAAGCTGCATCATCCGGTACTATTATCCAGGCAATGGAATTGGTGTTCATTCCAGGCACAGTAGTATAGGTACTTGAAGCAGTTGTCAGTATATCAACGGTGTCGGGTCCACTGGGTGTTTCCGGATGGTCCGGGAGCGGACTAAGCACAAGCTGCATGGCATCGCTAAATCCAGTAGTACAAGGGCTTATAGCTATTGCAGTCAAAGTCAATTCTACCATCCCGTTGAAAATATCATCCGTTCCCGGGTAATAGCTTGCCGCTAATATGGTATTATTGTCGAAAGTACCGTCCCCTGAGCTTGACCAGCTGACAGCGCTGTAATTTGTGGCGCTTCCATTCAGGGTGTAGTTTTCATTTGCACAAATAATATCATCCGGCCCGGCATCAGCGCCTGGTAAATATTGGATCGTAAGTGTCATGCTGTCGATCGAATCAGATGAACAGGGCTGAAGGGCATATGCAGTAAGGCTCAAGACTACACTAGCATTGCTGATATCGTTTGCACCCGGACTGTATACAGTATTTAATATGGTATCATTATCGAAAACGCCATCCCCGGCAGTAGTCCAAAGCAAGCTGTCGTAATCAAATGCAGCAGCGGCCATTGAAAATGACTCCCCTTCGCAAACATTGCTATCATCTCCGGCTTCAGCCACAGGCAAAGCTGTAAAATACAGCATCAGGCTGTCGAGGGCCGGCTCCTGTGGGCCATTCCCATCAGGATCATCAGTCGTAAGGGTAATCATCACACTATCGGCTGTCAGGTCTCCCGGGCCCGGAGTATAATTGGCAATCAGATCAAGGGGATCGTCAAAAGTACCATCGCCACCGCTGGTCCATTCACTTGAAGTGGCCGTACCGCCGATTGCACCGGAAAGAGCCGCTATGGCATCATCACATAAAGTCTGGTCACTTCCGGCATTGGCTGTAGGAGCAGTTGCCCCGACAGTCAGTGTACTGACATAAGGCTTACAATTGTACTTTGACACAGTGAGCAGAACATTGCTTCCGGCTCCGGTGATCGCATAAGATATGTTGCCATTTCCCGAAGCATCCAGTATTTCTTCCCCAATCAACTCACTGTCATGAACCAGGGTTGCCAGGGCAAAAGGTGTTGAGCCTGTAACTGAAAAGCTGCTTCCGATCGGATCAATCGTAGCACTATGCGTTGCCGTAATGATGGTGTCATTGGGATTTGCTGTCCACATTTTCATCGCAGGATCGCCAAAATAGTGGAATAACTCATATTGGTATTGTCGTTCGGACGACCAGGCCACGTTCTGTTCCATAGCATAAAGTCCCTGGTTCACAACATCGCCCATGGTGTAAATACTATTTCCCGGGCCAATGGTATAATTCGCCCCGGTACCGCATGAGCCGAATACAGGGTAAAGGCCCGGATCAGACCAGATGGCATCAATCATTCCAATAGCAAGGCCGTCATTGTAGCCACTATAGCTATAGTAGGACGCAGCAATCACACCCACTGCACCCTTATTATCCATGCGAACAAATTTTTCGGCAAAACAATTACTGAGCTGAAACTCCCCGGTATGACAGTTAATGCTGAATACTACCGGTAGCAGGTCACCGTTGCTCAGGCTGTTCATGGAAGTTGTGGTATAGTATGGATGAGCCCATCCCGAGCCTCCGGAATAACCGTGATCC
Source organism: Bacteroidota bacterium (assembly GCA_013202965.1). Taxonomy (GTDB): domain Bacteria; phylum Bacteroidota; class Bacteroidia; order Bacteroidales; family B18-G4; genus B18-G4. Next base: position 3,140 of record JABMQZ010000098.1, on the reverse strand, counting down.
CTGTGAAAAACCATAAATTTCCCGGCATCGATGGCGCTGGTAATGTCAGAAGCTCCACCAGACCAATCGAAAGAAACAGTGCGCAGTTCAGCCGGCAGGAGCCCTCCGTTTGAGTAATAAGCATTGTTATATCTGAGTGTAGTTACATTTGCAGAGGTGTTGGTATAATATATCCTTTCGGAAGTGTATCCGTGATCATTTTGCAGACAATCCCTGATGTTTTCGCTGGTATGGCAAAACCGCCGGTCGGCATAACCATCGCTGTTGTCATCCTGGTATTGGGCACAATTAAGAGCATTATCATAAAATGATGCTAAAGTTGGAGGGTTCTCCTCATAATTGATGAATTTATCTACCACAGTCTGTGCCTCGGTACTGTTCGAAACAGAAATCCTTCCGTGCGACATATCCGGATGCCAATCACTTGCACCATCCATACAAGCAAAATACAGATCCGTGCTGAAGGCATTCCCGGAGACATAATGAATTTCTGCCGGCACAGCATACGAGCCGGCATGGTCACCAATGATCGCAAAAAAATCAGGTTTTGGTGTCCAGTTATCGTATCGTGTGTGGATTTCATTTTTAACCTGGGAAGCGGTCCAGCTTGTCTGGGATACAACTTCCACACTGTATCCGAGCTGCCTTTTCCAGTCAGCAAGCTGGTTGGCCTGGCTTAAATACTCACTATGTGTGATGATTATATATTCCTTCTCACCTGTACGACTGCCGTTTTGGCCGCGCGATATCCCATCAGGAATGCTTTCGGAGTTCAGCACATTGCGTTTCAATAAATTGGTATAATGCAGGGAATTGTCGCTGGCGATATAATCGAAGGAGCCTTCACCGCCGGTAAATTCAAGTTTTAATTTAATGGAAGTATATACCCTGATCCTGGCTGTCACCGGGTTGAATTGTACCGGAACAATCTGCAGCAGCACTAAAGGTGTTCCACGACTATAATACACATCGGGAATATCAATTATATCTTCCGGAAAATATGCATTGGTCTGGTAGACTTTCTCATCTATTTCGAAAAGCGGTTCTTCGGCCCCCTCGGTGTCCAGGGCAGGTTTTAAGGCCGGATGGATCATAAATCCGTCATACTCGTAGTATTGTGTCTCAAGTATATGGATCTTCGCGATCGATCCCACTGGCATGGCAATCATCTCATTATGTACAGGAAGAGCAGGTGCACCCACTTGTGCCAGATGTGTAAAACCCTGCATGTTTATAAACTGAAATTCGTCATTCCCGACATTTACAGCAGAAATTGCAGCACCTGAAAACGACCAGGAAATTTCAACACCCTGTGCATTCATGTTTTCAGTATGCCTTTCGGGAAGTGTAATGGATTGATTGTCTTCAGTGATCCCTTCGGTAAAAGAAAGGAAGCGATCTTGTGCATTTGCAATAAACACAAGGAACAAGAGAACTGACAATAGCAGTCCTCTGACAATAAATACTAAACTTTTATTCATGCCTTATAAATTTGGTTTGTTAATGATAGATCAGTTTATACGTAATTTTGCCTTAAAGGATGTAAAAATATTAAAAAATACTGAATGGTGTTGGGTGTTCCACCTTCGTCCCGAGGACTCGGGACTACGGTGGACGCGGTGGATGTTGAGCCAATGAAATCAGAAATCAGAAATCAGAAATCAGAAATCAAGTAATATATGAACAGAAATATAAACAGGTATTTGATAAATTTAATGAGATATGCCAACGCTAAAGCCATACACATTGCCAAGTCGCTCGAAAAGCCCAACGCCCGAGCCAAAACTTGTCAATAAGTATGTCTTTGCCAACGCTGACAGACAGATGAATAATAAAGCACGAAACGCTAATCGAGTAGACGGCTCCGCTCCCGAGTAATTCGGGAACGGAGTGCGCCTCTCACACCACTGTACGTACGGGTCTCGTATACAGCGGTTCGCCAATTCATGAATTCTATTGAGTATGCTAAAAAGTCGGCGGAAAACAAAAAGTTGGATATAACCTACTTAAATACAAGTTATTTAGAAGTAGACTTAAAATCAGATAAATTTGATTTAGTTGTGTTAATATACACTGACTTGGGTGTATTAATACCGACAGAAAGAGAAAGCCTTTTGGAAATGATTTTCCGTATATTAAAAAAAGGTGGGACATTCATCTTTGATGTTCTTAAAGACCGAGAAATTGAAAAGAAGACATCTCATAAGACTTGGGAAGTAAGCAACATTGGTTTTTGGAAAGAATCTCCATATTTAGCGCTTTCAGAATCGTTTTTATACCAAAAAGAAAAAGTAATTCTATTCCAACATAACATTGTTGACACAGAAGAAAATATTGAAACCTACCGATTTTGGACACATTTCTTTTCTTTACAAAAACGGCAAGAGGGCCTGGTGCCGATCGCCGGCAAGTAGTTTTTTATGAACCAGACGCTAAAGTGATGGGGGTCCCTCACCCACCTGCGGTGGGATTCGGGATGACAATTTCAATCTACAAGCCTTGCAGTGGTATCCATCCGTCATTGGCACAGAATTTAAGTAAGAATGATGAAGGCTTGTCCTTCGTGTGCAGGGCTCAAAGTACAAGGTGCAGGGATGCTTTAAATAAATGCGTAGCATTTACGTCCCCGGGCGCAGTCTGAGCGATGCAGCTTCTTTGAAAAACCAATACACTATCGAAGACCTTGTCCGGGGTGCCCTTTCTTTGGTTTCCCTCACTATGTTCGGGACAGGCTGTTTCTTTGGGCAAGCAAAGAAATGAACAGAAAATCAAATTCTGCGCCAATACCTGGACGTAAGGCCGTGGGTGGTCCTACGTATTCATAACACCAGCTATGCCACATAGGATATTTTTGTACTTTTAGGGAACAAATCTAAGTACGCGGCTATGCCGCGTACGTTGCAAGCAATTTTTCACGAATGACTTATTTTATTAAAATTTTGCTAAAAATATTTTCACTATGTATTTGCATACCGAATATTCGGTTTGTAATTTTAATCTATTTATATTATGAGAAATAAAGATCAATCAAATTATTATTTGTATTTGAGAAACTTTTTGTTCTCGCGTAGGAGTTCTTTATTGATTATTGGCTTTTTATTGATGCTCCTTTCTGACATGCGTGGTAGTGCCGGCCTTTT
>JABMQZ010000097.1 GCA_013202965.1 Bacteroidota bacterium | reverse complement strand
TAGCAGATAAGCAATTCATCTTTTTAACCGGACAACAATAATATAAAAGAAATCAGAATTATTTCTGAATTCAAATTTCTGATATCTGTTTTCTGATTTCATCCTCCCCAAGGCCACTCCGAATCATACCTAAAGTTCTTTTCGCTTCCCATGCCTTGAAGTTCAAGGTCTTCTTTTGTTCTGGCATCAAATTCAGGAATGACTCTTTCACCAATAGGTTTCAACAGCTCTTTCCCTTCGGCTCGTGGATTTTTGATGGCCGGATCTATGGGATATGCATTCATCAAATCGGCCGGATACGGCTTCAGAAGTTTTGTAACATCCGCCAATGGCAAATCCTGCCTGAGCCATCTTGATTCATGTTTTCTATTCAGGATAACAGGGCTGCGATGATGGGGCAGCATCTGCAGTAAGCTATTAGAAACAGCTGCAATTCTTTCGGATGATTGCTGGTGATCACGGGTACCATCTGTCCGGGTGAGATAAAATATAGCGGCCGCACATCTCCTTGTGTCAGCGTACCGGGTAGCACACAATGGTCTCCCATTTGGAAGTATCAGGCTCATCAATCGGGTCCGTTACATATACTTCCCAGGGTGCACCGGCATACTCCATTTTCAAAACCATGATGTATTTGTTCAGCGCCTCATGAACGATATAACTTTCATCATATGCTCCGTAATGGCTGGCTTTTACAACTTTCCCCCCGGGTGTTTGAACTGCCATGATCTCATTTTTTCCTTCCAGGGGTTCAGCAAGCGGAATGCCGGCTTCCATCAGGATCATCCCCTCCGGGTCCCAATTATAATATATGGCATAAGGATGCCCTGCAGGTATACCCCCGTATTTTATGGCATAGGCAAAAAGGAATGGGTAATTTTTTTCCAGGAAAATACCAATGCCTTCAGTGGCCTTGACAGAATCCTTAACGGAGAGTCCTGGCCCTGATGGAAATGTTGTCACTTCTATGCCTGGGTAATCAGGGAGTTTTTCACAAAGTTCCTTGAGGCTTTTCAGGCCGTTTTCGTATTCCGTGCCCAGATCTGAGTCGATCATCAGGCCATAATAACGGTATAAAGGATTATAACCCAGATCTCCTTCGGCAGTCCATGTAACAAGCCACTCATCTCCTTCAGTTTCAAATGTCATTCCGATAAGCATCTTTTTGCTGCATCCTTCAAATCCCATCTCCCACAAGATCTTTTCACCGGAAATCAGCTCTGTGATCTTAATTTCACCTTTTCCCATTTCTTCTCCATCCCATTTTTGCACAGCCCCGACTTCACAAGCTCCGATATTTTCAATAACTACTGTGCTGTCTTCAGTTGCTGACCAGGGCGACCATAATTTCCAATTGTCAAAATCACAGACCATGGAAAAGACCATTCCCCTGTCGCCCTTAATAAGCGTGGAGCGTTCAACTTTATACGTTCCCGGCAGCAGATAAGCCACCAGAATAAGGATGCCTATCAGGACAAGCATCCAGATAATAACTTTCTTGAGAATTTTCATGTTTATTGGTTTTGGTTTGTAACAAAGATAATGGAAATTAGTGTGATTGTCCAGGAATGTTGATAACAATAGATGCTACATACTTCTAAGAGATAGTTACTGGTTGCTGTTTACTGGCTTCTGGTAACTGCTTAGTATATAGCACAATTAATACTATAAAAACAAGAAATAAGCTACCAGTAAATAGATATCAGATATCAGAAATAGTAGTGTCCGGGGAAATTTAGATTGAATTGGTGAAAAGCGCAATGGCATTCATTTTTGCGACATCTGAGTAAAAGAGGGCTTGGGGAGGCATTCCAGGTTGTAGGCCCCTCGTCTTCGCTCGGGATGACAACTTATTAGGCTTAAAACTAAGAAGATAAGCAATTCATCTTTTTAACCGGACAACAATGTATCTGAATTCAGAATTCATTTCAGATTTCTGATTTCTGATATCTGATTTCCAAAGTATTTTTTCCTGAACCATAAAGCCACATTCACCAGGGCGATCAGTACCGGGACTTCCACCAGCGGACCGATAACGGTGGCAAAGGCTTCCTGTGAACTGATACCGAATACCATGATAGCCACTGCGATAGCCAGCTCAAAATTGTTTGATGCTGCTGTGAATGCGATTGATGTTGTTTTGGAGTAATCCGCCCCGATCTTTTTCCCCATAAAAAATGAAACCAGGAACATGACCACGAAATATATGATCAGGGGGATGGCTATACGAACGACATCAAATGGCAATGTGATGATGTTATCTCCCTGATAAGAAAACATCACAATAATGGTAAACAAGAGTGCGATCAGGGTGATGGGAGAGATTACCGGAACAAATTTCTTGTGATACCAGTCTTTGCTTTTTATCCTGATAAGAATGAATCTGGTGAGGAATCCTGCAATAAAGGGAATTCCAAGGTAGATAAATACGCTTTTTGCGATGATAGCGATGGTAATAGGCACTTCCACAGATGGCAGTCCAAACCAGGTAGGCAGTATGGTAATGAAGATCCAGGCGAACAAAGAGAAAAACAGGATCTGGAAGATTGAGTTAAAAGCTACCAGCCCGGCGGCGTACTCATTGCTTCCTTCTGCCAGTTCATTCCATACGATTACCATGGCAATGCACCTGGCGAGGCCGATGAGGATCAGTCCGTACATGTATCCGGGATAATCATGCAGGAAAATGATGGCCAGCAGGAACATCAATACAGGCCCGATAAGCCAATTCTGGATCAGGGAAAGCCCCAGTATCTTAAAGTTTGAAAATACCTTCGGTAATTCTTCATACCTGACTTTGGCAAGAGGTGGATACATCATCAGGATTAGCCCGATAGCAATGGGGATATTAGTGCCGCCACTCTCCATGCCCGCCCAAAAATCTTTGATGCCGGGAAGAAGATATCCCCACATCACCCCAACAAACATTGCCAGGAAGATCCAGAGGGTGAGGAACCGATCGAGGAAAGACAATCTTTTCTTGTTCATATGGCAAAGGTTTTGCGCAGACAATGAATTTTAGTGAGAACTACCTTATCGTATACCTATGGTTTTCGGCCAATAACAGTGATACTGTAAATCCCGGTATCGGAGGAATTGAAAACTTCCAATTCATTCTTTCCCAAATAATTACTTAAAATTGAATCAGGGATAATGATCTTTTTTTCCTTTTTGATCTCAACATTTTCAAAACCTTGTTTTCGAATATGGTTGATGTAATCATGTCTATTAATTGCTCCGGCAACACATCCGGCATACATCTCGGCATCATTTTTCAGGGATTCCGGTAAATCACCTGTAATGACCACATCAGAAACGCAAAATTGTCCATTGTTCTTTAACACACGAAAGATCTCTTCAAATGCCAGTCTTTTATCGGGCACCAGGTTTAAAACGCAGTTACTGATAACTACATCAATTGTATTATTCTGGATTTGCATGTTTTCGATATCGCTTTCAATAAACTCAACATTATCAAATCCCAGTTTCATAGCATTTTCCCGAGCTTTTTGCAACATGTTATGTGCAAAGTCAATTCCGAGAACCCTGCCTTTTTCTCCCACGAGGGCCCGGGCTACAAAACAATCATTTCCTGCTCCCGATCCAAGATCAAGTACTGTTTGGCCTTCTTTTATTCCTGCAAATTCAGTAGGAAGACCACATCCAAGGCTTAAATCAGCATCAGAATAATAACCATCAAGATGACTGTAATCACTGCTGAACATAGTATAATCAACGCTTTCGCAGCATGAATTTTCTCCACAACAGGGAGAATTATTGTTTTCCTTGCTGTTTATAGCGATCTGATCATATTTCGTACGGACAATATCTTTGATATCTATTTTCTTAATTTTCATGTTATTATGAATCTTTGAATTTATATTTATCACAATGTTTGATAAAACTCAGAAAAGCTTTCCCTGATCTCATCCCGTATCTTCCGATAAACCGGCAATACCTCTTCATCGGTTCCCATGGCATCGGCCGGGTCTTCGAAGCCAATGTGCAGGAGGTGTTTCACATAACCTGTAAATACGGGACAACTTTCTTTGGCATCATCACATACGGTGATCACATAATCGAAAGAAGTCGCAAGGAGTTTCTCCACAGAGTCGGGAGTATATTTGCTCATGTCGATACCCACTTCCTGCATCACTGTAACTATATTGGGATTGATCTCTTTTTCAGGCTTTGTGCCTGCAGAATATATCTCCAGCTTTCTATCGAATGATCTCAGGAAGCCTTCTGCCATCTGGCTGCGGCAGGAATTTCCGGTGCAAAGGATGAGGATTTTCATTTTTTCAACATTTAACAAGATCAAACCTATCTTATATTTTATACTCAAAACTCAAAGCCAGAATATTTATATCGGAGCTTGAAGATGTATACCATCCCTGGTAATTTAAAGCAACTTTTACCCCTTTTAAAGGATGATAACTTATTCCCGTAATAATGGCATTTCCATTCAAATATCCATTAAGACTTTCTGTGTTAATAGCTTTGTCGTATTGTAGAATGTCGTATCGAAAAAAAACCTCTGTTTTTTTGAAAATCATACAGCTTCCATAAACCGACATTCCATATGTATTAAAATTTACTATATGATGAAAATCTTTCATATAATTAAATTCAAATCCGATTCTAAAAATTTTCTTGTGTTTATACCCTGTGAAAAGTGAAAAGAGCTGCTCATTGGCATTATTGATTGAATCTCCTGACATCATATTATGGTAGTAAAGCCTTAATTGCAGCCCTTTAATAAAGTTCAGGTTAAGGCCTCCTGCTATTTTCAATTTTCCAAAGTGATCCTGGTCAAATCGAAAACCTTCTCCGTTAGTAACTGCGAGATCAAATCCGTAGCGGTCATTAAATTTATAAAAAGAAATAAATCCAAGGTCACAACTTGGAATAAGATAATACCTGTCGATAAAAGTTTTAGCAATAAATCTATAACCCCAAAATCGTTCTTGAGTAATATAGTGGTTTTGAAGAATAGATCCACCCTGAAACTTTAATTTCTTATTTACCTTCCATTCAAGGAATGCAAACTTAAGTGTCATGGTATAAAAACTGCCTTCATGAAAGGAATTGTCAACCTGATATTGATTCCCAAGGCTGTCTGAAACTGATATGGGACCCAGCCTGCCCGGCCGTCCGCGATCAAGAACGATTTTAGCAAAAAAATGATCATCAAAACGGTATTGATAACCAAGATGTGCACGCCCTATTGAAAAACCAATTTTTTCGGGCTGTGGATTATAATAAGTAGTGAAAAAAACCTGAACAACTGGGCTTCCCTTCCTGATTGTATTATTTTGGATACTATCATTCTGTGCGTTTAACACCAATATTATCATTGCATTAATGATCAGAATTAAGGAAAGTCTTTTTATCATTTCACTTCAATTTCATTTCCAGGTAACTTATAATCTTGGTGAATATTGATGGTTATAATGACCCATATATCATTCCTGAGATCGTTGCCATTATAATTACCAGGATAATATATGCGAGCGTCTTTTTGTTTCCTATCACTGAGCGTATCACCAGCATATTGGGAAGAGAGAGGGCCGGGCCTGCAAGTAGCAGGGTAAGGGCAGGCCCTTTTCCCATTCCGTTGGCCAATAATCCCTGGATGATGGGGATTTCTGTGAGTGTTGCAAAATACATGAATGCCCCAAATATGGAGGCAAAGAAGTTAGCTGCCAGGGAATTTCCTCCCACAAGTGAAGAAATATAGTGTTCGGGGATGATGCCTGCGCCGTTTGGGGTGCCAAGTAAGAAGCCTGCCACCAGCACGCCTGCTGCCAGCAAAGGCAGGATCTGTTTTGTAAAAAACCATGTTTCTCCAAGCCATTCTTTTGCTTCCCCTGGGGTGATCATAATGAGGATGCTAAGTGCTGCAATTGCAATAACAAATGGAATCTCCGGGCTTGAGGGAAAAATAATTGCAGTGATGATAACCGCAGATGTTCCCAGGAATATTTTCCACCAGCTGATCTTAAGAAAAATGATCAATGCTCCGGCCAAAGCAAGGCCAAAAAATGCTGTAATCTTCCATTTATAAAACCATATCAGGTACATCAGGCCGCTTTCTGTTCCGGGGTTTCCCCAGTTGGCAAATACCAGAATGAAAACCAATGAAATGAAAAGATAAATGATTTGCCAGATGGGTTTTACTGTTGAGGGCAGCGCAAAGCCTGCCTGTTCTTCGGCCCGTTTTTTTTCTTCCTTGCGGAAAATAAATGCCATGATCAAGCCGATGATTACACTGAATACAACAGCTCCGATAATGCGTGCAACCCCGAGCTCAAAGCCCAGGATCCTTGCCGTGAGGATGATCGCGAGTATATTAATTGCCGGACCTGAATACAGAAAAGCAATGGCCGGACCCAGCCCGGCACCTCTTTTATGGATACTGGCAAACAGGGGCAAAATGGTACAACTGCATACCGCCAGGATCGTCCCGGAAACAGAGGCCATAAGGTAAGCTTTCCATTTTGTTGCCGTTGGTCCAAGGTATCTGGCAATGGTTCCCTGGCTGATAAAAACAGCAATCACCCCGGCAATGAAGAACGCAGGGATCAGGCACAGCAAGACGTGTTCTCTTGCATACCATTTTAATAATGTGAATGCTTCCGATACCGCATTGTTGAATGTTTCTGTTCCTGCCGGCATATAAAATATACCGAGGAAAATCAACAGCATCCAGAAAAATATATTAAGCTCCCTTTTCCATTCCATGATTCTTCTCTTAGAGGTAAAATATCCAGATAAAATATAAGCCGGAAATAATAAATATTACTGCTACCAACCTTCTGAACCAGCGTTCAAAGATTTTAATGCTGTTATAGAAGTTCCCAACACCCGACAGGGTAAATGCAATGAGCCATGCAATGATAATAACAGGCAGGCCGGTAGCAAGGGCATATACGGGTGGCAGGAGCAAGTTTGCGCTTTCAATGGTAAGGGGGATCAGGATCAGGAAGTACAAAACGCCGCTGTAAGGGCAGAAGGCAAGGGCAAAAACCACTCCAAGCAGGAACATGCTAAGATAGGATCCTGAATCTACTTTTAATTTCTTTCCCCAGTCAACTTTTCCTGTTCTTAACCAGCCAAAAGGAATAATATTCAATAAGAGGATCCCGATGATCAGCAATGCGGGTCCCAGAAGCCGTTCACCATATCCGTGAAACAGTTCAGATATCTTATAGCCGCTTGCACCATAATATATAGCCATCCCCACCCCGGTATACGATGCCATCCTTCCCAGGGTATAGATCAGACCATTGTAAAACACTTTTCTCTTGTTTTCAAGGTCTTTCCCGATATATGCTATGGCCGTAATATTTGTTGCCAGGGGGCATGGGCTGATGGCTGTCATCAAGCCCAGAATAAAGGCTGAAAAAATGGGCCACTGCGATTGATCAAGCCACTGCTGGAGATATTCCATGCTTGTCTTTTATGAATTATAGAAAAATGTTGAAAGAACTAAAGCATTTCGTTAACAGCAAGTATGATGGCCTCGGTCAATTCCTTGGGACTGCTTGCCGCTTTTCGAAAAGCAAGGGCTGTGAGGTCTTTGGTAGTCTCCCCGTCGTAGATAAACAATCCGGATCCGCTAACTTCAAATTTATCTTTGAACTCATTGTTTTCCGGATCGTCGATATTTATATCCTTGAATAATACTTTGGAATTATCTCCAAATACATCCTCAACGGTTTCTTTGCTGACATTTCCAACAGCTTTGCATGTTGCACAGCGACGGTCGCCGTGAAAATAATAAACAGTCACTGTTGTGGATTCCTGACTGGCTGTTTGAACCGCAGAAGCATCATCATTGCTTTTGTTGATTGTCTGGCTGTTACAGGAGGTAAAAACCGCAAACAGAAGAAACAGACAGCTTGTTGTAAATACAAGTGTTTTTTTCATGGTTTAATTATTGCGTTAGTAATTCTTTCAGTTCTTTATCGGAAGGTAGTCTGCCGCTGATCTTTACTTCGCCATTAATGACGAGAGCCGGTGTTTTCATGATCCCGTAATTCATGATCTCCATAATATCCTCTACTTTTTCTATTTCGGCATCAATTCCGGTTTCGCTAAGCACTTTGCGTGTGAGCTTTTCAAGGCTATTGCATTTTGGGCATCCTGTCCCCAGGATTTTAATATTGACTGGCATATTTATTTAAATTATATATTAATTCGTAGTTCGCAAAAATACGAACAAAGATATTAAAAAATATATCTAAGGTGCAAGAAATTTTTTAAAAATATTTTGGGCAATTTCCCAGTTTTCCCTGTTCAGGCAGTATTTTATTTTTGGGGCTTCAATTTCACCCTGTATCAGTCCTGCATCCTTTAGTTCTTTAAGGTGCTGTGAGAGTGTAGACTTTGCAATAGGCAAAACCTCTGACAGATCTCCGCTATAACAACATGATTGTTTTGAAAGTGTTTCAAGAATATATATCCGGATTGGATGTCCCATTGCTTTTGCAAAGCGTGCAATTTTTTGTTGCTCTTCTGTGAGGACCTCCGGATTTTTCATTTCTGTTCGTTAATTCACGAACAAAGATATAGGAATAATTGGTTTGAGGGAAGACTTGTTAATATTTACTTATTATCGCAAGCACTTATTGAGCACCAAAGGTGCGTGAATCATTAGCCCCGTGTGTAGCACGGGGTTTGTAATGTGCTGTTCTTACATAGCCCCATCGGGGCGTAATCATTAATCCCATACAGGAAATTCATCATAAATGATAACATATTCTGTTGAAACCATTGATTGCGCACCTGTGGTGCTTGTATTATATTACGTTACATTACATAACCCCCGGGCTGATTCCCGGGGCTATTGGTACCACCCCCTTGGGGCTTATATTTTAAACCAAATGATTTAAATATTAGCTATTATTTTTATGGATTACATCCTTATCATCACATTCATCAAACTCAAACTGCACCGTGACATGCCCGATGTCGAATTTATCGTGGAGTATTTGTTCTATTCGGGACCGGATCATAGCTGTTTTGCTGACTTCCAGATCCTTTTCCATATCAACATGGCATTCAAAATGAAAATCCTTATCACCCAGGCTCCATACATGAACGTGATGGATATTAGAAATACCATCGATGGCTGCCAGTTCTTTGGTGATGAACTGTATGTCCATCCCTGCGGGAGTGGACTGCATGAGGATATCGGTGGCCTGTTTCAATACGCTCCAGGTTTCCCTGCTTATATATACGCTGATAAGAATTGTTATAAGGGGATCAACCCATACAATTTCAAAAAAGTATATGAGAATACCTCCAATGATTACTGCAACGGATGATAAAGTGTCTCCCAGCAGATGGAGATAAGCTGATTTAATGTTCAGGCTGTCGCCGGAATGCTTTTTCAGTAACAACATGGCAGCAAGATTGAACACCAATCCGGCGGATGCTACAATCAACATCAACAGGCCCTTGATGGGCTCAGGTTCTGAAAAGCGTTTCACTGCCTCAACAACAAGAAAAGCCGAGATGCCAATTAATACAAACGCGTTAATGAAAGCAGCCAGGATCTCGGCCCGCTTGTAACCAAAAGTCATTCTTTCATTCGAAGTCCTGCTACTTATTCTCCGGGCAATATAAGCCAGCAATAGAGCAATTGTATCACCAAGATTATGTGCAGCGTCTGATAGCAGAGCCAGGCTGTTGGCCATGATTCCTCCGATGATCTCGACGGTGGTGATGAGCACATTCAGCAGGGTAGCTATCAGCAGGTTGCGGTTGCTGGTATCATGTGTGCTATGGCTATGGCTCATTCAAAAAGAGTATTTAGTACTAAGTACAAAGTATTAAGATGGGGTGATAGTTCATGAGTCTGATTTGTGATAATTATTAATTATTACAGGCGTCTCCACATGCACAACCTACTTTTCCAGCTGCCTTTTGAAAGGCCTCAATACCTTCTTTGGCAGCGAAGTATGCAATACCCAAAGAACCAGCGACGTCAATATACGAAATTCTGAAGAATTCATACAGCAGGCTGGAGGCTAAAAGGATCACTGAAAGATAAAAACACGTTCTGGTACAATGTGCATCGGCAATGATTGCATCTGATCCGAGCCTTCTGCCAATTTTTAGTTTGTATTCCATCAGGAAAAACATGGTCAGGATCGAGAGGCTCGAAACAATTATTCCCGGAACGGTAGTTTGGGGTGAATTTCCCTGAAAGATATTGATCCCAGCGCCGGCAATCAAGCCTGCTGTCAGAAGCATAAAGCTAAACCCGGTAATTCGCAATGCCCTTCGTTCAAATATATCCCGGGATTCATTCCCTGTTTTCTGTAGTTTGAACACCATATGCAAAACTCCTGCACCTGAGATTACCTCCACAAGGCTATCTGCACCAAATCCCAGAAGAGATAATGTGTCATCACTAATACCGAAATATATCGATACCAGGCCTTCCGCAACATTATAAATGATGGTGATGATCGCAAGCCATAAGGCTATGCGTAACCATTTCTTCCTGTTTTGTTCACCAGAATCTTTCACGCCTGTAATTAATGCGGTTCAACATCCTTTTTGCAGCATGCTGGTAACTTAGCGTAGGCTTTTGTATCGGCTTCCACATCATCAGCATCATAACCAAGTTCTGAAATTGCTTTTCTCAGCTTTTCAGGATTGGTCTTCTCCGTTTTATAAGTGATAGTGACGATCTTTGTTTTTTTATCAAGTTCAACTGATTTTACTCCTTTTTCGTAAGCCATATTGGTTTCAATACGCTCTTTGCACATACCGCATACCGCAGATGTCTGGATCTCGATCTTCTTTTCCTTAGGTTCAACATCCTGTGCCTGTGAAAAGCTTACTGTTCCCAGGATCAGGGCCAGTGTGAAAATAATTGATGTTATTGATTTCATAGATTTCATTGTTTAAAGATTTTATTATTAAATTTCTATTTATTAACTCTTCCAATCGCGCAGCTGATATATGATTTAATCTGCTGGTTTAGTTTTCCGGTTCCTTCTTCAGGATAACCAAGCTTTCTCAGTTTTTCAACAAATATTTTACGCATATGGTTTACCCCTTCATACTCGATTTTAACCGATGACCCTTCAACGTCAATATCTACATTGCTGACCTCTTCTATCCTGCTCAATCCTTTCCGGATGGTGTTTGCACATCCGTGACATTTCAGGTTTTCTATAATAATTGTTTCAGTTTTCATAATTCAAATTTTAAATTTACTTCTTCTATCTTCTATCTTCTATCATTCCAGCGTATATCTAACTCCCGCATAAACACTCACCCCCGATACCGGCCCCCATATCATTGATGAATCGAAATACTCTCCAAAGGGCCTGTCGGAGGCAATGATGGGATCCTTCTGCGTATAATTACTCAGGTTTTCTCCCCCCAGGTAAATATTCCACTTTTTGAAATACTTTGTCGCCTGTGCATTTATGATGGTATAGGCGGGAGAGGAATTACTGCGTTGATATTCTGCAGGATTTGTTTCTGTTCCGGGAATCCTGCTGCTGCCATTGAACTGTGTGGTAAAATCAAATTGCCACTTGTTCAGCCTGGTGGCATACGACAGGGTGATCAGCCCTTTATAACGATGCAGCAATGGTTTATACTGCAACTTATCATCAGTGGTCATCTTCACATCATTATACCTGAATGCAAGCGTCATATCCAGCCTGTTGATCAACTCATAGTTTGCCTCTATCTGATAGGAGTTCGAAAAAGAACGACCATCAAGATTGTACACATAAATGGCTTGCGGGTCCTTGTCAAAATCAAGAATTACCTGGTTCATAAAATTTGTATGGTAAACTTCCCCGCTGATCCTTAGTTCTTTCCCCAGAATATCAACATACTGTGTAATGTTAATTCCCAGGTTAATCGCTTTTTCCTGTCGGGGTTCTTCAGTCATATGCAATCTTCTGGAACTGGCCAGCATCGTATTATTTTCTGCGATCACATTGGCCGTTCTGTAGCCCATTCCGGCTGAAGCCCTGAGGATCGTATGTTCAGTCAGGTTATATTTGATGTGAAACCTGGGTGTCAGAAAAGCTCCGTATATATTATGGTAATCGGCCCTGATCCCTGCGATAAGCGTCAGCTTGTCTTCAAGATTATAGGTATACTGGAAGAACACCCCCGGAATTCTTTCAAAACGATTAAAAGCACTGTCATTCAGGTTCTCAATAAAATTATTCATCTCGAAACTAAATCCTGTGCTGAAATTATGAAATGTGTTCACAATATATGACTGAAAAATCAGATTGAGGTAGAAGGAGTTTTCTTCCGCATTATAATCGTTTAATCCGTAGTATGAATTTTGTTTGTGATGGGTAAACGATTGCAGCATTCCAATACTAGTTGATGGCCTGTTCTGGAATATATACCCCCCTTTCCAGAAAGCTTCATACCTCCTGGTTTTTATGTTTATACCATAAGGATTGTTGGTGTCGCGGACCATGCCTTCTGAGAAATCCCTTTGTCCGCCTGTCCGGTTCTCATCCAGCACCTTAAATCCAAACTGGCTGATCACATCTTTCTTGTTATCGTATTTCCAGCGGTTAAAAACATTGATTTGCCGGATCAGCGGTAAATCCAGGAATGAATCCCCATTATCATCCACTTTGTTCGAGAGGTTCTCGGCATGGGCAAAAACTGCCGTACTCCATTTATCATTTAATTTGAAGGCCGAAACTGCATTCCCTTCCAGTTTGCCATGAATATTGACAAATGCATTCAGGTAGAGTTTATCTGCCAGATCCGGTTTCAGGTACTCCACATTGAGTTGTCCGGCAATAGATTCAAAGCCATTGATCACTGCTGCAGTACCTTTGGACACCTGGATGGATTCCATCCATGGCCCAGGAATATATCCCAGTCCGAAAGAAGTTGCCAGCCCCCTGAGGTTGGGAATGTTTTCAGTCATGATCTGGCTGTATGTTCCCCTCAAGCCCAGAAGCTGTATCTGCTTGGCACCTGTTACTGCATCACTGTACGATACATCCACAGAAGCGTTGGTTTCAAAGCTTTCGGAAAGGTTACAACAGGCAGCACGATGAAGCTCCGCACCTGTAATATTCTGGGTATAAATGGGATCAAGCCTCGAAATGAATGATCCGGGAGCTTTATTGGTGATCACGACCTCTTTTAATAGTGTATTAACGGAAAGGATGATCTCGATTTCATGCTGGTCTTTTTTAATATATATGGAATCATTCCTGAACCCGATATAACTGACAACCAGCATGGGATTTGCCTCATCCGGAAAATCAAGATGGAACCCCCCATCTGCATTGCTTGAGGTTCCGCTTTGTGTTCCCGCCCAATATATATTTGCACCGGGCAGGGGTTCTTTATGATCATGCTCTGCATCACCATGTTCATCGCTCTTGTGTTCTTCCAGCTGATAAACGACTCCTTCAAGATGTTGTGAAAATGAAATGGTGACAATGAAAGCAAATAAACTGCTCATTATTATTTTTAAATACATAATTCTTCTTCTGTTTAATTTGTAAAAAAAGTAGAATAAAGATGACCCGGGAAATTATCCGGTACAATTAAACAGAAGGATAGGGGGTGGTAAGCTGATGAAGAAAAATGAGCAATGCTTTTCCCGATAAAGGTGGGGGGAGGTCATTGCTTATAATGATATGTGTTGATTCTCTTTCAGGCGAATAGAATTCATAAATTTCGACCTGTGCCACATCAATGTCTGAAATAACCGGCTTCTTGAATACATTCTGATAATCAATAGTAGTATTCAGCTTTACAAGGAATGTTTCAGTATCACAGCAATCATCTGTTCCGCAGTTTACTCCATCGTTGATGCCTGATGTTTCGCAACAGGAATGAGCAGGATAAGCATCCTCACTATACTGATGATCACAACTGAAATCAGCAAGCAAAAATGAAAATTCTGTAGTTTGTTCTGCCTGGCAAGAATGACGAAATACGGTAAAGCCGCTGGTTGACACCAGAAAAATTACGGCTGTAATCCCAAGTATTATTTTATTGATCATTCTTTTCATCAGAACGCTGAATTCTAATAAGTAAACACACAAAATTAACAAATTGTTGCCAAAATCATCAGCTTTATTGTTAAAATACTGTTAAAACATCTATTTATGAACATTTTTTCATATGAATCAGGGTTTATATGCAGGCATGTATTTCTTTATAAAATGGTAAAAAGGAATGGTATTTTTTTTTAAATTTGGTAACTCAAAATTTTAGACCCTTCAAATTATGGAATTACAAATTTTAAAAGTAGTGATCAACGAACAGATCGCCTTGGTTACTATTAGCCGTCCCGAAGCCCTGAATGCTTTAAATACAAGATTTTTCAATGAAATGGATCAGCTTGTTGCCGAAATAAATGCAAATCCTGATGTCAGGGTGATGATTATCACCGGAGAAGGAAAGGCTTTTGTTGCGGGTGCTGATATTGCTGAAATGGTGGATAAAACTCAGGAGGAGGGATCTGATTTTAGCAGGTTGGGACAAAATACATTTGGCAGCCTGGAGAAAATGGAAATACCTGTTATTGCTGCCATCAACGGATTTGCCCTTGGGGGTGGCCTTGAGCTTGCCATGGGATGTGATTTCAGGATTGCCAGTACGAAAGCTAAATTCGGACAACCGGAAGTTAGTTTGGGACTGATCCCGGGATATGCTGCTACACAGAGGCTTCCAAGGCTGACAGGACTCGGGGATGCACTTTATTTGTTAATGACCGCCGAAATGATAGATGCAAATGAAGCACTCAGGATCGGACTCGTGCAGAAAGTAGTAGAGCCGGAGGAGTTGATGGAGGTCGTTATGAAGATAGCGAAAACCATTATTTCGAAGGGGCCGAAAGCTGTTAAGCTGATCAAGAAAGTAGTCAGGAAGGGTATGCTGGAAGGCTTCGACAATGGAACAGAACTGGAAGCACTTATGTTTGGCACCCTGTTTAAAGATGAGGGCGAAAAAGGGATGAAAGCTTTCCTGGAAAAAAGAAAACCAGAATGGTAAATCAAGTGCCTAAAGTGCCTTGAGTTCGGAGTGAGCTAAAGTTAAACTTATTCAATAACTTTAGGCACTTTAGCTCACTTTAGTCACTCCAAACTTATATTAGTAAACCATACAATTAAATATTTAAAATACTATGACATACGAAGAAAGATTACAAAATGTAACTGTGCTTGGGGCAGCCGGGAAAATGGGCAGCGGCATATTATTGCTTACTGCTGTTGAGATGGCTGACCTCATGTTGAAATCCGGAGGCAAATCAAAAGCATTCGTGCTGAATGCCATGGACGTTTCTGATGAAGGACTTGCCGGACTCATACAATACCTTAGGGCCCAGGTCCTGAAAATTGCAGAAAAGAAAATGGTTGTCCTGCGAACAATGTATCACGACCGTAAGGACCTGATCGAGAATTCAGAGATCATTGAGCAATATGTGAATGACGTTCTTTCGGTGGTCCGTCCAACCACCAGGCTGGAAGCGGCTTATGGATCAAAGCTGATCTTTGAAGCCGTAAATGAAAATAAAGATCTGAAGGTGAAAATCTTCCGCCAGATCGAGGATAACAACGAGCATACACCCTGGTATTTTACCAATACCTCTTCCGTACCCATCAATATTATTGAATCGGAAGCGGACCTTAAGGGAAGGGTGCTGGGTTTTCACTTTTACAACCCTCCCGCCGTACAAAGACTGGTAGAATTGATCTGGACGAATCAAACATCTGCGGAAGTCAAAGAATTTGCAAATGAGTATGCAAAAAACCTTGGGAAAATTGTTGTTCCTTCCAACGACTATGCCGGATTTATTGGCAATGGCCATTTTATGAGAGATGCCCTTCATGCGATAAAGGAAGCAGAAGAATTGTCTGCTGAAATGCCATTGCCTGAAGCCATTTATATTGTCAATAAAGTTTCCCAGGATTACCTTGTCCGCCCAATGGGTATTTTCCAGCTGATCGATTATGTTGGCATTGACGTTGTGAGATTTATTATGGGAGTGATGAACCCCTTCCTGGATAATGAAGACCTCCACAGTCCTTTGCTTGATAAGCTTTTTGATACAGGCATTAAAGGAGGACAGCATTCTGACGGTTCCCAAAAAGATGGTTTCCTGAAATATGAAAAAGGAAGACCGGTCGCGGTTATCGACCCGGAAACAAAACAGTATATTGCTTTCGATTCCTTCAGCGGAGCAGATGGAAAGATCGGTGCCATTCCTGATCCGGCTATAGTCTGGAAGAGCGTAGTGAGAATGAAGAATAAAGATGAAGTGCTGCAAAAGTTCTATAATGACCTGAAGGCACTCGATACGCTTGGCGCAAAACTCGCAATAGCATACGGTAAGCGCTCAAATGAAATTGGAAAAGCCCTGGTAGCTGATGCTGTTGCCAATAATGAAGAGGATGTAAATACTGTGCTGCTTACAGGATTTTTTCATGCATATGGGCCCATCAATAACTATTTTGACTAATCATTGGAATCAACGAAATTTAAAAACAGTAATATGAGCAAGTTAAATAAGAAAATATACATGGTAGCCGGGTACAATACGGTATCACTTGGCACCGGACGCAATGAATTTCATCCTAAGAAGCCCCGTCCCGGAATTGAGCATTATGTTGAGGAAGCAGGCCGGAAAACACTGGAAATGATTGGTGGTGCCGATAATGTTGATGAGTGTGTTGTGGGAAACTTTATGGCAGAGCGTTTTAATAAACAGGGGCATCTCGGTGGTTTCTTTCCTATGATAGATGAGAAACTTCAGTATAAACCAGCCACCAGGGTAGAAGGAGCATGTGCTTCCGGCGGACTTGCCGTCGTTTCAGCCATAAAAAGCATCATGGCAGGCACGTCTGATGTTGTTTTAACGATGGGTGTGGAGGTTCAGAATACTGTAAAAGCCATTTACGGGGCCGATATACTTGCAGGAGCCGGCTGGTATGGAAAGAGAAAAGACGGACATGCGTATTTTTTCCCGGGACAATTCAGCGACAGGGCAGGTGCCTATTATGAAAAATACGGCTATGATTATGCCAGGGAAGGCATGGGCCGATGGTTCAGAAATGCCGTTGAAAATGCCCGCTTGTGTCCTACCGCACAGGAACATCACAATAAAACACCGGACCTGGATGCACTTTATAAAAAGCTAAAACCAAATGGCAAAGCTTTCGTCGATAATCTGAATGTTTTGGATTGCTCTAAAGTGTCGGATGGTGCTTCAACCATTGCCATTGTTTCCGAAGAAGGACTAAAAAGGATTGGCATCCCCCGCGATCAGGCTGTTGAAATAGTTAGTTTTGGACATAAAGTCAGGAATTTAACGGAAGATCCGCCCGATCTTACTGAGCTTACTTGCATAAAAGCCACAGCTATGGAAGCACTGGACTCAGCCGGAATAACCATCGATGATCTTGGTACCATAGAGACTCACGATTGTTTCTCCATTGCCGGTGTGCTGGCAACCGAGGCCCTTGGCTTTGCAGCCCCTGGTGAAGGAGCAAAATTTGTTGCTGAAGGAAATACAGCCCGTGGCGGCAAGATCCCCATGAATACTACAGGAGGCCTTATCGGATGGGGCCACCCGACAGGAGGTACCGGTGTTCATATGGCCGTAACCCTTTGGGAGCAGCTTACCGGTAATGCCGGAGAAGCACAGATTGAGATGCCTGCTGATAAACCTTATGCTCTTTCCATCAATATGGGCGGTGATGATGTAACGGTGGTGTCTGTGGTTTGTAAGAAAGCATAACATATATATCTAAAAAACATAACCCGGATCTTTGGTCCGGGTTTTTTTATATGTACCTCCCGCTTTGGCAATATTATTTAGTAAATTAGCAAAAGACAAAACAGGTATTAATCATCAAATTTACAGAATATGAAAAAGTTTGCTGTAGTACTTTCAGGTAACGGAGTTTTTGATGGAGCCGAGATCCATGAAGCTACGCTTACATTATATGCCATCATAAAACATGGAGCCTCTTATGAGATCTTTGCTCCTGATATTCCTCAGCATCATGTGATCAACCATATCACAGGGGAGGAAATGCCGGAAACAAGAAATGTCCTGGTTGAATCTGCCCGGATTGCAAGGGGTACCATAAAAAATTTGAAACACTATAAAGTTGAAGATTATGATGCCCTGATTTTCCCCGGTGGATTTGGGGTGGCAAAAAATCTTTCGACTGTGGCCTTTGATGGCCCGGATGCTAAGGTAAATGCAGAGGTGGAAAGGGCGGTCAAAGAAACCAATGATCATGGGAAGCCCATTGGAGCTTTATGCATTGCCCCGGCCATGATCGCGAAGATCCTGGAGGGTGCAACAGTTACAATCGGCCAGGATCCGGGTACCATTGAAGCGATCGGGAAAATGGGTGGGACTCATATAAACACCAGCCATGGAGATGTGGTTTACGATGACAATTTGAACCTTTTTTCCACACCCTGCTATATGCTTGACGCAAATATTCTTCAAATTGCTGAGGGGGCTGATAATATTGTATCCGCAATGTTGAAAGTAATGTAATGAAGGTACCGGGTGCCGGATACCAGGTGCCGGGAATATATTATTAAGCAATGAATAAAATTACTGAATTATTTAGGATTCGGTATCCGCTTATCCAGGCCGGTATGATCTGGTGCAGTGGGTGGGAACTTGCTTCAGCAGTGAGTAATGCCGGTGGATTGGGACTGATTGGTTCGGGATCCATGTATCCGGATATCCTGCGTGAGCATATCAGGAAATGCAAATCTGCAACCAACAAGCCATTTGGTGTGAACCTGCCATTGATTTATCCGCAAATGGAGGAGATTGCCCAAATTGTGATAGAAGAAGGAGTGAAGATCGTTTTTACTTCAGCAGGCAATCCTAAAAAATGGACCGGACACTTTCAGGAGCATGGCATCAAAGTAGCCCACGTGATTGCAAATGTTAAATTTGCCCTGAAATGCGAAGATGCCGGTGTGGATGCCGTGGTGGCAGAAGGCTTTGAAGCCGGAGGACATAATGGCATTGAAGAAACAACAAGCATGGCTCTGATTCCCATGGTCAGGGAAGCAATACAATTACCTTTAATTGCTGCCGGCGGTATTGCATCGGGCAGGGGTATGATGGCAGCAATGGCCCTTGGTGCGGATGGAGTTCAGATCGGAAGTCGCTTCGTTGCGTCGGAAGAATCGTCGGCGCATGAAATGTTCAAGAAATGTGTTGTAACAGTCAAAGATGGGGACACCGCCCTCACTCTGAAAAAATTGATTCCCGTCAGGCTGATAAAGAACGATTTCTATCTCCGTGTGAAAGAAATTGAGGATGGCGGAGCTTCCAGGGAAGAACTCATGGAATTATTGGGGCGGGGTCGTGCTAAATTGGGAATGTTCGAGGGTGACACGCAAGAAGGTGAACTTGAGATCGGACAAATAGCAGGGCTGATCCATGAAATTAAACCTGCTGCAGAGATCATGGATGAGATCCTTCGCGAATTTGAGGCAGTCCGCCTGCAACTGTCCGGGATGCGATTCTGATTTTTTCATAACCCCAAATTCAATGCTTCTTGAGGGTTAATTTGTTTATTCGATTAGGTGCCGGATACCGGATACCGGGTGCCGGGATTTGAGATTTAAATTTCCTTGCACCCTGCACCTTGTGCCCTGCACCTTTTTTCCTAACACTCAACATTATCTTCTCTGAAAGTTTGAAATTTCCCATAAATTAATATCTTTGTTTCACCAAATAAATCAGTGTTTTAACAAAATATTTATTCATGGATTTTGAATTTACAGAAGAACAGGAAATGATCCGTCAGGCTGCACGGGATTATGCCGAGAGAGAGTTGATCAAAGATGTGCTGGAAAGAGATGAAAAAGCAGAAATGCCCACCAAGCATGTTCAAAACCTTTGTGATCTTGGTTTCTTTGGCTTGATGGTAGACCCCAAATGGGGTGGGGGAGGAATGGACACCATGTCCTATGTCCTTGCCATGGAAGAATTATCAAAGATTGACGCTGCTACAAGCGTGATACTATCGGTGCATAATTCCCTGGTTTGCTATGGAATTGAAAAATATGGCAATGATTTTCAAAAGGAAAAATACCTCCGGCCCCTGGCTGCTGCAGAAAAGATAGGTGCTTTCTTATTGTCCGAGCCTGAAGCAGGTTCTGATGCTACCTCACAAAGAACAATGGGTGAGGATAAGGGCGACCATTACCTGGTGAATGGAACGAAAAACTGGATTACCAGTGCCAACATGGGCTCTGTATACCTTGTTACCGTTCAAACGCATCCTGATAAGAAGCATCATGGGATAAATGTATTGATCGTTGATAAAGATACACCCGGAATTACCCTTGCGCCTCATGAAGACAAAATGGGGATGCGCAGTTCCGATACACATTCAGTGATGTTCACTGATGTAAAAGTACCCAAGGAGAACAGGATTGGCGAAGACGGCTTCGGGTTTAAATTTGCCATGAAAGCCCTGGAAGCCGGAAGGATAGGCATCGCAGCCCAGGCAACAGGGATTGCTGCCGGCGCCATGGAAAGGGCCATACAGTATTCCAAGGAGCGCAAAGCTTTTGGAAAATTGATCAGCGAACACCAGGCCATCGCTTTCAAATTAGCCGATATGGCAGTCAAAGTCGAAGCTTCGAGAAATTTTGTTTATAAAGCAGCATGGCTGAAAGATCAGGGAAAACCTTACGGCCTTGCCAGTGCAATGGCTAAGCAATTTGCTGCTGATGCGGCCATGGAGGTCACAACAGAAGCCGTACAGGTATTGGGTGGATATGGTTATGTGAAAGAATATCATGTAGAGCGGCTCATGCGCGAGGCAAAACTTACCCAGATATATGAGGGCACTTCGGAAATTCAAAAAATTGTAATTTCGCGTGCAATACTTAAATAGTGTTGAGTGTTCCACCTTCGCTAAAGCTTCGGTGGACACAGTGGGTGTTGAGTTAGTTATGAGTTCAAAGTTTTCAGTTATATTACCCATAGCCAAACGCCTACCGCCCATCGCCCAACATTTTAACCATGTAACAATTTAACAGTTTAGCAATTTAATTTATAACACATGAAAATCCTGGTTTGTATTAGTAATGTACCGGATACCACCACCAAAATCCGTTTTACGGATAACAACACGGCTTTTGATGCCGCGGGGGTACAATGGATCATCAACCCCTGGGACGAACTGGCATTGACCCGTGCACTTGAGCTGAAAGAGGCATCCGATACATCGATAGAAACAATTACTGTGATCAATGTAGGGCCTCAATCAACAGAACCAACCATCAGGAAAGCACTGGCTATCGGTGCTGATGACGCTGTCAGAGTAGATGCACAAGCTCCTGATGCGTATGCTGTTGCGGCAAATCTCGCTGGATACATTAAGGAGAATCCTTACGACATCATCTTCTGCGGGATTGATTCAAGTGATTACAATGGCTCTCTTGTCGGGGGCATGCTTGCCGAATTTCTTGAACTTCCATCAGTGTCTTCAGTTTCAAAACTGGATATAGAAGGTGATACAGTGAAGATGAACCGTGAAATCGATGGGGGCTCAGAAGTGCTCACAACGCCAACACCTTTTGTTGCTATCGTGCAAAAAGGGATCGCCCTTGAACCAAGAATTCCCTCCATGCGTGGCATCATGATGGCAAGGAAGAAACCTTTGAATGTTGTTCCTCCTGCTGTTGATGAAGCCCTCACCGAATTCATCAGTTATGAACTTCCTCCAAGCAAGGCGGCATGTAAAATGGTAGATGCCGAAAACGTAAAAGAGCTTGTTGATCTACTCCATAACGAAGCCAAAGTAATTTAAAACTCAAAATTTAAAATTTAAAACTTAAAATAATGTCTGTATTAGTATATACTGAGAATTGGGATGGCAAATTCAAGAAATTGAGTTTTGAGCTTATTTCTTATGCAAAACAGATTGCCGAGCAATCGGGAACCACAGTCACTGCAATTTCCATTGGAAATGTTGATGACTCAGAGTTGAAAAAACTTGGCAATTACGGTGCCACTAAAGTCTTGTCAGTCAATGATGAGCGTTTGAATGTCCTGATCAACAAAGCCTATGCTTCTATTATTGCACAGGCTGCTGAAAAAGAAGGATCACAGCTGCTGATCTTCGCACATAATTTCACCGGAAAAGCACTGGCACCCAGGCTTTCTGTGAAGCTTAAAGCAGGGATTGCCTCAGGAGTAAATGCAGTTCCATCTTCATTTGATCCTTTCACGGTGAGTAAAAAAGTATTTACCGGAAAGGCTTTTGCCAATGTGGTGATCAAATCTGAGAAGAAGATCCTGACACTATTCCAGAACTCTGTTGAAATCAATGAAAGCAGCGGTGATGCAGCTATTGAAACTTTTGTCCCTGCCCTGGATGATGCTGATTTTGCAACAAAGGTGCTTGATATAAATAAAGTTACAGGAAAGATCCTTCTCTCCGATGCCGATGTTGTTGTATCCGGCGGACGGGGGATGAAGAACGGTGACAACTGGGCACCACTTGAAGAACTGGCCACTGAGCTGGGGGCGGCGTTGGCATGCTCACGCCCTGTTTCTGATGAAGGCTGGCGTCCGCATGAAGAACATGTTGGGCAAACAGGAAAGATCATTGCCCCGAATCTATATTTTGCCATGGGCATTTCAGGTGCGATTCAGCATCTGGGAGGTGTGAGCTCATCAAAATGTATTGTGGCCATCAATACCGATAAAGATGCACCTATTTTTGAGACTGCTGATTACGGCATCGTGGGTGATGTGCAAAAGGTGCTCCCCGAACTGATCGCTGCCATTAAGGAAATGAAGGCGTCATAAAAAGATAAGACCTCACAGGTAGTGTTAGCTGTGAGGTCCATTTCCAAAAGAAATTAAACATGAAATATTTTCTACCCTTAATTCTGTCAGTTTTTATTTTCTCACAAGCTGTAGCGCAAATCACCATCACCCTCGATGACCTGGTGAATGTAGGTGATACGGTAAATATTGCTGATGTTGATAATGTGCCGCCGGGCTTTGACCCCGGCCCTCCGGGTGCTTCACAGCACTGGGATTTCTCCGGATTTGTGATGAATACGAATTACTATTTATACTTTGTAGATCCTGCAAGCACTCCCTTTGCAGCAGACTTTCCAACTTCAAATATGACAGTTGTCGGCTTGATGGACTCTGCTTATATCTATACCACCAGAAATAGTTTTGTATACCAGATTGATGGACTGGCCGGCACTTATGATATTTTTGAGAATGTAGTGGCACCATTTGAACCTCCTGAGATCATGTTCAGTTTTCCGCTCAATTACCTTGACAGCATGCAGCAAACAATAGTAGTGGATGTTACAATTGCCAGTCCGGAACCGCCTGCTGATTCTTTGCGCCTGAAGGTAGTAAGTGAGTTAGATAGCAAGGTCGATGCCTGGGGTACACTGACTACACCGGTGAACACCTATGATGTTCTGCGAAAAAGGGAAATCAGGATAGCGACAGATACGATATGGATGAAACTTCTTGGGTTTTGGTTGTATGTTGAATCAAATACTGACATAAGCATAAATTATAAGTATATGGCCAATGATGTGGGTTATCCGGTAATGGAATTTAGTGTCGATACTGCCGGAACGGAATACAGTAATATAAACTATCATCTTGATGCGGGCGTGGGTGAATCAGAATTGTATCTTATCGAAGACTTAGTGTTCAGTATTTATCCTAATCCGGCAAGCACAGAAGTGTATTGCAGAATGCGGAGTGCAGGGCTTGAGGGGGTAATTCTTATTTATGATATGACAGGACGTCAATTTCATTCCCTCCCATTGAACAGCACACAGCAACTGAAAATAGATGTTTCGACCTATCCTCCGGGCCTATACCAGCTTGTGTTAAAGTCTGATGGTAAAGGTGTTTCAACGAAGAAGTTTGTTGTACGCTAATGGAAGTTTGAAAATAGCGTACTGCATTTTTCAGGGGGATCCCTCCTCACTCGCGATGCTCGTTCGTTCGGGCAAGCATGCTTTACTGATTAATACCTGGGAAACAGACTTGTAGCAAAACATCAGGGGTATCCCTCCTCCTTCGCTGTGCTCAGTCGTTCGGGATGACAATGGACTTTGATTAAAACAAAAGAAGGGCGCGCCGCGCATGCGACGCGCCCTTCTTTCCCAAACGCAAGAGGCCTGTCATTCCGAAGGAGCGAAGCGACTGAGGAATACCCTTGCTAATCGCAGAAATGTTTACATTGAGCATTATTGTGATGTTTTGGCTTATAAATACTTATCATCAGCATTGTTGATCATTGCATTTAGAAATTTCCATTCAGGATTGAACTTTGATATTAAGTTGTTCTTTTTCTCCCGCCTGAATTTTTTTATCGTTTTCTCACGGCCAATAGCTTGGTTGATATCATTAAAAACTTCATAGTATACGAGATATTTGCAATTGAATTTATAGGTAAATCCTTTTACTATTCCCATATGGTGTTCATTTACCCTACGTTTCAAATTATTTGTAACACCAACATAGATCATGTTTTTATGCGTATTGGACATTATGTAAACGTAATATTGTTTTGTTATTCGCATTATTAATTATTATACAGTTGATTCAAATTTTTTTGTCAACAACAATGCTTTACTGATTAATACCGGAAAATCAAAAATGTCGCACTAATTTCAATGGATTTGTAGCAAAGCATCAGGGGTATCCCTCCTCCTTCGCTGTGCTCAGTCGTTCGGGATGACATGGACCTTGATTAAAACACAAGAAGGGCGCGCCGCGCATGCGCCGCGCCCTTCTTTCCTTTACGCAGGCTTCCCTGTCATTCCGAAGGAGCGGAGCGACTGAGGAAAACCCTTGCTGTTTCTACTTTCTTTTTTTTCGTTGTTTTTAGTGTCAGGGATGACAATGATTTTATTTGATCAAATTTCTGCTTTCTGATATCTACTTTCTATATCCCCATCCCTATACTCACCAACTCCACAATATCATAATTCTTCATATCTTCTTCCCTGTTCTTGTACTTGATGCCGTCGGTCATCATTACCATGCAGAAGGGGCAGGCTGTGGCAACAATGTCAGCCTTACATTCAATAACATCTTCTATCCTTTCAAGAAATACTTCCTTGTCGCCCTTTTCGGCTTCTTTGAACATCTGGCCTCCACCGGCCCCGCAACATAAGGCAAAACTTTTGTTACGCTTCATCTCAATCATGGTACTACCCTCAACGGCTGAAACAACCACACGTGGCGCTTTGTATTCGCCATTGGCACGGCCCAGGTAACATGGATCATGGAATGTGATCTTCTTTCCGGCAAGGCCATTTGCATTAAGTTTCAACTTGCCTTTTTTGATCAGTTCACTGAGGAACTGGCTATGGTGGATCACCTCGAAATTACCGCCAAGGTCAGGATATTCGTTCTTAAAGGTGTTATAGTCGTGCGGACAGGCGGTGAGAACTTTTTTCACGCCGTACATATTCATGGTCTCGATTATCATCAATGACTGCATCTGAAACAGCATTTCATTTCCTGCCCTGCGGGCAACATCTCCACTGTCAACCTCTTCGGTACCAAGTACAGCATAATCCACTTTCAGGTGATTTAGAACTTTTACAAATTCTTTTGATACCTTTTTATACCTGTCGTCGAAGGCGCCGGCAGAGCCAATCCACAAGAGATATTCAGGGGTCTTCCCTGCAGCTTGTAGATCTGCCATTAGCGGCACTTCAAGCCCTTCGGCCCAAAGCATACGGTCTTCGGGTGAAAATTGCCAGGGAGCACCATTATTTTCTATGTTGGTGAACATGGCGTTCAGTTCACCCGGTGCGGCAGATTCTTCCATCACCAAATACCTTCTCATGTCCATGATGAGGGAAGGATGATTGATATTAACCGGACATTCCTGCGCACAGGCATTACAGGTGGTACAGGCCCAGAGTTCTTCTTCGGAAATGTAGCTTCTTATCAGTGATCTTTCATCGTTGTAATTCTTGTCTTTCACCAGCCCGGGGCCCTTTTCCTTCATGCGTGCCCTGAGGTCCATCATAATTTTACGGGGGGATAAAAGCTTACCGGTTATATTGGCGGGGCATACGGCTGTGCATCGCCCACACTCGGTGCAGGCCAGTGAATCAAGATAATTTTTCCATGTCACGTCTTCTGCATCCAGTACGCCAAACCTGTTTATCTGTCCTTCCTCTTCCGGAGGAGGATCGGCAAAAGCGGCATTTGGATCCATCATCAACTTCACTTCATCAGTGATCTCAGGCATATTCGGAAGATATCCAAGGGGCTCCAGCCTGCTCAGGAAAACATTCGGAACAGACATGAATACGTGAAAGTGCTTGGAATATGGCAAAACATTTGCAAAAACAAAAATCCAGAGGATATGCGACCACCAGTTGATCTCATGCCATAGAAAGGATTGTTGCGGGCTGAGTTCACCAAAGAATCCGGCAATATATGTGCTGACAGGAAAAAGCCCAACAATCTCGTGTCCGGCCGAATGAGTATAAATGATGTAGAAGGTATTCATTCCCAGCAAACTGATCATAAGCAAGCCGATCAGTGAGAGGGCGAAGTTGGCATCCATGTGTGATATATGCTTCATCTCAACACCTGAAAACCGCTTTATATGCATAAACAGTCTTCTGAAGAGAAAGGCAAATATCAGCAGCAGTATAATGAGTGCAAAGACATCCCCCAGGGAGGTGATAATATCATAAACGGGCCCCAAAACAGACAATACCCTTTCCGTTCCGGCCAATCCGTCAATGATCATTTCCACACTTCCTATCAGGATGATAATGAAGCCCCACCATACCAGGGCATGCATCAATCCCAGTGTTGGCCGCCTGAAGATCTTGGTCTGGCCGAAGGCTACCTTCATCATTACGACAAACCTTTTCCCCCAGTCTTTTACAGGATAGGCTTTGGTCAGTTTGAAAAACCTGAAAATACGGAATGCCGTATAGGAAAAAACACCCAGCGTAATTAGAATACAGATCGCGAAAACGATTGATTTTGTCATAAAAGTCTGATATTGAGGTAAGCGCGTTACATATATTTATTAAAACAATATTAGGGATAATATCATTAAGAATTAAATTAAATTATTATATGACCTCACAGCTCTGAGGATCTGTGAGGTCTTTAAAAACTCCTATCTTTACCTATACTTTAAGATGACTGAATAAAATGAATAAAAAGATGACAGTTTACAAGCCCAGCTGGCGCGCGTCTTCGCATAATACTCATTATTAGCTACCCAGTAACGAAATTTAGCTTTAATGTTAGTTGTAAACATACTTGAAGTAAGGTTTTTCATTAATTGCTATTAATGATCGAACATAACCTTTAATAATCTATAATTCAATTTATGAAAAGAATACTTCTATTTACCGTTCTTTTACCACTTTATTTTACTTTATCTTCTCAGGATTTTTGGATGGGAATTCAGGTTCCGGATAGTATAAATGAAATTTATAATATAGAGATTTCTCCCTTGGATGAAGTAGTAATTTGTACTGAGAAAGGCCTATATAGGTCAATTGATGATGGTCAATCCTGGCAATCATTCGGTAATTTGAATCGTAATATTTATCAAATTGTATACAATGAAGCTACAGCATATGCAGATGCAGGTACTTATTTACTAAAGTCAACCGATTATGGCCAATCATGGGATTCTATTTCAGCTTATGCAGGAGATAATTTATCAATAAAAATTATTGATGATAGCTTGCTATTTAGAGTATGTTGGGGGGGGATATTTAAATCTTCAGATGGAGGAATAAATTGGACAAAAGTACATAGCACAACATTTACTCAATGTTTTTATGATTTAGTAAAAGTAGATAATTTCCTTTATACTTCTTCAACTGCTTATATGGTTTCAGAGGATAATGGAGTTTATAGATCGGAGGATTATGGGAATAGCTGGTACTTACATTCTTTAACTCATCATAGTTGTAGACCATTATGTGTAGATATCGAAGATAATTTGCTTGCTGGTGTTGCTGGAGGATGGCCGCCAGGAGGCTCCCCGGGTTTATATTATACTGATGATAACGGAGTGATTTGGTATAACCTTTATTCATCAGGGGAAGTTTACTCTATGACTATAGATTCATATGGAGGAATATATATTGGATTACAAAGTGTTTTAAGCTTTGAGTGGGGAGTTAGATATTCAGGAGATTTAGGACTTACATGGGAAAATATAAATGCTGGAATAGAGCCTACAGGCTATATTAATGAACTCAAAGCTAGTGGTAAAGATTATATTTATGCTTTAGTAAGAGGTGATATTTTAGATACAATTTATAGAAGTATCAACCCAGCTGTTAAAATACCTGATAGAAATAAAAATGATTCTTTGGATATAAATATATTCCCTAATCCAACAAACGGTATAATAAATATTGAAATTGTAAATGAAATTAGTGGTAACATAACTTTAAAAATTTATGATTATATGGGGCGAATGATCAAAATCCATAAACTAAATATTAATCTTTATGATAGAAATATTACGTTAGATATAGAGGATTTTATTTCTGGAATATACATTATTTCAATCGAAAACAATCAGTATCAAAGGTCTTATCAACTAATTAAGTATTAAAGTAATAATGAAATAATAAAAATTAAAAATAATAGATTAAAGTATTTCACTAATCAATCAACCACAAGGAATATATTATGTTGTGGTTAAACATGATAACACTGTTCAGGAAACTAAGAAAGTAATTAAAATGTAACATTTCCAATGCATGAGGAAGAATTAGCTCTGAACATAAAAAAAGGCCCTGATCCAATCGGACCAGGGCTTTTTTTATAATGATCTGTGAGGTCGTGAAAAAGTCATATATTTGCCTATATTGCTAAATTTGCTGAGTAAAGATGAACAAAAAACCGGAAGTATACAAGCCAAAAAACCATATCAGGATCGTTACAGCTGCCTCACTATTCGACGGCCATGATGCGGCCATCAATATTATGCGACGGATTATACAGGGAACAGGTGTGGAGGTGATCCATCTGGGGCATGACCGTTCCGTGAAGGAAATTGTGGACTGTGCCATTCAGGAAGACGCCCAATCTGTTGCCATCACCTCATACCAGGGTGGCCATATCGAATATTTCAAGTATATGCTGGATTTACTGAAAGAAAGCGATTGTGGGCACATCAAGATCTTTGGAGGAGGAGGCGGAGTGATCTTGCCGGAGGAGATGGACGAACTCCATAATTACGGGATTACAAGGATTTATTCACCTGATGACGGCCGCAAGATGGGCCTGCAGGGAATGATAAATGATTTAATTGAACAATCTGACATCCCCACTGGGAAAGATACAGGGGTTTCAATAAAGGACATTGAAAGCAAGAATATTTATGCCATAGCGCAGCTGATCTCAGCAGCTGAAAACTTCCCGGATTCTGTCAGAGGAATGATCGAAGATCTTGCCGGAAAATCAAAAAACTCTCCGGTTCTTGGAATTACTGGTACAGGCGGATCAGGGAAATCCTCCCTTGTGGATGAGATCGTTCGCCGCTATCTTGATGATTATCCTGACAAGACAATCGCCATTATTTCTGTTGACCCTTCGAAAAGAAAAACAGGCGGAGCCCTTCTGGGTGACAGGATCAGGATGAACTCCATTAATGATCCCCGTGTATACATGCGTTCACTGGCAACACGGCAGTCGAACCTGGCCATGTCGAAATATGTTAAAGACGCTGAAACAATATTGCAGGCAGCCGGCTTTGACCTGATCATACTTGAAACATCAGGTATAGGACAATCCGATACTGAAATAATTGATCATTGCAATCTTTCGCTCTATGTGATGACCCCGGAATATGGTGCTGCCACCCAGCTTGAAAAGATCGATATGCTCGATTTTGCTGACATCATCTCCCTGAATAAATTCGACAAGAGAGGAGCCCTTGATGCCCTCAGGGATGTGAAGAAACAGTATATGCGGAACCACCAGCTTTTTGAATCTGATCTCAACGATATGCCGGTATATGGTACCATTGCTTCCCAGTTCAATGACCCGGGAGTAAATCAACTTTACAGGGCCATCATGGAGCGGATAAATGAAATATCGGGCGGGAACTTCAAATCAGGGATGCAAGCCAGCGATGAGATGTCGGAAAAGATCCATATCATCCCTCCAAACCGGACAAGATACCTTTCAGAGATCTCTGAAACTGTTCGTAATTATAATGTATGGACTGAAGATCAGGCAAGAATAGCACAGCGGATATATGCCATCCATGAGTCTGTAGCCCTTCTGAAACAGAAGGAAGGGAATACCGGAGAGCTGGAGAAAGCTTACAAAGATGAAGTGCTTGATCTTGATCCCCGTAATATGGAGATCATTGATGGGTGGGAAGACAAAATAAAATCATATAAGAATAAAGAGTTTGTTTTTAAGGTCAGGGATAAAGAGTTCAGGGCAGAAACCCATACTGAGTCTTTGTCACATCTCAGCATACCCAGGATCACGCTTCCTAAATACAAAGGCTGGGGCGATATCCTGAAGTGGAATCTCAGGGAAAATGTTCCCGGTGAATTTCCTTTCGCTGCAGGCGTATTCCCCTTTAAGCGTGAGGGCGAAGATCCAACCCGTCAGTTTGCGGGTGAAGGAGGTCCGGAACGTACCAACAAACGTTTCCATTATCTTTCTTTTGGTATGCCGGCAGTAAGGTTGTCGACGGCATTTGACTCGGCTACACTATATGGCCGCGACCCGGATGTCAGGCCCGATATTTATGGGAAGATAGGGAATGCCGGTGTTTCCATCTCATGCCTGGATGATGCCAAAAGACTTTACTCAGGTTTTAACCTGGTGGATCCGAAGACATCCGTATCCATGACCATCAACGGCCCCGCCCCGACAATGGTTGGTTATTTTATGAATGCCGCCATCGATCAGCAGTGCGAGATCTATATTCAGGAAAACGGACTTGAGGATGAGGTAAATGCAAAAATCAATAAAATCTATAAGAAGCGTGGCACCAAACGCCCCACATACAATGCTCCCATCCCCGAAGGGCATAATGGCCTGGGCCTTATGCTGCTGGGTGTTACGGGTGATATGTTACTTCCTGAAGATGTTTACAACAAGATAAAAGCTGATACCATTTGCAGGGTCCGGGGAACGGTGCAGGCAGATATCCTGAAGGAGGACCAGGCTCAGAATACCTGTATTTTCTCCACTGACTTTGCCCTGAAAATGATGGGCGATGTGCAGGAATATTTTAATCAGAACCATATAAGGAATTTTTATTCGGTCTCAATATCAGGATACCACATCGCAGAAGCAGGCGCCAATCCGGTTACCCAGCTTGCACTTACACTGGCAAACGGTTTTACTTATGTTGAGTATTATGTTTCCAGGGGGATGGAGATTAATGCATTTGCTCCAAACCTGTCATTCTTCTTTTCCAATGGAATTGATCCCGAATACTCCGTACTTGGCAGGGTGGCCAGGCTGATCTGGTCCAAAGCCATGAAACTGAAATATGGTGCGGATGACCGCTCACAGAAACTGAAATACCATATCCAGACTT
>JABMQZ010000096.1 GCA_013202965.1 Bacteroidota bacterium | reverse complement strand
GTACATCTCCCCTGAAAATCAGGGGAGCTTATTAGGAAACCTCGCGGCAAGCCACGAGGAATTATTGATTAAAGAATTATAATAAGATGAGTACCATAAAGAAGGTTTTGATCCTTGGATCAGGAGCGCTTAAAATAGGCGAGGCAGGAGAATTTGATTATTCAGGCTCTCAGGCATTGAAAGCCCTGAAAGAGGAGAACATTGAAACCATTCTGATCAATCCCAATATCGCTACAGTCCAGACCTCTGAAAAGCTCGCTGACAAGATATACTTTCTTCCTGTTACGCCTTATTTTGCTGAGAAGGTCATTCAAAAAGAACAGCCACAGGGAATCCTTCTGGCGTTTGGCGGACAAACTGCATTGAATTGCGGTATCGAATTGTATAAAAACAAAACGCTGGAAAAGCACAATGTACGTGTCCTGGGAACTTCCATACAATCGATCATGGATACCGAGGACAGAGAAAACTTCGTGCATAAACTTGATGAGATCAATGTTAAAACTCCCCGGAGTATAGCCGTCAATTCTACAGAAGCAGCGATTAAGGCAGTCAGGAAGCTGAATTACCCGGTGATCATCAGGGCCGCATACACACTGGGCGGACAGGGAAGCGGGTTTTGTAATAATGACAGTGAGCTTAGAACCCTTGCCAGTAAGGCCTTTTCCTATTCCGGACAGATACTGGTGGAAGAATCCCATAAAGGCTGGAAAGAGGTGGAATATGAAGTAGTGCGTGATGAATATGATAACTGCATCACTGTCTGTAATATGGAAAACTTCGACCCATTGGGTATACATACCGGTGAAAGCATCGTTGTGGCCCCTTCTCAGACATTAAGCAATAGCGAATATCATAAATTAAGACAGCTGTCAATCAAGATTATTCGTCATATCGGCATTGTGGGAGAATGCAATGTTCAGTACGCCCTGGATCCGCATTCTGAAGATTATCGTGTCATCGAAGTAAATGCCCGCCTCTCAAGATCAAGTGCCCTGGCATCCAAGGCCACCGGGTACCCGCTCGCCTTTGTTGCGGCAAAGTTAGCCCTTGGGTTTTCACTGCCGGAAATTAAAAATGCTGTAACAAAAACCACCAGTGCTTTCTTTGAGCCCTCACTGGACTATATCGTGTGTAAGATACCAAGATGGGACCTCAACAAGTTTCTTGGTGTTTCAAAAGAGATTGGCAGCAGCATGAAAAGTGTGGGCGAAGTGATGGCCATTGGCAGAAGCTTTGAAGAAGCCATCCAGAAAGGACTGCGTATGATCGGACAGGCCATGCACGGATTTGTTGGCAACAAGGATATTGAGATCAATGATTTTGAAAAGGAGTTGTCACAGCCAACAGATATGCGCATTTTCGTTATCAGTATGGCCATGCAAAATGGCTGGTCGGTGGAGAAAATATATGAGAAAACAAAAATAGACAGGTGGTTCCTTGAGAAACTCCAGAATATATACACACTGAATAATAAGCTGGAAGAAGCATCCTCCCTTGACGATCTCCCTGTCGCACTTTTAAGAAAAGCCAAGCAAAGCGGATTTTCGGATTTTCAGATCGCCCGTTCTGTGTATAAAGATGATTTTAGCGGCTCAGATGAAGAGATCATGGCCGTACGCCAGCATCGATACAATAATAATATCAGGCCGGTGGTAAAACAAATTGATACCCTTGCCGCTGAATATCCTGCTCAAACAAATTATTTATATCTCACATATAACGGACAATCGCACGACATCGACTACGAATCCGATGACAGATCTGTCATTGTACTGGGATCCGGTGCTTACAGAATTGGCAGCAGTGTTGAATTTGACTGGTGCAGTGTAAATGCCCTGGAAACCGTGAAAGAAGAAGGATACCGTTCAGTGATGATCAATTATAATCCGGAAACAGTCAGCACCGATTACGACATCTGCGATCGCCTGTATTTCGATGAACTTTCCTTCGAAAGGACACTTGACATCATTGAGTTAGAAACTCCCAAAGGAGTGGTTGTTTCTGTTGGAGGACAGATTCCGAATAATCTTGCAATGCGGCTCTACAGGCAAAATGTGAATATTCTGGGCACCTCTCCGCTATCCATCGATCGCGCTGAAAACAGATATAAGTTTTCGAAAATGCTGGATGAACTGGAAGTAGATCAGCCGGAATGGAAAGAACTTTCCAGTATTGAAGACATTTTCACTTTCACTGCTAAAGTGGGTTTTCCGGTCATCATCAGGCCGTCTTATGTCCTTTCGGGAGCGGCGATGAACATTGTATCAAATGCTGAAGAACTCGAACATTTTCTCGAACTTGCAGCCAATGTTTCAAAAAAATACCCTGTCGTGGTATCACGATTTATGGAAAACACCAAGGAAATTGAAATGGATGCTGTCGCAAGCAATGGAAGGGTCATGGCTTATGCTATATCTGAGCATATCGAATTTGCCGGTGTGCATTCCGGTGATGCTACCATGATGTTTCCTCCACAAAAAGTATATGTAGAAACCATCCGCCGGATCAAGAAGATCACGAATAGAATTGCTGAAGAACTAAATATCTGCGGGCCTTTCAACATTCAATACCTCGCCAGGGATAATGATATTAAAGTTATAGAATGCAACCTGCGGGCATCCAGGAGCTTTCCTTTTGTTTCTAAAGTACTCAAAACAAATTTTATTACGCTGGCCACTAAAATCATGCTTGACATCCCGGTGGAAAAACCTGATAAATCGCTTTTCGACCTGGAATATATTGGTGTGAAAGCGCCTCAGTTTTCCTTTTCGAGACTCGCCAAGGCAGATCCCGTACTTGGTGTCGATATGTCATCCACCGGAGAAGTGGGCTGCATCGGAGAGGATTATTATGAAGCAATCCTGAAATCAATGCTCTCTGTTGGCTATACAATACCAGAGAAGAATATACTTCTGAGCACCGGCCCCCCGAGGTCGAAAATTGAATTACTCAACAGTGCAAAGCTGTTAAAGGAAAAAGGATACCATTTGTTTGCCACGAAAGGCACGGCCGGATTTCTTTTAAGCCACGATATAGAAGCCACTGTACTGCACTGGCCGGACTCAGAAAAAAGTCCCAACACTGTGGATTATATCAGGCAACATAAGATCGATCTTGTGATCAATATTCCGAAAGACCTGACAAAAGACGAGTTATACAATGATTATCATATCCGCAGGACAGCTGTCGACCACAATATACCGCTCATCACAAATGCAAGGCTGGCCAGTGCCTTTATCATTGCATTCTGCAGATACAGCATGGATGATATCACTATTAAAAGCTGGGATGAATATACTATAACATAGAAAGGTAAAAATATGAAAACCACCTGCATTGTTAATAATTTCGGATAGCTTTTCAGATATAAGGTGATCGGGCAGATTTTAAATATTTATTTTTGGACAAATATAATTTCCACATATGAAAAACAGAAGCCTGGTATCCATCAGTGATTACACCATCGACGAACAGCTAAAGATCCTGAAACTAGCTGCTGAATTTGAAAAAAATCCCAGACAAAAGATTCTTGAAAAGTATGTCGTTGCCTCTCTTTTCTTTGAACCTTCAACAAGAACAAGGCTCAGTTTTGAAAGCGCAGCATCACAGCTAAGTGCAAAGATCATTGGATTTAGCGAGGCAGGTTCATCCAGCGTTTCCAAAGGAGAAACCTTGAAAGACACCATTCTCACAGTGAGCAACTACTCCGATATCATTGTCATGCGCCATCCACGTGAAGGAAGCGCAAAATATGCGGATGAAGTTGCCCCTGTTCCAATTATCAATGCTGGCGACGGTGCCCATCAACACCCGACACAAACACTGCTCGACATGTACTCCATCATGAAAACGCAGGGCAGGCTTGACAATCTCAACATTACCTTTGTCGGCGACCTGAAATACGGCCGGACTGTCCATTCACTGGTAATGGCACTCTGCCAGTTCAACACCACCTTCCACCTCGTATCACCAACCGAGCTTAAATTGCCCAGTTATGTGAAACAACACATAAAGGATAAAAATTTGACTTATCACCAGTATACCGAAATGAATGAAGTGATCCCACTGGTAGACATCCTTTATATGACCAGGATCCAGAAGGAGCGTTTTTCAGACCCCATAGAATATGAACGTGTTAAAGACGCTTATATCCTCAGGCTTCCAATGCTTGAATCGGCCAAAGAGAATATGAAAGTCCTTCATCCTCTCCCAAGGGTGAATGAAATTGATGAAGATGTGGACAGCAGCCCTCAGGCCTATTATTTCCAACAGGCCCGAAACGGCGTATATGTCCGTATGGCACTGCTTGCCTCAATCCTAGGAGTTGTATAACGCTTAAATAAAATACCATGGAAGAAAGAAAAGAACTAAAGGTCACTGCCATTAAAAATGGCACTGTCATCGATCATATCCCTGCGCAGAGTGTATTCCAGGTCATCCATATGTTGGGCCTGAATGAATGTGAAAACCAAATCCTCTTCGGAACAAATCTTGAAAGTAAGAAATACGGTAAAAAAGGCCTTATCAAAGTTAACAATCGCTATTTCGACCATGATACTGTGAATAAGATTGCATTGGTAGCTCCGACGGCCACACTGATCGAAATCAAGAACTACAAAGTTATTGGGAAAAAGAATATTGTGATCCCCGATCATGTCAGTAAGTTTGTTAAATGCGTGAACCCTAACTGCATTACCAATCATGAAGATGTGATCACAAAATTCAAGGTTATCGATAAAAAGGATGTGAAACTGCAATGCCGGTATTGCGAAAAAACCACCGCAAAGGATAACTTCACATTTATTTAAAACTCACCGGTTCCGGACCTTATGAGGTCATTTCTTCCTTCAATTGAATTCTTTAACTTTGTATCGAAGTATTTCATGCATGAGCATTTATATTAAAAATCTTATTTCTGAAGGCGAGCACCTGCAACTCGATTTCAAGTTTGAGATCTCAGACTCGAAAAAGATTGCCAGATCCCTGGTGGCTTTTGCAAATACCAATGGAGGGAGACTGTTGGTCGGCGTGAAAGACAATGGGGTAATTGCTGGTGTAAGGTCGGATGAAGAATATTTTATGGTAGAAGGTGCGGCTTCCATGTACTGCAAACCGGAAGTAAAATTCAAGACAAAAGAATGGCATGCAGACGGTAAACTCGTGCTCGAAATTATAGTAGAAAAGAGTTCTGCCAGGCCGCATTATGCACCTGACAGAGAAGGGAATTGGAAAGTTTTTATCAGGGTGGGTGACCAAAATCTCCTGGCCAATAAAGTGCTGTTGCAGGTATGGAAGCATCAAAAAAACGATACAGCCGTGAAGATCAGGTATAAAGAGCAGGAGGAGATCCTGATGCATTACCTTCTGGAGAACAGACAGATCACCTTATCGCGCTTTAGTAGTATCGCCGGAATTCCTCGTTTTCTGGCTGAGAAAATCCTGCTGAATTTCATTCTCCTCGATATTATTTCCATGGATATTACAGAAAAGCAAACCTATTACCGTCTGAGCGAGAGCAGGACATAATTATTGTTGGCTGTGGGCTGTGGGCTGTAGGCGGCAGGCAATTTAAAATTTTGCATTTAAAATTAATATCTATTAAGTTGTTTAATAATTAATCATAAAGCATTAATATTGTAGTATGAAAAGGATCCTATTGTCCATTATTATCTTTTGCGGAATGCACGCTGCATTTTCACAGGACAATCCTTTTTACAATCCCAGCATTATTAGCACTCACAATCCCATGTATTCCCCCGGCGGATTTAACAGCTTTACACCATCATCTGTACAAAGCGAACAGAAGAAAATGGATGTGGGAGTTCAGCTTGGAACGTCCTTTTCGACCGATTTCAACAAGGGCTTTGCTTTCACCACAATGGTGGCCCCTGAATTAAGATACAGAGTCAACAAGCGACTGAGCATCAGGGGTGGGATCAGCATTGCAAACAGCGAATATGGCAATACACTTGTCTATTCGCCCTATGAAGGTTTCCGAAGGTATTCAGGCAACATCACCCAGGGAATAGTTTATGTAAGTGGTGATTATGTGATCAGTCCGAAGCTGGTCTTAACGGGAACTGCCTATAAAGAGTTTTCCATTGATTACAACAATCCAAACAATACAGAGAACATGTTTAGTCCTGGCTATGATGGAAAAGGGCTGATGATGAACCTGCGTTTTATGCCCAGCGAGAATACCTCCATCGAAGCAGGAATAGAGCTCTACCAGGGAAACAATCCATACCGCGGAGGCATCTACAATCCTTACAGTCCATTCAGTCCCAGGTGGTAAAGCAGCATTTAAAGATCCAAAATCTTAAATTTTAAATCCACTCAAAACCCACGGCGTCCGCCGTAGCGAAGCGAAGGAGGAAAACCCAAAACCTAACACTCAACTAGACATAGACCCTCTTTATTTGTTATAATTTCCATTATTTGAGAATTACAGGATTGCCATTGAATTCAAGGATAGACCAGATATATACCGGAGTGTGGTGATCCATAGGATCAAAGTTCCGGTCAACGAGCCTCACCCCTCTCATAGCATTTGCTTTGAGATTCATATTAAGGCCGGTAGAAACACAACGGTTATAAAAGACTAATTCTCCATTTTTCTTAACGAATTTGATAGAGAAGGTCTTTTGGTTGCCATCAGGCAGGATCTTCTCATCAAGTTCAGCGAGTACGGTAGATAATTTGATTGCTTCCATAGAAAGGATGTTGATTATGGAAGCAAAGGAATATTACATCACAGCAAAAAAAAAGGACAGGCTGATTTTACCATTTCTGATTAATGCTTTTCAAGAAAATTTGGCAATTTCCTTGACTTCAGAGAAATAATTATTATATTTACAGGGATCAATTTTGAAGATTTTTATTCAAACTCATTTCTTATTTATTATTTTATTGATTGAAATTATTACAAGGATGTTTTAATCAGTATACGCGATTTGAACATATCTTTTTAATACGATATAAAAGCATTATGACAAGAACACTGATGATCATTATATTAATACACTTCTCTTTCATACTATATTCTCAACAATCCTGGCAATCATTAGACCTAAATGATAGCATACAACCAATATCAATTCTTCCAATAAGTTATGATACAATCATTGTTGGCATTTGGCCAAGTGGACAATATCCACATGGAGGTATCTACAGAACCATTGATAGTGGGGAATCTTGGCAATTTTACGAGATCGAATATGGTACTTGGGGTGTCAATTCTCTTCTGCTTGGAGAAAACGGAATTATCTTCTCTGGAACAAATTGGGGAATCTACAAATCAGAGAGCTGGGGCGAGAATTGGGAAAAAGTTTTAACAATATCTAAAACTTGTGCAACTCTTGAACAATTATCGCCCAGTACAATATTTGCCGGTTGTGAGGAATATTTATTACGAAGTAGAAATTATGGCATAACATGGGACACCTGTCTAGTGCTTAATCAAAATACATACATTAATTCGATTCTTGCAGTATCAGACAGTTTAATCTATATGGCTGCGACTAGCTATACTAGTAATGATGGAGGTTTATATGTATCACACGATGGTGGTGATGATTGGGATCGAATAGGACTTATAATGTTCAATATTCAATCTCTTGCAATCAGTCCTTTTAATGAGCTTTATGCCGGATGTTGGTTTGTGGGATTGCTTAAATCGGTAGATAACGGAGTAACCTGGGATACGATATTACCTAATATGGATGCAGTGTCAGTAATTTCTAGAGGAAATGAAATCTTTGTAGGATGTGCAAAACAATCTTTTCCTTCGTCAGGAATCTTTTACTCTGGAGATAACGGGGAAACATGGGAAGACCGTACACACAATATGACAAATAAGAATATTGTTCAAATTGCGTTTTCTCATGACGATTTTTTACATTCACTTTCTAGATATGAAAACTTATTACTTGGGCCACCCCTTAATAGATCTATGAATCCGGTTGTTGGTATTCATCCTGATCAGACTAGCGATCTTAATTTTATTATTTATCCGAATCCTTCCAATTCATTTATTAATATCATCATTCCTGAGCACATATGTGATATATATCCAAGATTAAATTTTTGTCTATATAATACAAATGGGGAAATAGTTAGCTTTGATTCTTTGCTAAATATTCATGGAAGCAAGGTCATTAAACTCAATGTCTCCGAATTTAATCCTGGGTTATATATTATTAAAATTTATAATAAGAAACTAACATATTTAAATAAAATATTAATCCTTTAATTTTATGTCATGATTAAGAAAGTATTAATTTTCAGTTTCTTGAGCTTAATAATCTTTAGTTCAATTTCCCAAATTATTAACGTCAACCCAAATCCTAATGAAGAACCTTGGACTATTGGGCCAGGCAATTCATTAGGAGAATCATTACCTAATATTTATATTAATCCAGATGCTCTAACATTGCTTCCGGATTATGTTGACAATTCGACCGAAATATTTTTTTATGAGATATTTAATCAATCTCCTAGCCCAGGAAATTTATATAACTCATGTGCTCAAGCATCTGGAGTTACTGTTATACTTCGGACTAAGGCTGACCTTGAATTTCTATGTTCATTTTAGCTCTAAAAACTTCATATGGAGTTAATCCACCATGTGATTTGTGTGGTCGGTTAAAGTTATAAAAGTTTTCCCATACTTTGATTTTTTCTTTCAAATCGACATCATCAGTATAATCAAGTAACTGATAAAACTCTTGTTTATCAGTACGATGAGATCGTTCAACCTTACCATTTAGATTTGGAGATCCTGGCTTAATATATACATGTTCAATGCCTAACTCGATACAATGCCAGTGAAACTTTGCCTGAAATTCATGTCCGTTATCCGTTCTAATCATCTTAATTCTAAATGGAAATTTATTAATAACATAGTTGACAAAATCGATTGCGTTATCTTGATTATGTCTTTTGTAGACTTTTAAAGCTCGGATTCTTGTGGCATCATCAATAGCAGTATATTGATAACGTTTAATATTTTTGCCTTCATTATTTTTAAAAGTCAAAAATTTAACATCCATCTGAATATGATGACCTGGAGTTTGCTTCTCATAGAGCTTTATATGGGGGCCAGGTGAGCGTTTTTTTGTATTTGCTGGCAGTCGACTTATACCGTTTCTTCGTAATATTCGATAGACGCTGCTTTCAGAGGTCTGAATTTGATGAAAGCGCTTTAAATACCAATA
Organism: Bacteroidota bacterium; assembly: GCA_013202965.1. Classification (GTDB taxonomy): domain Bacteria; phylum Bacteroidota; class Bacteroidia; order Bacteroidales; family B18-G4; genus B18-G4. Next base: position 2,733 of record JABMQZ010000096.1, on the reverse strand, counting down.
TATTCTTTGAGGACCAAAATGATATTTCTTCCTAAGATAAATAACCTTCTCTTCAATATACATAGGCGTTCTTAGTTTTGGATTCTCTGGACATGGTTTGCTGTTTATCAAACCTTTTTCTCCGTCTTTCTCATACCTTTCTATCCAGACATAATAGGTAGATCTTGAAATCCCAAAGTACCGACATGCTTTCTTAACATTACCAATTTCCTTTGCATGATTAATGAGGTTAAGTTTTCGTTTAATGTCTCTTTTTTCTTTAACTGTCATAAAACACTTATATTAGTTGATTGTAAAACTAATAAAGTGTCAACCTAAGTCCGAATTATTTTAATCCTGAGACAGAAACTGCTAAAAACTCAGTTAAACAGTTATATGAATTAGAAAATGTATTAAATAAAGATTATCAGTTATTGAAAAATTATTATGAAACCGAACCTAATCTGCAAAATAGTGATTTATTAGGAAAACTTGCAGATTGGATGATATCCTATTGCAATGTAGAATTAGGTGAGTTTCAATTAGCAATAGATTGGTATGATAATGTAATTGATACAACAAACTCAGAATCGGATTCAACATTTGCAGCAATTGATATGGGAGAAGCTGCTCTAGCAATGGGAAGTGGAATGAAAGGAACCATTCAATGTAAACATAATCAATTTATTTTTGCTTCTCGCAAGCAATTTGAGATTAATCGGGAGTATTTGATCAATGAACTACTCAAATCACATAAAAGTGAAGATGAAACTAACGAAGATCAAGTAGGAAATGAAAGTGACAAACTAGCTATCCTATATCAAAATAGTCCCAACCCGTTTAGCTCAACATCCAAAATAAAAGTTGAAATAATTGAAAAATGCAACATTGAGATAAAAGTACTTGCTCTTTCTGGTGAAAAATTATTAACTTTGGCAAAAGGAGAATATGACAAAGGATTATTTGAGTTTGAAATAAATACAACAAATATTAATGATGGGATTTATCTCTACACATTAAGCACTAATGGTTTGCAAAGTGATACTAAAAAGATGATCATTTATTAATAATTTTATATATATGCAGTGGTGCTTGCACCACTGCATATAAATGACTGTAATCATGAAACTATATGAAATAACACAAAAGTACATCCTTGTTTTGCTTTTAACAATAAGTATGTTTCATAATTCATATGCATCATGGAGTGATATTTCCAGAGGGCATCAATCAGGAGAATTATATTTTGCATCTTGTTGGTACTATCTTGAAATTGGTGATAGATACCATGTGATTTGTTATTCGGACGATTATGGGCAAACTTTATCTTTCAAATATATTTGTAATATTGATCAGGGAGATATGATTCCCATTAATTTATTATCGGATCCTATTGATGGTATTTTCTACAATTATTTAAATGGTACGCCTCCAGGCATATGTATTAGTTATGATCATTGCACAACTTGGGAGCAATGCCAAGGTGGATTTAATAATCTGTCTATATGTTATACTTCAGGAAATGAGGAAGGTGTAATTTATTCAAGATATGCAGGTAATGCAGCATTATTTAAAAGCTTTGATTATGCTTATAGTTTTGATACTATAAAAGAAGATAGTGTATACGGATTTCTAGAAGTTGGGACAGGATCATCAGAAATATATTTTTCTTTTGGACCAGCATTATATAATAATTTTGAAATACATTACAGTGATAATGGAGGAGAAAGTTTTACTTTAATAAATGAATTTGACTCAATTATTGGGGGTTTTAGCTTTAGCGGGAACTATCCTAGGATTTTTCGTGGCACAAATCCAGGAGAGTTATACTTGGTGAGTTGGCATTGGCCTGGTTATTTTAAGATTTTCTATAGTACAAATTTTGGAGAAGACTTTGAATTTAGGTTTATTTCACCTATCTGCGATTTTTATTGTGAAGAATATAAATTTACACCTGGATTTGATCAAGGTACTTTCTATTATATTAAAGAAATTGATTGGTTTGACGGGATTAATACAAAAGTTCATATCTATTATAGCGATGATACAGCTAGCACATTCACTGAACATGTTCATATTTTAGATTCCACATTTCCAGTGAGTATTTTCGATGAAAACATGTTGGATAACGTGCAAATTGAACTTAGTAACTATCCCAATCCGTTCAATAATAAAACCACCGTATGTTTTAATAGTCCAATACCAGATAGTTATACTATTGAATTAACTAATTTATCTGGTCAGGCTGTACTACGAAAAGAGAATTACTTTGATGCAGGACAACAGGTAATAAAATTGAAGACAGAACAATTGGTACCTGGTATTTACCTCTGTTCAATTAAATGTCAGAATAAAGTGCTTGGAGTAAGCAAAATAGTAAAGGGAAGGTAATTGTTCCACGTTTTATAATCAATCCTTTCTATCACCACCGTTCCGGCTAGTGTTTCATTTTTCTGTGACCAGATACCAAAATAACAGGGGAAGCACGTACATGTACCTGCTTCCCCTGTTATAAATTAAAGAATATTAAGCCATTGCAGCTTGATATTCTGCATATTCGAATTGCAGCTTTTCGGGATCAGATTCTTTAAGCTGATTGGCATAACCTTCGAAGTAAATTGAATCGATGAAGTCGATGAAGTCTGAGAATGTTAACATAATGAGTGCCGCTGCCTGCGGACTTTTAGAATATTGTTACCTCAATAATTTGCAGTATATTTATATCCTGTATATATTAACTGAAAAGTTCCCATT
>JABMQZ010000095.1 GCA_013202965.1 Bacteroidota bacterium | reverse complement strand
TGGTGGAATTGGTAGACACGTTGGACTTAAAATCCAATGGCCGTAAGGCCGTGCGGGTTCAAGTCCCGCTCCGGGTACAAAGCCTCCGGTCGCTTATATGACTGGGGGCTTTTTGTATTGAGCGATTGAGCGATTGAGAGATTGAGAGATATACCGCGTAGCGGAGGCGGGTATCTAGGATCCAGTATCTGTACCAGTTCCTTCCTCTTCGTTTAGCTTCAAGAGCGAAAGGATGATGTACGCTAACATAATAAATGGCACAGAAGCAAACCTGATTAAAAAGAACAGTATCAATGAAAATACGATAAGGATAAATCGGGCACGGTTGTATTTCCAATAGATGCTGCGAAACTTCAAAGAGAACAATGGCAGCGGAGACAGCATCAATGCGGATAAAACTACAGCCAGTCCGGCCAGCACCCAGGGGCTTGCAATCATGCTATTCAGCCAGGGGATCACTACAAGATCGCAGTTCATGATGATCGGAAGCGAAAGGATGAACAAGGCCACCGCCGGCGTTGGCAGCCCTTTAAAATTATACGTTTGATCAGTATCAATATTGAACTTTGCCAGCCTGATTGCTGCAAACACCGGAATAAGAAAAGCTGCATAAGAGAGAAAATGCAAGTCTCCATGTCCTGGAACTACAAGCGCAGCGCTTGTATTGATCATGTTAAATAAAATAAAAGCCGGGGCCACACCAAAGGAAACGACATCAGCCAACGAATCAAGCTGCTTTCCAATATCTGAAACTGCATTAAATAACCTGGCGATCAGGCCATCAAGCAAATCAAAAATTGCTGCCAGGATGACCCACCATGAAGCCTGAACAAGATTATCATTAAAAACTGCAAGCAATGCCATGCAACCCGATAATAAATTTAAAACAGTAATGAAATTGGGAAGATGCTTTTTCATAGGGCATAATAAATTTTATTATCCTAATTCACTGATCTTACGAACCCTTTCAGGTTCAAGAATATTAATATTTTTTCCGGATACCTCAATCAATCTGTCATCTTTGAATTCCTTCATGATACGTATCACGCTTTCCGTTGACATGCCGGTTAAGTCACCAAGGTCGCTCCTGGACAAAGGAAGATCATATTCCAAAGATTTAAAGATCCGGTCTGAGAGACACATCAGGATATCTGCCAAACGCCCATGCAATTGCTTCCTTGTAAGGCAAAAAAACCTTGCGTAAGCCTGTGCTGTATTTTCATTTAAAATGTCAATGATCTTGGAAGCAAAAGAAGCATTCTGTCTCAATAATTGTTTAAACACATTTATATCGATCAGTTTGGCCCAGGAATCAATATAAGAGCTTACAGAATAAAGAAATGTATTGTTCCCTTCATAGATGGATGGCAGTCCGACAAGGTTGTTTGCCGGGGTGATGGCCAGCACCAGGTTTTTAGGGGATCCCTCCAGGTAAACTTTTACCAGGCCCTCCGAAAGAAAGATGATCTTCGATGCAAAAGAACCCTGCTTGCATATGATCTCCCCCTTTTTATAAAACACCTCCACCATATTATCCTCCACTATTTTTCGTTCGTCTTCCGTCAGCAAATCAAAGCAATTTCCTGCCGAAGTAGGAACAACACAGGAGTTTGGATATAAGTGTGTATTCATCGATATATGATTTTTTTTCAAAAATACGAATTAAGATCATAAAAACAGATGATCTATATCATTTTTTTTATGACCAAAGCCATATTTTTTATTATCCCATTCCATCATACATACAAATTACCGTATTGAAATACACAATAGCTTTGTGAATAATTTAACAAAGTATAAATTTCGGAGAAATCCGTGACAAAAACCTTTAATTCTAAAAAAAAATCAATTAAAAAAACAAAAAACTATGAAAAAATTCTTAAAGTATTTTATGCTGACCCTGGTGGTTTCAGCTTTCATCCTTGCAAGTTGTAGCAAAAGTGACGATGAGGACCCAAATCCTCCCACTCCGGTGGTTGCTTTCGAAGTATTGAAAGACTATATGATAGCCAGCAACCTGGATGTTAATGTGGTTATTGATAGCTGGATCATCGATGCTGCCGGTGTAAACGCTAAAGGTTCCGATGACTTTTATATCATTGATCTCCGCTCCCAGGAAGACTTTGATCTGGGACATATTGCAGATGCTGTGAATTCAACTTTAGGCGGCATTCTCACTGCAGCAGAAGCTGCCACCAAACCAATCCTGGTTGTATGTTACACAGGCCAGTCAGCCGGACATGGTGTTATCGCCCTCCGTCTCAGTGGCCACACTGATGCCAAAGTTCTTAAGTGGGGCATGTCAGGATGGCGTGCTGACTTATCAGGACCCTGGGCAAGCAATGTAAGCGATACTGCTATCGGTCATGCAAACTGGGAAGTTCCTCCGGGGACAATCACTGATCCCGTTGAATTTGACGCACCTGTCATCGAATCTTCTTTCACAAGCGGTCCCGATATCCTTGCTGAAAGGGTGGATGAAATGCTCGCAAACGGTTTTAGCGGAATCCCCGCTATCGACGTTCTTACTGCCCCGGCCGACTTTTTTGTCAACAATTACTGGGCAGCAGATGATGTTGTGACTTATGGCAACATCACGGGCGCTTATCGTTTGAGTCCTTTCACACTTGCAGATGACACCTATAAAAACCTTGACCCCTCGAAGACTATCGTAAGCTATTGCTGGACAGGACAGACATCATCCATGTTGACTGCTTACTTCTGGGTACTGGGCTATGATGCAAAAAGCCTGAAATTCGGGGTAAACGCTCTGATCTATTCAAACCTTACTGGTCATTATTGGGAGGTACCAGGAACTGATTACCCGGTTGTTGCAACCCGATAATGGGGAGAGATCGATTAAAAGCTTAAACAATAATTGTATAAAATATATGGCTTGCCGGAATTACATTTGAAAACATTTTGTCTTTTAGTATTCCGGCAAGCTTTTTTTATTCCTCA
>JABMQZ010000094.1 GCA_013202965.1 Bacteroidota bacterium | reverse complement strand
TATTTCTTCCGTCTTCAATCAAATGATTCCTCGTGGCTTGCCGCGAGGTTTCCTAATAAGCTCACATCATACCCAGTATTCTATTAATAAGGTATGCCTGATGTAGCTGCGCATTCCACAATAGCTCCTTTTTCTTCTCCTGTTATTAATCCTTCAGTCTTCCAATCATTCGTCAAATGTGTAACACATCTTACAAATGCACCATGGTTTTTGGCAGTTTCAGCACAGATATCTATTAATTCTTGCATATACGCCGTTTCTAAATATTGGTTGGTCACATAAGTGTCACAAGCATCGATAACAATTGTTCCGCCTGTAATACCGACAATGTTCAGCCTATACTCCAAGGGAGAGACATCTCCGCAGCTTATATAATCGAATACAGCCAGGGTATACCACCCGGTGTATGGCAAGGTGACATCTGTACCGGGGTCGCCATAGGCGAAGCATGCTCCGGCACAATAATCAGGTCTGGGCAGCTGATCGTCTCTGAAAGTTATCCATGTTAAATCAGGATTGGTATGGTAATATGGCATGGCTGAAATCCCGTCTGTGCTTTCAGAAGTTCCAAAATAAAGAACATAAGAAGGATCAGCTTCACAAGTGATTCGCACTACATTGATTTCAATATCATCTCCAGCTACACCAGAGAATTTGTAATATGTCCATGCATCCGGGTTACTAAATGCCAACGGAATTGCCGCAGCTATAATGTCATCACCGGCATACAATGTGGCCGCATAGTTTAAATATGACTTGGAGGAGGTCTCGTGTTGGATATCCAATGACTCGTATAAGGTCATTTTCTCAAGCTGTTCTGAGGGAATATTATTGTCTATTGCAGGCGTCTTGTTTTCCTTATCACAGGAAATTATGATTGCCAGGCTCAATGCCATCATTAAAATCAAAGGAAAGGTTAATTTTTTCATCTTAATTTTTCCGGTTAATGAATGAGATTAAAAATGTTTTTCAAATTTTCTTTACATGTTTCACAGGACTAACAGAATCGCAAACAGCGTTTCTGACTGTGAGGATATATCAATGACCAATTGATTAGGAGCACAAAGGTAGTGCATTGCAGGGCGTTTGTCAAGAATGAGGGTTTGAAATTTAATCGTACAAACTACGCACTGGATATACCCCTTCCTCACTTGGCGACAGACTTAGCTATCCGTTTGTTTATATATAGTTTTAATGTCAGGCAGTTCTGTAAAGTAATAATGCACCCAAATATAAATATGGTTAAATAATGCAATTAATAATGCTGCCTCCGATTGCATTAAGAGTCCGGGAATCCAAAGAATTAACATCCCATACACATACATCGCATTGGAAGTGTATCGAAATATCCCCTGTTTGACAAATGCTTGTGTTTTTGCCTTATCGGCTTCGAAGTGGTCAATGCCAAAGGCTCTGTCAATTCCGAAATAATTCAAAACTGAATAAAAGAGATAAATAACCGTAATACTTATTAAACCTGCTATTAAATAGGAAACAGAAGGATTTATATTAAGGGTTTTTGCATTTGAAATGGCCAATAGAGTAATAGTTATCAGGCGCAATAACATGAGAATGGCAAACCCTGTTTTGAATAGCTTAAACCCGTTTTTACCAAAGAATTTAGAAACAGACTTATAATGCAATTCCAAACGCCATACAATAAGTACATATAATTGATGTGCGATGGGTGAGACAATAGCTGCGAAAAACCAAAAGGAAGTATCAATGCCCCATAGTTTTCCGTAAAGAATTGCATTGTTTTTATTGGCAATTATGACAAGTGATAATAATAATAATATCAAGATAAGCAGATGCCAGATCTGTCGTTTCAATACTTTCATGCTTTGGTTTTTGCAATTGTCAATGTTTATTTTTTGTCACGTAATAATAAACATAATTTTTTGACTGATTCTATGCCATTAAAAATAGTAAAAAATAAGATAAGAATCGCCTGTCAATTTTTATATTGGACTTTGGTCGGAATTTGAAGGACATCCGCTGAGCGGGGATTTTGTGACTGTGAGACTATGAGATTAGGAAACCAGGAGACTGAGGGACTAAGAAAGCAGTGACCAGTAAGCAGTTTTTTTATATTGCGAATATGCTTATTTAATTATCCGGATAATGTGTTTATATTTGCCTTAATGTCGCTATTGGCAGTATAATAATAATTCCCCCAAACCTTTATTATCATGGAAAACGAAAACCAAACAAATGAAAATCAATCAAATGATAACATTTCTAAAGGGAAAGAAATGGGACAAAAAGCTTTTGACGAAGCAAAAGAAGCTACCGGACAAGCACTAAAGGCGCTAAAGTCACTTATTAGCAATCCAATTGGAGGTCAATATGAAACATTAAAGGACCTTGGCAAATCAAATGCCTTACGGGCGGGAATCGTATTTGGTGTTATTTTTGCGATAGCCAGTTATTTGTTAGGGCATAGCTTTATTTCTGCAGCATTGGCTTTTGGAGGCGGTGGTGCAGGGCTTTATTTTAAGTTGATCATATTTTCAGTGATACCGCCAATAGCTGTTTTCGGTTTGTTTTATATAGTAATGAAATTCATAAGTAAAGAGAAAGAAGATTTGTCAACAGCTATATATACAGCCGGAGTATCTGTAATTCCCCTGGCGCTTTTGTTCTTTTGTGTAAAAATAATTGGAATGAACAACTCGCTGTTATTACCTGTAATAGGGATTTTCTGTATCAGTACAACCTTCCTTTTAATAAACAGTTTCTTGCAGGATATTTATAAATTATCACCTCAGAAATCTGTTCTCATAACTCCAGGCATAGTATTTATTGCTGGCTATGTTTCAGGACTGATTTTACAGCTTCTGGTGTATTAGGCGTTGGGCGGTAGGAGGTAGGTCCTTCGATTACCCAAAACTCAAAACTTAAAATTATTCCCCCAGCAACCGCCTGATCTCGTTCAGCTTCATCAGGGCTTCTACGGGTGTCAGCGTATTGATATCCGTATTGATAATATCTTCTTTGATTTGCAGCAGCAGCGGATCATCCAGTTGAATAAAACTCAATTGAAAATCATCCCCGGATCTGCTTGTGGGATCAGGCCTGTATGATAATTTTTCTCCGCTATGTGATTGTTCCAGTTGTTTTAGCAGATCATCGGCACGGCGCAGCACTGTGGAAGGCATGCCGGCCATCCTGGCCACATGGATCCCGAAGCTGTGCTCACTCCCTCCCTGCTCTATCTTCCTGAGAAAGATCACCTCTTTGCCGATTTCTTTGATAGAGATATGGAAGTTTTTTATCCTGGGCATGGATGCTGCCATCTCATTGAGTTCGTGGTAATGGGTGGCAAACAACACTTTGGCCCGGGACAGGGGATGGTTGTGAATGTATTCCGTGATCGCCCATGCAATAGAGATCCCGTCATAGGTGCTGGTGCCCCTGCCTATTTCATCAAGCAGGATCAGGCTGCGGTCGGAGATGTTGTTCAGGATGCTGGCTGTTTCATTCATTTCCACCATAAAGGTTGATTCGCCTGAAGCAATATTGTCAGAGGCTCCAACGCGTGTAAATATCTTATCAACCATTCCCAGGCTGGCCTGTTTTGCAGGCACGAAACAACCCATCTGGGCCATGAGTGTGATCAGGGCTGTTTGCCTGAGCAAAGCAGATTTACCCGACATATTCGGGCCGGTCAGGATGATGATCTGTTGCTTCTCATTGTCGAGGTAGATGCTGTTGGGAATATAGGGTTCCCCGGGTGGAAGATTCTTCTCTATCACGGGATGACGGCCGTCGGTGATGTCAATAACAAGGGATTCATTGATCTCCGGCCTGGTATAATTGTTGGCTTCGGAAACTGTTGCAAACGACAGCAGGCAATCCATGCGAGCGATCAGTCCTGCATTGAGCTGAACAGCTACAATGTAATCTGTAAGTGCGATCACCAGTTCATTGAACATCTTTGTTTCCAGGGAGAGTATCTTTTCTTCCGCACCCAGAATTTTTTGCTCGTAATCCTTGAGCTCTTCCGTGATATATCGTTCAGTGTTGACCAGCGTTTGCTTGCGGTGCCACTCTTCCGGAACCTTGTCTTTATGCGTGTTGGTGACTTCCAGATAATACCCAAACACATTGTTATACCCGATCTTCAGGGAAGAAATGCCTGTTCTTTCAACTTCCCTGTTCCTGATCTGTTTCAGGTAATCCTTCCCGGAATGAGCGAGCCCCCTGAGTTCGTCAAGAGTTTCGGAAACGCCTTCACGGAAAATATTTCCTTTCACAAGCTGAACGGGTGGCTCCTCGTTAATCTCAGCCGCAATGCGGTCGCGTGCCGACTGGCACGGATTAAGTTGTTCCGCATATTTCAGCAAGGTAGCATGGCCTGATTCCTGGCAATGCTTCTGAATGATCTCAATGGCATTCAGTGCTTTTTTTAACTGCACCAGCTCGCGGGGATTGATCCTGGCCACAGCTACTTTTGAAATGAGTCTTTCAAGGTCACCCACCAGTCTGAACTGTGTGGCCAGCTTATCAGCAAGTGCTTCATTCCGGATAAAAAAGCCGACCATTTCGAGCCTTTCTTCTACCGGTCCTTTTTCTTTTAACGGAAGGACAATCCACCTTTTAAGCATCCGGCCTCCCATAGGCGTGATCGTTTGGTCAAGGATGTCAAGCAGGGTAGGGGCATTCTCATTGAAAGTTTGCAGCAATTCAAGGTTGCGGATCGTGAAACGGTCCAGCCAGACATAGCGGTCTTCCTCAATACGTGTGATCCTGTTGATATGCTGTAATTTATCGTGATGTGTTTCCGTGAGATAATGCAAGGCAGCACCGGCGGAAATGATGGCCCTGTCCAGATCTTCAATTCCATATCCCTTCAAGGATACTGTTCTGAAATGCTTTGTGAGCAGTTCATATGCAAAGTCTTTCGTAAAAACCCAGTCGTCGAATGTGTTTGTGTAATGCTTTTCGCCAAAGATCTCACGGAATTTACCCAGTTTGTTTCTTTGTATGATGATCTCCGAGGGTTTGAATCCCTGCAGAAGCTTGTCGATGTAATCGATCCCACCCTGGCTTACAAAAAATTCTCCTGTGGAGATAT
>JABMQZ010000093.1 GCA_013202965.1 Bacteroidota bacterium | reverse complement strand
GGGAAAACACTCTTTTTCACATGGCTTATGCTCCCGAAATAAATATACAGGAGCTGATCGTTGACGATGGAAATAATGGCAGGCTGGACCCAGGCGAAACGACTGACATTATAGTACATATCAATAATGATGGCGGCAGTGCCGCTTCAAGCCTTGATTGTATCCTGAGCTCCCAGGATCCTTATATTATCATCAATCAGGATTCCACAGCTATTCCATTACTTGAACCGGATTCTTCATTCATTCTCAGTTATAATATTACGGTTGACGCAGCTGCACCTATCGGGCATCTCGCAAGTTTTAATATTGCTTTGAGCGGGGATATGGGATTTGAAACCGACCTGCCTTTCGAGCTCAGGATCGGACTCACGATAGAAGATTTTGAAACAGGCGATTTCCACTTGTTCAGCTGGGGATTCAAAGGCGATCGCGACTGGGTGATCGATGAGCAATACCCCTTTGAGGGTAGTTTCTGCGCACGCAGTGGCCTCATCACACATCAACAGCATAGCTCTATGATCCTGGATGTTGATGTGCTGGATGCCGGGGATATCAGCTTTTTCAGGAAGGTGAGTTGCGAGGATGCTGCAAATGTCAATTACGACTTTCTTTCTTTCCTGATAGATGATGTTGAATTATCACGATGGGACAGCTTGCGCGACTGGGAAGAAGTAAGCTTTCCGGTAGAAACCGGATATCACAGGTTTGAATGGAGATACACCAAAGACTCCACAGTGAGTGAAGGGCTGGATGCTGCCTTTATAGATTATATCAGCCTCCCCTCCTGCCTGGATGCCCTTCCGCAGCTGACAAGCATTCCGGAAGAGCTGGACAAAGGCATGCTGCCTGATGATCAGGATACGGATACACTTCTGATTATCAATGCCGGAGAAGGTGAAATTGAATTTGAGATACTGATCACTTCCGTCAAGGATGACAAGGCGGGAGGAAACAGAAGTATTGAAGGTTCCTACCTGGAATGTGAGCAAACTGAATTTTTTGCCGGTGATCCCTTTAGCTGGTCATTCACTGTTTATAATGGCAGCGATGACAATGAATGGTTGCAGGACATAAAACTGCAAATGCCGCAGGGCATCATTGTTGAATCAGCAACAAACTTCACAGGTGGAAGTGGCGGTGATATGCTCTTTAATGGCAGTTTCGGTAACGGATCCCTCCTCAGTTGGTGGGGTGAAGATGGTTCAGGCTGGGGTGTTGTTCACGGTGGTGAATATGCTTTTGGAGAAATAAGCGGGTATACAGAATCCGGCTTTATTGACGATGCCATACTGCCTTATGTCATCACCGGGGATATATACGGCAATGAACCTCATGTGGTTTACGGCGATATCGTGCTCACAAACCTTGGAGGCAATGTTCCCTGGATAAGTTGTGATGTATACAGCGGAAGCGTTCCGGGCCAGGATGAACACGAGCTGATGATTACTTTCAACACCGATGGGATGGACGATGGGCATTATTATTGTAATCTTATTTTAAGAGACAACTTCCAGCATGAAACCCTTATTCCTGTGCACCTGCTGGTCGACACTGAACTTATTGTTCTGGATGTGACTGAACAGATGGAAGGCTTCGATGTATTTCCAAACCCTTTTACGAATGAGATCACATTCGCCCTGACTACCACAACAGATGAAGAAGTAAGCATCAGGATCGTTGATCTTGAAGGAAGAATGACAGCCCTGATCCTTGATCATAAAGCCATAGCTGCCGGGACACACACATTCAAATGGAGTGCCGGAGATGGGCATACGATACAAAACGGAATGTACTTTGCCATTATTGAATACGAAAACAAACGCCTGGTACGCAAAATCATCAGGCAGCACTAATCCGGCATCATGCAGGGCATACAAAACAATGGAAATAAGTTTAAATTTGCCGGATCAATAAGACAAGTATCATGAATGAGATCATTGAAACAGCCAATAAATGGAGAGAAGCACTCAGTTCCGGTAATGTTGATAATGTTAGCAGGCTTTATGATAAGGAGGCTATATTATGGGGCACCTTGTCTCCGGTCATCAGGAATACACCGGAACTGATCAGGGAGTATTTTCTGAAATTCGCCACACTGGAGGGCATACAGGTAGAATTCCATGAGCCGCAGATCCGCCAGTTCGGACAATTGGCAGTCAATACCGGCTATTATACTTTCAGTTGGGTTGAGAACGGCAAAAAGGTAAGTGTGCCTTCACGTTATTCCTTTATGTATAAATTCGACAAGGATTGGAAAATCGTTGATCATCATTCTTCAGTGATACCTGACCAGCCTTTTGACCTGTCAAAGTATATGAGTTAATAAATGGTATTTAGCAGCAGCTTATTTTTATTATACTTTTTTCCGGTCTTTCTGATCGTTTACTACCTTCTTCCCAGGGTGGCCAAAAACCCTTTTGCTTTACTGGCCAGCATCTTCTTCTATGCCTGGGGAGCCCCCGTATTTGTGTTTGTGGTTCTGGCTTCCATCATACTGGATTTTTATGTCGTTAAACTTCTTGATCACTCTGAAGGAAAAAAGAAAAGGTGGCTGCTGGCTGCATCCATGCTCCTGAATATCGGACTCTTGCTTTACTTCAAATATGCCAACTTCTTTGTGGACAATGCCAGCACGGTTTTGCATCATTTTGGCTTCGGGGCGGTACACTGGGTAAAGGTGGCCCTGCCCATCGGGATTTCTTTCTTCACTTTCCAAAAGATCACCTATTCGGTGGATGTGTACAGAAAAGTACATGCCCCGCTGAAAAAAGTCACCGATTATGCCCTGTATATCCTGATGTTCCCGCAGCTCATCGCAGGCCCTATTGTCAGGTACCATGAGATTGCCGACCAATTGGTAGACCGCAAAGCCAATGAGAACATTGACAACCGCTTAACCGGCTTCTTCCGCTTCGTGGTGGGCCTGTCCAAGAAAGTATTGATCGCCAATGTGCTGGGGGAAGAGGTGGATCAGATCTTTGCCCTGGGTGGTGCTGAGGTAAATAGCATGACAGCATGGTACGGAATTATTGCCTACAGCTTCCAGATATACTTTGATTTCTCCGGCTACTCCGACATGGCGATCGGGATCGGGAGGATGATCGGCTTCCGCTTCCCCGAAAACTTCAACAACCCCTACATCTCGCAAAACATATCTGAGTTCTGGCGCAGATGGCATATGACACTCGGCCGTTTTATGAAAGACTACCTGTATATCCCCCTGGGTGGAAACAGGGTGTCTGCCAAACGTATGTATTTTAACCTCTGGGTGGTATTCCTTATTTCCGGATTCTGGCATGGTGCGGCATGGAACTTTGTGATCTGGGGTGCTTTTCACGGACTATTTCTTGTCGCCGACAAGATGTTCCTCCTGAAATTCTATAAGGCCATCGGGAAAATCCCCAGCATCGTCATCACCTATATCATCGTGCTGATCAGCTGGGTGTTCTTTCGGGCAGAAAACCTGCCTGAAGCCATCACATACCTGGAAAAGATGTTTTCTTTCAGCATGAACGGTGAAAATATCTTCCTCGAAAATAAGTTTTACACCATCCTCATCATTGCTGTATTCTTCTCCTTCTGGGGAGGGTTTAAAGCGATAGAAAGATGGCAGGAACGTCTTTTCGCTGAAAAGCAAAAAAACAGGAAAATCATCCTGATGAGTGTATTCAGCATCATCTTTTTTATCATCAGCCTTAGCGCGATCACTTCATCAGGCTTTAACCCTTTTATCTATTTCAGGTTCTGATATGGCCACGAGAACTAAACATATACTGTTCATCATAATTCTGGCACTCCTGTGCATGCCGGCCATCCAGGGCTATTTTCAACTTATCCCTGAAAATCCCCTTCATGGAGACTTTGAAGTGAAGGAAAAGCCTGTGCTCTACGAGGCAAGCTGGATGGATGGAAGCTACCAGTCTGAGATGGATCCTTGGATGGAACAGCATATCGGGTTTCACAACGGATTGGTTCGCCTGCACAACCAGGTGGATTATTCCCTTTTTCACAAGCTCAATGCAGAAGGTGTGGTGCGGGGGAAAAACGGCCAGCTTTTTGAGCAGGATTACATCAGGGCCTGGACGGGAGAAGATTTTGTAGGAGAAAAGCTTCTCGACAGGAAGTTGCGGCAATTCAGGTTTCTGCAGCAACACCTGAAAGACAATTTCAATACCGAGCTTGTGTTGGTGCTGGAGCCCGGTAAAGCATCTCTCTATCCTGAGGACATCCCGGATAGATATAAAAAAGCTGAAGCCGGCAAAAGCAATTATGATTACATCGGCAGCAGAGCAAAGGAGCTGGGCATCAACCTTATCGACCTGAATGTATATTTTCTTAAGATCAAAGACACTTCCTCCTTTCCACTCTTCCCGCAGCAGGGAACCCACTGGAGCGAATTTGCCATGTGGTATGCCGCAGATTCCCTGATAAAGTATATTGAAACTACAAGGAATATAGACCTACCTGAAATTGTCCGTGATGGAGTGGAGATCAGTTCGAAGCTGCGTTCCACTGATTATGATGTTGGCATCACCCTGAACCTGATCTTTCAATTGCCCCACAGCCCAATGCCATATCCGTCTTTCCATTTTGTGGACGATACTGCAAAGCAGAAACCCAATGTGCTGGCCATTGCCGACAGCTATTACTGGAATATCTTTAATACACAGATACCAAAAAATCTCTTCAACAACGAGGCCTTCTGGTATTTTTATAAAAAGGTATATCCTGATACTTACCATGGTGATAAATTTATCGGGGACATCGATCTTAAGGCTGAGATTGAAAAGCAGGATGTGATCTTTTACATGTCGACAGAGCGCTTCCTGTACAAGTTCGACCGGGGCTTTGTGGATGATCTTATTGATATTTACGGCATCCAAAGCAGTTGGAATGAGCTTACACACTATCAGACAAGCATCACCAATCTTGATTCATGGTTTGCAGATGTTATTGCAAAAGCCCGGGAGCACGACATCACTCTTGGAGAAATGATGGAGATGGATGCCCGTTATATGCTCTGGGAAAACAATCCCGAAAAATTCTACGGCATGTTTGGGCCGGCCCCCATTGTAAACGATATAAAGAACAATCCCCAATGGCTTGCCGATGTAAAACGCAGGGCTGCGGAAAACAATAGCGGCCTGGAAGAGTGGTTGACGGAGGAAGCAACATACCTGTTGAATAACAAATATCCGGAAGCCCTGAATAAGTACAACAGGATCCGGCAAATATCCGAAAACATCCGTTCCGACAGTGCCTGGCACGCCCATATCCTGGAAAAGGCCGCAGCTTATTTCATGACTGAAGAAGAGATGGTGCGGGCGGATGCGGAGTATGTTTATTGGGCGGAAACGCAGGAAAAGGATGAGGATAAGTAAATCGAATATTATGGATAAAGGGGGGCCTGGAGTGCCGAGTGCCGAGTGCCGAGTGCCTAGTGGAGAATTGGAGTGATGAGTGGAGAATTGGAGTGGTGAGTGGAGAATTGGAGTGGTGAGTGGAGAATTGGAGTGGTGAGTGGAGAATTGGAGTGATGAGTGGAGCATTGGAGTGATGAGTGGAGCATTGGAGTGATGAGTGGAGCATTGGAGTTTTGAATGCCAGTAAACAGACTAACTTAGAGCTTGAGGCATCCATCCCCATCCCGGTGATATATGTTGTTTGTGGGTCACTCCTACTCTTCTTCCGCAAGGATCTCTTCGATCATTTTATCGCGTTTGGCAGGATCCTTAGGAATTTCTTTTACATTCTGGTCCCTGATCACCATGAGCATGGCCAGTGCATAATCGCACCTTCGATATTTATATGCCTCCATTTCCAATTCTTCTTCATAACCCATGATCCCACAGGGAGATTCGTCACTGAGAAAGCTTTTCAAGGTTTTTTCGGCATCTCCGCCCAACTCTATCATCGACTTGGCGGGAGCTTGCCAGTATAGGTGGGGGATACCCCAGCGATTATACACGATCGTTTCCCTGAGAGCATCAGCCAGGGCATCAAGCCTGAGCTGAACATCTGTACTGTCATAAGCCTCCTTGTTAATCTTCCGTAAGGCCATTAAAGGTATGTAAGCCGCTTTTTGTTGCTTTTGGATAATCTCAAATAAAGCCTGGCTTTCAGATTTCCGATTGTTTACCACTTCCCGGTAGGCGGAAGAGTTAAAGTGTTCCCTGGTTTTGGAATCCTTGTTCATTTGTTCCACCAATGCAGGAAGTTCCATTTGTTTTAATACGGCATGCGTAGAGTCTCTTTTGACCTTGAGGGCCTCCAGGTCGCTCAGATGCTGGGCTTTCGTAATGCCTGGCTTTTCTTCATCCTGAGCAAGGACAATGCTGCTCGCGAGAAGTGCGATGCCAAGTGTTATTACAATCCTGATATTTGATTTATTTCTTTTCATCATAGTAGTTTTTATTCTGATAAACGGGTAAATGCCGGGAAATTATTATATCCGAGGCCGGCGGCATCGGCATTCCACTCTGCGACAGCGGCGTCAAAGTCATCTTTGAATCCTTTTGGTGCAATCCAGTGGAAAGTACCTACGTCACTTGCGTCTGAGGTCATCCATCCCCACTCATAAAAGCCTAATAAATTGTTATTACATGTGGAGGCAGCGTTATCTATACATACAGGCACGCTTACAGCCATCCAGATATAGCCCAGGTAGGGTTCAGCATCCCCCCGTCTGGGCCGGTCATACAGAGAGGCAGTAGAAACATCGCTGCCAGTGGTTACACTTCCGGCAAAAGTTCCGTTATCGTTCCGGCCGTAATAACCCCATATTTTTCCCTGGAGCCGGTCTATATGCCAGCCTTCCGCAGTTGCCCTGTCTTCTTTTTCTTCGTTGATATACAGGTAGGTTCCGTCTGACTGGTCTATAGCACGCAGCATCTGTACCCAGGCTATTTTGTCACAGGTACAGTCCTCCCCACAATCGGCAGGAGTGAAATCAAACTCAACGGTCATTTCCCAGCCGTTATAAACCCAACCACCTATATTCTCACTGTCGATAACATGGATATCCAGAAAGTCGAATTCCCCGCAGGGTCTTGTGCATTGATTTGTACACGAAGTAAAAAACAGGACAAGCAGCAGCATTTGCCATGCGCTGCGTTTTTTCAATATTTTGATACTGGTCATAGAAGTAAGGCTTAATGAAATGTATTATCTTGTCGTAAAGATAATGCATTACAGGAGCAAAATCAAGTTACAGGCATCAACGGGATTGAAATAATGTATAAAAGGCAGTGCCTGGTGCCTAGTAGTGCGTTCTTTAATTGGACTTACATGAAATTTATTATAGATTTTTTCTTTAGACAAGGCAAAATTCTTTAGCATAGCCGTAGCTACGGTAAATAATTTTAACGCAGTATAAAGG